>CACHMD010000006.1:0-48700 GCA_902580835.1 uncultured Pelagibacteraceae bacterium | reverse complement strand
ATGAGTACTGAAAATTTCAAAAACAAGTCTTTTAAAGCTAATCAAATGAGCAAATGTCCTTTTACCGGTGCAGGAACACCTGCAAAGTTTTCTGCGGGAAGAGGTCAAACGGTAAGAGACTTTTGGCCAAACAGTTTAAATCTAAAAATTCTTAGTCAGCATTCGAATTTATCTAACCCTATGGATAAAAAATTTAATTATGCAAAAGAATTTAAAAAACTAAATTACAAAGCACTAAAAAAAGATTTAAAAAAATTAATGACAGACTCCCAAGAGTGGTGGCCAGCAGATTATGGTCATTATGGTCCATTATTTATTAGATTAGCTTGGCATGCCGCTGGAACTTACAGAACTGGTGATGGTAGAGGTGGAGCAGGAACAGGTAATCAAAGATTTGCGCCACTTAATTCTTGGCCAGATAACGTTAACTTAGATAAAGCTAGATTACTTTTATGGCCTATTAAAAAGAAATATGGAAGAAAAATTTCATGGGCAGATTTATTTATACTTGTTGGAAATGTAGCTTTAGACTCAATGGGTTTTAAAACTTTTGGTTTCGGAGCTGGCAGAACTGATATTTGGGAACCAGAAGATGATATTTATTGGGGCTCAGAAAAAGAAATGTTAGGTGTGGAAAGATATAGCGGAAAGAGAGATTTGGAACAGCCACTAGGAGCTTCACATATGGGTTTAATCTATGTAAATCCGCAAGGTCCTGACGCTAATCCAGATCCAAAACTAGCAGCACATGATATTAGAGAGACATTTGGCAGAATGGCTATGAATGACTATGAGACAGCAGCATTAGTTGCTGGAGGACATACGTTTGGAAAATCTCATGGTGCAGCATCTGAATCATATAAAGGACCGGATCCTGAGGCTTCAAGACTTCAAGATCAGTCAACTGGGTGGAATAGTGGATATAAATCTGGAAAAGGTGTTGATACAATAAGTAGTGGTATTGAGGGCGCTTGGACTCAAAATCCAATTCAATGGGATATGGGTTATTTGGATTGTTTATATGGACATGAGTGGGAACTTACAAAAAGCCCAGCTGGTGCTCATCAATGGACTCCTAAGAAAAATGGGCAAGAGATTAAAATGGTTCCCGATGCACATCAAAAAGGTGTGCTTCATCCACCAATGATGCAAACAACCGACATATCGATGAAAGTTGATCCTAGCTATGGACCTATCACAAAACATTTTCACCAAAATCCAAAAGAATTTCATGATGCTTTTGCGAGAGCATGGTTTAAATTAACTCACAGAGATATGGGGCCAAGAGTTTGTTATCTTGGTAGCGAGGTTCCAAAAGAACAACTAATTTGGCAGGATCCAATTGATAAGCCTAAATATAAACTTAAATCAAAGGATATTAAAGATTTAAAAACTAGAATCTCTAAATCAAAAATATCAATTCCAGATTTAGTTTCTACTGCATGGGCTTCAGCATCTACGTTCAGAGGCTCTGATAAAAGAGGTGGTGCTAATGGTGCTAGAATAATGTTGGAACCACAAAATAATTGGAAAGTGAACAATCCAAAAAAATTATCGATTGTAATTAAAGCTTTAGAAAAAATTAAAAGCAAATTCGATAGTAAAAAGAAAAGTGTTTCAATGGCAGATTTGATTGTACTAGCTGGTGGTGTTGGTATCGAAATGGCTGCAAAAAAAGCTGGCTACAAAGTTCAAGTTCCATTTTCAGCAGGAAGGGGAGATGCAAGGCAAGATCAGACTGATATCAACTCATTTGGTCTTCTAGAACCACAAGCAGATGGTTTTAGAAACTACTTAAATGGTGGAGCTTCAAATGTTTCTGCAGAGGAAAAACTTGTTGATAAGGCTCAATTGATGGGTTTAACAGCTCCAGAAATGACTGCACTTGTGGGTGGTATGAGAGTGTTAAACACAAATTTTGATGGCTCAAAACATGGTGTTTTTACTAACAGACCTGGTTCTCTTACTAACGATTATTTCATAAATCTTTTAGACATGAATACGACTTGGAAAGAGGAAGATAAATCTGAACAAACATTTATTGGTAAAGATAGAAAAACTCAAAAAACGAAATGGAAGGCGACAAGAGTTGATTTAATTTTTGGTTCAAATTCTCAACTAAGAGCTCTAGCAGAAGTTTATGCATGTGAAGATTCAGGTGATAAATTTGTTAAAGATTTTGTCGCGGCATGGGCAAAAGTTATGAATTCTGATCGATTTGATTTGAAATTAAACTAATTCTATAAAATAGGACAAAAAAATATGGGAACAGCAAATTTTGAGGACTTCTATGAAGTTCCTAATCTCAATTTTGATATATCAAAGTTAAGAAATGATTTGGATAAAGTGTTAAAAGCTAAAAAATTCAATTCTCCTGGGGTTACCCACTTTGGTGCAATACCATTAAACCAAATTCCAAACGACAGAAGTTCTGTTGAAGGAAATAATATAAGAGGTAAATATTGGACAATTGCCGATGAAACTGGAAAAGAAGTTTCTCGAGATGTTGATATAGATGAGTCAAAATATACTCAATTGGTTCCTGAATTTGAAAATACTTATTTTAAAGAAGTTTACGACACTTTAAGTAAAAGGTTTAAACTAGGTAGAGTTAGATTATTATTAAAAGAGCCAAGATCGACATTAAGCTGGCATAAAGATCCTGAATGTAGACTGCATGTACCAATTATTACTAATAAGGGCTGTTCAATGGTAATTGAAAATGTAGCAAAACATCTTCCAGCTGATGGTAAGGTATGGATAACAAATAACACGAAATATCATAATTTTTTTAATGGTGGAGAACAGGCTAGAGTGCACCTAGTTGCTTGTGTGCTTGATAGTCCGTTTAAAAAATAATGGAATTAACAACCGGCATATTCAAAGCTGCTGGACAGATTTACACAAATAATAGAGGTTCAATTTTAAGAACCATTATTTATACAATTGGTCATTTTGCTATAGCTATAACTGTTTTAATGTTTGTTGCTGATGTCAGCTTTATGATAGCACTAACAGACGCAATAGTTGAACCAATAGCTAATTCTATATGGTATTTTATTTTAGATAAGTGGTGGGCGAGTAAATCAAAAAACTCTTAATCTAATACACCCCAAATATTGTTTGTCTTTATCCAACCTTCAAAATCATCCGTATTTATTTTGCACCAAATTCCATTGCATTTTTGAACTATTAAAACTCTTCCACTTTTAATTTTAGCCAATGGTTTAGAAAAATTTGTCGGATTTTTGAATAAAATTTTGTCTTTTGTGGGAATTATTGAATTTATTTTTTTTAATTGAGACCAATGTATCCATCCGCTGTTGTTTTTAAAATCAATTACTCTTCGCCAGTTCTCTTTTTCATCAATTTGCTTTAGAGGCAAATTCACTTTTTTATAAACAAACTTTATAGGAGATTCAAAACTCGGTCCATACCTTACATTCACTTTACTTTTCTTTAAAGACAAGAAAATTTCTTGAGCACAACTTAATGAGGTAAAAGATAATAAAAATAAAGTTATAAGAAAAAGTTTAAATTTTTTTTTTAACATCTTTTAACTTTTTAAATTTAATTTTTCTAAAATTCAGATTTAATAGATCTATAACCAAAACTTGACCATTCAAATTTTTACCGATAGATAAAATTTTTTTTAAAATTTCATTCGCTTGCAAAATTCCTATTATACCAGCTACTGTCCCCAAGATACCTTCATATTCACAATTTAATATATCATCTGAAATCTCATATTCTTGATAAAAAGATCTTATACAAGGTGTTTTTTTATTTTTAAAATCAAAACTAAAAATATGACCATCAAATTTACTTATTGCTCCAGTTACAAGAAATTTTTTATATTTTCTTGAAACATCATTAATTAAAAACTTTGTTTCAAAATTATCTGATCCATCAATTATGTAGTCATAATTTTTTATAATTTTTTGATAATTTTTAATATTTAATCTTATTTTATACGCGTTTATTTTTATTTTTGAGTTTATCTTTTTTAATTTTTTTTGAGCAGACTTTATTTTGGATTTTTTTAAGTCTTCGATGCTGTAAAGACTTTGTCTGTGAATATTTGATAAATTAACAATATCAGGGTCAACAATGCCCAAAACACCTACACCTGCTCTTGCTAAAAACTCAGCTGCAGGACAACCTAAACCCCCCATTCCAATGATTAAAACTTTAGCTCCAATAATTTTTTTTTGACCTAAGCTTCCAATATTTTTTAAAACTATTTGTCTTGAAAATCTCTCTATTTGATTTTTATCTAAATTGATATTCATTTACCTGTTGAACCAAATCCACCTTTACCTCTGATAGACTTAGGTAAATCATTTTTTTCTTCTAATTCCATCTTGACCACAGGTGCTAGGATCATTTGAGCAATTCTATCACCATTATTAATTGAAAAATTTTCATTACCATGATTATAGATGATAACCTTTATTTCTCCTCTATAATCACTATCAATTGTTCCTGGAGTGTTTAACACACTAATATTATTTTTGGCTGCTAAACCTGATCTTGGTCTTATTTGAATCTCGTAATCTTCTGGGAAAGCAACAGATAATCCCGTGGGAATTAAAACAGATGTTTTGGGTTCTAGATTAATGGGTTCTTTTATAAATGCGACTAAATCTACACCTGATGCGCCACTGGTTTTATATTCGGGTAATTGTACAGCTGGGTCAAGTTTTTTGATTAGAACTTTAACCATTAATTTATTTGAGCAACTATTCTATCTACAATTTCCTCTGAAATCTCTGACTTCTTTTTTAATGAAAGTTTCTCCTTTTTCATTTTTTCATTTTTATAGAAAATTGTAACTTCATTATTTTCATTATCAAAACCACTTTCATCTTTTGAGACGTCGTTAGCTATTATCCAGTCGCAATTTTTATCTTTTAATTTTTGTACAGCATTTTTCTTTAAACTTGTTGTTTCAGCAGCAAAACCTATAACCATTTTTGGTCTCATAGAGTTATGATTAGAAACATAGTTCAAAATATCGATATTCCTTTCCAAGTTTAATGTTAAATTATCAACTTTTTTAATCTTTTCTTTATGTTCATAACTAGCTTTGAAATCAGCAACAGCAGCAGCAAATACAGCTATATCAGTCGGAAGATTTTTTTGAGTGGCCTTAAACATTTCTTCAGCAGTCTCAACTTTGACTAATTTAATATTTTCATCTATTTTTAGGTTTGTAGGTCCAGATATTAAAGTGGTATCAAAACCTCTTTTATAGAGCGATTTTGCTATCTCGTAACCCTGTTTACCGCTAGATTTATTTGTAATAAATCTTACAGGATCTATATATTCATTAGTAGGACCCGCAGTTACTAGTGCTTTGAGTTTATTATTTTTAATTTTACTTAATAAAAAATTTTGAATTTCCTCATAAATAACTAAAGGTTCAGACATTTTACCCTCACCATATTCACCACAAGCCATATCACCTATTTCAGGCCCAATAATTTTGTAGCCAAAACCTTTCAATGTTTTTAGATTATTTTGTGTAGACTGATGTTCCCACATTCTAACATTCATTGCTGGAGCTAAAAAAACTTGTTTATTTGAAGCTAATATAACTGTGGATGCTAAGTCGTCTGAGTTACCCTGGCTTAATTTGGAAATGGTGTTGGCAGTTGCTGGAGCGATGATGATTACATCGGACCATCTTGATAAAGAAATATGGTCCATTTCTGTCTCATTCTCTAGGCTAAATAAATCATCATAAACTTTACCTTGAGATAATGATGCTACAGATAATGAGGTTACAAACTCCTTTGCACTTTTAGTTAGTATTGTTTTTATTTCAGCATTATTCTTTCTAAACATTCTTATCGTTTCAAGACTTTTGTAAGCAGAAATTCCACCACATATTATAAAAAGAATTTTTTTGTTTGATAAATCTTTCATCGACTGAATTAAAATATTAAAAGACCAAAAATTACAAGGATTAATAAACCAATAATAGATTGGTTTCTAAAAGCAGTCATTTCTGATTTTTGAGTGTTTAAGGCCGTATAGGAATTTGAGTTTTGTGGGATTTGTCCACTAGCAAGATAAGTAAGAGCTTGATTAGCTTTATCCATAATTTCAGGAAATTCCGGTAATCTTTTTATTACTTCAGATGTATTTTGAAGTGTCTCATTTAGTTTTGTCATTGGATCTTTTGTTTCTTTTAGCCAACTTTCAAGAACTGGTTTTGAAGTGGTCCAAATATTTGTGTTTGGATTTAATTTTCTAGCTACACCTTCAACAACAACCATTGTTTTCTGTAACATTAGAAGCTGAGGTTGAGTTTGCATGTTAAATTTTTCTGTTACATCAAATAGTTGCTTTAATAATTTTCCTCCAGAAATATCTTTAACTGCTTGACCAAAAATTGGTTCACCGATGGATCTTAGGGCTTGAGCCAAATCATCTATTGGAACTTCTTTTGGCACAAGACCTGCAATCAAATGTACTTCAGCAACTTTACGATAATCTCTTTGAATAAAACCAAATAAAATTTCAGCTAAAAATCTTTTACTCATTTTATCTAATCTACCCATAATTCCAAAATCAATAGGAACAATTTGACCATCATTATCTATGAAAATATTGCCTTGGTGCATATCTGCATGAAAAAAACCATCTCTTACAGCATGTCTTAAAAAATTTTGAATAATATCTTCTGCAATTTTTTCAGTATTAAATTCTTTATTTTTTAGCTCTTCCGTTTCTCTAATAGATATTCCATCCACCCAATCTAGGGTCATTACATTTTCGCTTGTATAATTCCAATAAATTTTAGGAACTCTAAATCCAACATCATTCTTTGTATTTTCAGCATATTCATTTGCAGCAGCTGCTTCAAATCTTAAATCCATCTCTAGATTTGTGATTTCTTTTAATAAAAATACTACTTCTACCAGCTTGAGTCTTTTTGTTTTTTTAATAAATGATTCTATTAAAAAAGCAAAAAGCATTATTGCATCAATCTCCTCATTGAATATTTTTTTTATGTTTGGTCTTAGAGTTTTAATTGCAACATCCTTAAGAACTCCATTGTCATTAATTTGAGCTTTGTGGACTTGAGCAATTGAAGCAGCAGCAACTGGTTCACTTAAATTTATAATAGAGTCATAACTTTCGTTACCTAGATCATTTTTAATTATTTCTTTAGCTTGTAACAGAGAAAATGGTGGCAATTTATCTTGAAGGTTTTCGAGTTTTTTGGAAAGTTCTTCACCAATTATATCAGGTCTGGTTGCTAAAAATTGACCAAGTTTAATAAAAGTTGTTCCCATTGACTCTAAAGAGTCAGATAGTCTCTCTCCCTCGTCTTTATTTGCATCTATTTGTTTTTTTGGTGAAAAGGAAAATGATAATATCTTAAATAAAATCTTTATAGATAAAGGTGGTTCCTTAAATTTTGATACAATATTTAAAATATCAGAACAAGCTACTTTTCTTCCAAGTTTAAAGAGAATAATTAATTTTTTTACCATCAAAATTTCCATCCACTATGAATAGAAACTATTCCACCTGATAAATTTCTATAGGTACATTTTTCAAAATTGTTTTTAACCATTGAGTCAATTAATTCCTCTTGGTTTAAAAAATCTTTAATACTTTTAATTAGATATTCATACGGCTGCTTTTCACCAACAACAAACTTGCCAATAGAAGGTATTAGCTTAGAGTAATTTTTATAAAGGGTTTCTAAATTTGTATTCTGAATTTTTGAAAACTCCAAGCATAAAAAACGACCCCCTGGTTTTAAAACTCTATAAGCCTCAGAAAGAGCCTTATCTATATTGGCAGTGTTTCTTAAACCAAAACTTATAGTATAAAAGTCGAATAAATTATCAGATAAAGGAATTTTTTCGGCTGGAGATATAATCCAATTTATATTTTTAAACTTAGATAACTTTTCTTTCCCTTTACTTATCATCCCTTTATTTGGATCGACACATACAATACGAGATAATTTATTTACATGTTTAACAAATAGTTTAGCTATGTCTCCAGTACCACAAGCAACATCAATTAAATTTTGATTACTGGATGGATTCATCATATTTAATAGACTTTTTTTCCACAATCGATGAATCCCTAATGACATAAAATCATTCATTAGATCATAACGATCGTACACTTGATTAAACACATTTTGGACTAATCCTTTTTTATTTTGTAGATATTGTTGCATAATTCAAAAATATATAATCAATATAGTATTAAATGCCAGAATTACCAGAAGTAGAAATTGTACGTCAATCTTTAGACAAAAAGATTAAACAAAAAAAGGTCAAAAAAGTAATAGTTAGAAATAGAAATTTAAGAACTAAAATCCCACTTAATTTTCCAAGATTCCTTGAAGGCAAAAAAATAATCAAAGTAAAAAGATTTTCAAAATATCTGATTATTTGCCTGTCAAATCAAAGTTATTGTCTTTTACATCTGGGTATGTCAGGAACTATTCATCTAATTTATAATCAAAAAAAAAGTTTAGTAACTAATACCAGTTTTTATAGCTCACCTACATTGCCTAAAAAACATAATCATGTAGAAATAGTTTTTGATGATCTTAAAATTGTATACAACGATCCAAGAAGATTTGGTTTTTTTGAAATAGTGGTTAATGAACATTTTTTGGATAAAAGATTCTCTAAACTTGGACCAGAACCTTTTCAATCAGAATTTAACTTAAGTTATATTTATTCTTTTTTAAAAGGAAAAACAAAAAATATAAAAAACTTTCTATTAGATCAAAATTTTGTATCGGGGATAGGAAACATTTATGCAAGTGAAATTTTATTTTTATGTAAAATTAAACCTGATAAAAAAGTATCTTTATTAAATAAAGAAGATTGTAAAAAAATAATATTTAATTCCAAAAAGGTTTTGATTAATGCTATCAAAAAGGGAGGATCAAGTATTAGAGATTTTAAAAACACATCAGGTAAATCAGGAAATTTCCAAAAGAATTTTAATGTTTATGAGAGAAAAGGACTTAATTGTAAAAGGTTTGGATGCAACGGAATTATTAAAAAAAAAATGATTTCCAATAGATCTTCTTTTTTTTGCAATATCTGCCAAATATAATAATTATTTAATTGACCAAAATTCATTCTCAAGTTATACCCCTGCGCATATGGCTAACACAAAATCAGCAATCAAAAGAATAAGAAGAATTTCAAAACAAACAGCTGTTAATAAGGCTCGAAAAAGTAGATATAAAAATGCTTTGAAGAAAATGAATTCTTTAATTGAAGCTAAAAAGAAGTCTGAGGCTTTAAAGTTCTTACCTAAGTTGAATTCTGAGTTGATGAAAATAGCTAAAACAGGCATCGTAAAGAAACAAAACGCTTCTAGAAACGTTTCAAGGTTTACCAAAAAAATAGCATCAATCTAGTTTAATAACACTTCAGGTTGTTAATCCTAATACAACTTTTAAATCTACAAAATCTGTGATCTTAAAAATTCTCCACACAATATTTAGATTTAGTAAATAAACAAACTTATTTAATTCAATTATAAATTTTATTTATATTTTTTTTTTATTTTTTTTTGTCAAATACTTTTTTTTAAAAAAAAAAATTTACACAATCCTAGATTTTATTTTTTTTTTATTTTTTAAAATTATTTGTTGCAATAATTTTATTATGGTTCTAACTGAACACTCTCCACATTTATGAACAATTCTATAAAAAATAATAGTTTAAAAGATTCTAAATCCGATATTCTTGATTGGAATTTAGTTCAAGCTGAAATGAAAAATAAATTAGGACTAGATATTTACGAAAGTTGGCTTAAAAAAATAACTTTTGTCGAGGAAATCAATAATTATATCTTATTATCTGTACCTACTAGATTCATTCGTGATTGGATTACATCTAGATACTTAGATCAAATCTTGAAAATTATAAAAAATTATAAAAAAGAAATTGTTCGAATTGAATTCAAAATAACTGAAAATAAACCTACTTTAACTCAGGATGAAAATAATACTAATGTAATAGAAAATAAAGAAAATGTTTCTTTTATAAAAGACTCTTATTTACAATATAATCGAATAGATCCTAACAAAAATTTTGAAAACTTTATTACTGGCTCCAGCAATAAATTAGCATACGAAGCTTCTGTAAAAGTTTCAGAGAATATTTCACATTATAATCCACTTTATCTTTATGGTGGTGTTGGAATGGGCAAGACACATCTTTTAAATGCAATTGGTTATCACCTGAAAAAAGACAATAAGGTTATGTTTATATCGGCAGAACGTTTTATGTATCAATTTGTAAAATCAATCAAATCTAATGATATGGTCAAATTTAAAGAGTATTTTCGTAATACAGATATTTTGTTAATTGATGATATACAATTCATGAATGGTAAAGAGGCAATGCAAGAAGAATTTTTTCATACTTTTAATGCATTATTAGACAAAGGTTCTCAAATTATAATTTCTTCTGATAGATCTCCTAATAAGCTGTCAAGAATTCAGGAGAGGATAAAGTCAAGATTTGCAGGAGGTCTAGTTGTGGATATTCAAAAAACTGATTTAGCACTCAGAAAAAAAATCCTTGAAAGTAAAATAAGTGACTTAAATAATTTGTATCCTGAAAAGTTTAATATACCTGAGGAAATTAAGGATTTTATAAGCATTAAAATCACAACGAGTGTAAGAGAATTGGTGGGTGCAATAAATAGAATTATATCCTTTTCAAGAATTTATAACAAAATACCAAGCTTAGCTGAGACAAAAGTTATATTAAAAGATTTACTCAATTTAAATGAAAATAAAGTAACTATTGATCTCATTCAAACTATTGTGTGTAAATTTTTTAAGATTAGTAAAAATGAAATGCTTTCATCAAGAAGATCTAGGTATCTAGTAAGACCACGGCAAACAGCAATTTATTTAACAAAAATTTTGACTTCAAAATCTCTTCCTGAAATTGGAAGAGAGTTTTCAAATAGAGATCACACAACTATAATTCACTCAGTTAAAACTATTGAAAAATTAAAAGAAAAAGATCCAGATATGATTGCAAATATAGATAAACTAAAAAATCAAATATTATATAGCAATGAAGAAAATGAAGTTTAATGTAAACCAACAAGACCTACAGCAAGCATTAAATTATTGTCAAGGAGTCATAGAAAAACGAAGTACACTTCCAATATTGTCAAACATATTGCTCGATGCACAAAATTCAAAACTCACTATAACAGCGACAGATTTAGACTTAATATTTATTAATCAAATAAATAACGTCGAAGTCATAGAGGAAGGAAAAACAACCACTACGTCGTCTACTATGTATGATATTGTTAGAAAACTCTCATCAGGAAAAAAAATAAATTTAACTTTAACAGACAATAGCAAACTTCATCTAGAATCAGAAAAATCTATTTTTAATTTAAACTGTATGCCTGCTTCGGAATTTCCTTTAACAGATGAAAATTTTAATGAGAATGAATTTAGCCTTAAATCAAAAGACCTATTAAAGTTGCTAAATAAATGTAAATTTTCTGTGTCAAATGATGAGACCAGACATTATTTAAGTGGAATTTATTTTCATCAAACAGAGGTTGAGGATAAGAATTACTTAACTGCAGTATCAACTGATAGTCATCGTATGTCCATTTCTAAACTTAGATTAAATGAAAAAAAAATTTTTGAACCGATTATATTACCTAAAAAGACTATTTTTCAATTAAGTTCATTATTAGAAAATTATGATGGTGAAGTAAAAATTTCAAATATGAAATCTAAGATAAAATTTGAATTAAATAATAGTATTTTAATTTCTAAGTTAATAGATGGAAAATTTCCTAATTACATTCAAGTAATTCCAAAAAATAATCAAAAAAAATTGGAAATTGACCTTAAAATTTTTCAAAGTTCGGTGGATAGAGTAGCCTCAGTATCGCTTGATAAAAAAGATGGTGTAAAATTTAGCTTAAGTAAAGATAAACTAGATTTGTCTGTAAATAATACCAACAGCGGTGATGGAAAAGAATCCCTTGTAGTGAAATTTGATCATGATTTAGAAATTAGTTTTAATTCTAAATATCTTATAGATGTTGCTTCACAATTAGATGGAAATAATATTGAAATGTTTCTAAATGATTCAGGTTCACCTGCGCTAATCAAAGATCCTGGTGATTTCGATAGTATTTTTGTAGTTATGCCTATGAAAGGTTAATTTAGCAATTTAAGCTCAGAATATATAGTTTTCTCTAAAATCCCTAAAAATTCTTCCTTGGAATAATCAGGTTTGATAGGTTCCAAAATTGAAATTGTAATTGTTTTATTAATATCTTTTTTTCCTTTTTTTGGCCAGACGTAACCAGAATTAATAGCAACCGGTTGGCATTTTATTTTCAATTCTTCATAAATCCTTGATGCACCTTTTTTAAATGGAGGTTGTTCGTGGGGTAATACTCGAGTTCCTTGAGGAAAAATTATTATTGGTCGATTTGTATTTGCAATTATTTTAGAAATATCTTCAAAAAAATTGATGTTTTCTTTCGATACCTTATTTCTTTTGATAGAAATTGATCCTATTTTTTTTAAGTACCAGCCAAAAATAGGTATCATAAGTAATTCTTTTTTTAAGATAAATACAGGAGAATTAAAAATCGTTTGTAGGAAAAAAGTTTCAAACATAGATTGATGAGAGGAAGCAATAAAAAATTTTTCATTTTTAATTAAATTTTCTTTACCTTTGACAATGATTTTTGTGGACAAGAAAATTTTTAAACAAATAGCAGCCCAATAACCCATTAATTTCCCACCAAAAAGTGTAAATTTTTGTGGTAAGATTAACGCTGGCAGAAAAATAATTGAAATTAAAATTATTCCTGAAAAAAAGAAAATTGAAAATAGAAAGTTTCTTATCATTAATTATCAAAAGCTAAATTATCTCATGGTGCTTTTGTCTTTTTTTAACTACTCTTATTTTAGATCCATTAATTAATATTTCTATAGGTTTAGGTCTAAGATTATAATTAGAACTGAGTGATATACCATAGGCACCTACATCGCAAATTGCGATAAAATCTTTCTCTTTTAGTTCTTGAAAATTTTTTATGGACGTAAACTTATCAGTGCTTTCGCAAATTGGGCCAACGAACTCATAAATCTTCTTTGATTTTTTACCTCTTTTTAACAAAGGTAAGATGCGATGTACTGCACCATAAAGTGCGGGTCTCATTAAATCATTCATAGCAGCATCTAGAATAACAAAATTTTTTTTATAACTCTCTTTTATGTAAATTACTTTTGATATTAAAACTCCTGCATTACCGATTATTGATCTACCTGGCTCAAATATAATCTGAGATTTTCTATTTTTTAAAAATTTTTTAATTGCTGAATGATATTTTTTATAATTTAGTTTTTTATTATTATTGTATGGGATGCCCATACCTCCCCCAAGGTCAATAAAATCAAACTTATATTGGGTTTTTTTGATAATTTTATCTAATATTCTTAACATTTTTTCATAGGGTTTATGATCTAAAATTTGACTTCCAATATGAACACTTAAACATTTTAAATTAATATTTTTAGAATTCTTACAATATCTTACTAGTTCAAAAAATGTTTTATCATTAACTCCAAATTTATTATCTTTTTTACCTGTCGATATTTGGCTCAAAGTTTTCGCATCAGTATTTGGGTTTAATCTAATACCAATATTAACTTGTTTTTTTTTTATTTTAGCAATTTTATCAATTTCTATGATTTCGCTTTTGGACTCTGAATTTATTAATAAAATATTTTTATCAATTGCAAAATTGATTTCTTTGGAAGTCTTACCAACTCCTGAAAAAACAATCTTCTTTGGACTAATTCCAGCCTTAAGAGCTAACATTAATTCACCCATTGATACAACATCTGCTCCAAGTCCAAATTTTTTTATTTCTTTTATCAAATTTAAGTTAGTATTTGATTTAATAGCAAAACAAATTAATGGTGATATGGATTTAAAATTTTTTTTAAAATCATTTATATTTTCTCTAAGTTGTTTATACGAGTAGCAATATGCAGGTGTTCCATATTTTTTAGCAATATTTTGCAGGATTGTATTTTCAATCTTAAGTTTACTATTTAAAAATCTCATTAAGCTTTATTTAGAAAGTAGCTTGGTATTTTTGAATTACTTTGAGATTCTTTATAGACTGGGTCTCCTTTTTTTCCACAAGCGATCAATGTAGAAAATACAATTATTGCTAAAATAATCTTTTTTTTCATTTTTTTCTTTTATATTTCAATATCATTTTTTTAATATTATCAAAAGATGTTCCACCATATGATTTCTTAGAATTTACAGAATTCTTTAAATCAAACACTTTTAATACATCATTTGATAGTTTTGGTTCAATTTTTTTAAGTTCAGCCAGCGTTAATTGATCGAGATTTTTTTTCTTTTTTTCAGCAAAGTTCACAATATTAGCGGTCACTTTGTATGCTTTTCTAAATGGCATTGAGTGATTTTTTACGAGATAATCTGCAAGATCAGTTGCAGTCAAATATCCTGTGTTAGCTAATTCTATCATTTGTTTTTTATTTGGTGTAAAATTTTTAAGAATCTCATTAAGTATTTTTAAACAATTTTGCAGTGTATCATTAGATTTAAAAACAATTTCCTTATCGTCTTGAAGATCTTTGTAGTAAGATAAAGGTAAACTTTTTAAAACTGTAAGCATAGAAAATAAATTACCATAAATAATTCCAGACTTTCCTCGTAAAAATTCTAGTAAATCTGGATTTTTTTTTTGTGGCATTATCGAAGAACCAGTTACAACTTTATCTGATAAATTTATTAACTTGAAAGCATCAGAGTTCCATATGATAAGTTCCTCAGCTATTCTAGAAATATGCATGGCACAGACTGAAATAGAGTAAAGAAAATCTAGCACAAAATCCCTGTCAGAAATTGTATCTATTGAGTTATTAGTTGGTTTTGTAAATCCAAGTTTTTTTGTAGTATAATTTCTATCAATATTAAAAGAGGTTCCAGTTAAAGCAGCGACACCTAAAGGATTTTCATTTAAACTATCTAGATTATTTATGAATCTCTTTTTATCTCTTTTAAACATTTCAACATAGGCCATCAAATAGTGGCCAAATGAAACTGGCTGAGCATTTTTTAAATGAGTAAATCCAGGCATAAGAGTATATATATTTTTTTCTGCTGCTTTTATTACACTTTTAATAATAGTATCTAATAGAATATTAATTTCTTTGGTTGATGATTTCATCCAAATTTTCAAGTCTGTGATCACTTGATCATTTCTTGATCGTGCAGTGTGAATAAAACCTGCATCTTCACCAATTATTTCGAAAAGTCTTTTTTCAATATTTATATGAATATCCTCGTACTTTTTATTAAATTCAAATTTTTTGTTCGTTATTTCTTTTTTGATTTTGTTTAAACCGTAAACAATCTTATTCTTTATTTTAAAAGTGATAATTTTTTGTTTAAATAACATTTCTGCATGTGCAATTGATCCAATTATATCCTCTTTATATAGTCTCTTATCAACATCTATAGAACTTCCCACTTTTTGAAAAATTGATGAAGTGTTTTTTTTTATTCTATTGCCCCATATTGCCTGGTTGTTTTTATTTTTCGACATGATAATTAATTATACCTATTTAACATGAGATTTTTAATATTATTTGCTTTTTTAATATCTAATTGTGTTGCAGCAGAAATCAAAGATATAAAAAATCTTGTTATCAATAAAGAGCTTAAAAAATATGACGGATTAACGTTTTTAGATCATCAGAGTAATGAAATTCAACTTGATCAATTTGAAGGCAATTTGGTTTTACTCAATTTTTGGGCAACTTGGTGTGCCCCATGTAAAGAGGAAATGCCATCTCTTGATCAATTGCAATCTCAAAAAAATTTAAACAATTTAAAAATATTTCCGATTAATGTTGGTCAGGATAATTTAGAAAAAGCCTCTAAATTTTTTGAGGATTTAGGTATAGATAATCTTAAGATATATTTCGACTCACCAATTACCTTAGCGAAAAAGTTTGGACTAAGAGGAGTGCCCACCACAATTTTGATAAACAAGGATGGATATGAGTTTGCAAGAATTGTTGGGTCAATAGATTTTAAGGAAAAAAATTTTGTTGAATGGTTGGCTAGTTACAACTAATTTTTGAAAAAATATGCAAAACCAACCAAAGCAATTATTGCAATAAATTGTAGCAAAACTCTTAACTGCATTAATTTATTTGAATATTTTTTGCTGGTTTCACCACCTTTAAATAAAGTTCCGATACCAAGAATTAAAACAATCCCAACCGCCATTAACAAAATTATAGATAATATTTTGACTACTATTCCAGATAACATGAAGGTATTGTAGGGTGTTTTTAAAATAAAAAAACATAATTCACATAGTATGACATTTTGCCTAGATTCAGTAATGGTTAAACCAGAGACTAATAAAAAGATTAAAAATGCTATCATCTTACTTCATGGTTATGGTGGTGATGGCAAGGATATTAGTATGCTCTCACTGAACTGGAAAAGACATTTACCTAATACTATTTTTATTTGTCCTAATGGTCATGAACCATGCAGTATAAACCCAAATGGATATCAGTGGTTTGATTTAAACAAAGATGATTCAGAGTATATTTTGGATCAATCTATAAAGGCTGAAAAAAAGTTATCAAAATTTATTGATGAAATTAAAAATGAATTTAATTTTGAAAATAAACAAATTTGTTTATCTGGTTTTAGCCAAGGCTGCATGATGTCAATAAACTTAGGACTTACTTCTGAAGAACCTTTTAATTGTGTTGTGGGTTTTTCTGGAAAAATTATTGATGAAAAGGATTTGAAATTGAGAAAAAGAAACTCATCAAGTATTTTGTTAATTCATGGTGATTCTGATCAAGTTGTATCGCCAAATTTTATGTTAGAAGCAAAAGATTTTTTTATGAGAAATAACATAGACATTGAGACGCATCTCATAAAAAATTGTGATCATCATATTCCTGTAAATGCTTCAAGTATTGCATTGAATTATATCTTAAAAAAATTTAATAATTCCTAAATATTGAAAAAAATTTTTATTTAAGTTAAAATTTGATATGAATAATTTTATTGATCAAGATGTTTCACTAGAAAAATGTCCTGCACTAGTTTTAAATGCTGATTATAGACCATTGAGCTACTATCCTCTATCACTATGGTCATGGCAGGATACTGTTAAATCAGTTTTTTTAGATCGTGTAATTATAGTAAGTAATTACGATCGTGTAGTAAGAAGTCCCTCATTTAATATGCAATTGCCTAGTGTAATTGCTCTAAAAGATTATATTGTTCCTCAATCTAAACCAAGTTTTACAAGATTTAATGTTTTTCTGAGAGATAAATTTTCCTGCCAGTATTGTGGCAGCAACGAGGAATTAACTTTTGATCATTTATTGCCTAGATCAAAAGGTGGAGAAACTAATTGGGATAACGTCGTTACAGCATGTTCTGCTTGTAACGTTAAAAAAGGAGGCAAACTATTAAAATTATCGGGCATGAAACTGGCCCAACATCCTTATCAACCTTCAACAGAAGATTTACATCGTAATGGAAAAAATTTTCCCCCAAATTATTTACATAAAAGCTGGATGGATTATTTATATTGGGATGTTGAATTAGAAGCTTAAGTTTTATACTTTTTCTGATATTCGAATTGCAATTTTTGAACCTGTTTTTATTATTTTATCCATAATTGAGTAAATGCCTTTTTTGGTAGCTCCTTTTTCATAAGCAATATCCTTATGATGAAGCTCATCTTCTCTGAATTTTATAATTTTCTTTTTTAGATTTTTTTCTTCTGGACCAAGTTGATTTATTTGGTCTTGGTAATGTTTATCTATTACTTCTTCAACGGAGGCAGTACATAGCATAGCTGCTTTTTTCCCAAGAATAGTAGACCCAAAACCTAAACCTACACCTAGCAGATCCCACAATGGCAAAAATTTTGTTGGCTCAATATTTCTTTTTTTTATTTCATTTTCAAAAAATTGACAATGTTCAACTTCATGTTCTTTCATATCCTCAATTGTTTTTTTTAAATTATCATTTTTAACAATTGTATTTAAAGCTAATAACTGACCTTCATAAATTTTGACAGCACCCCTCTCGCCTGCATGGTCAACTCTAATAAATTCTTCAACTCTTCTATCAGTTTTTTTCATATTTAGTAAAAATTTTTGCTAGGGTTATAATAAATAATATACTTATTACAATATTAATAGTAGTTAGTGACAATCCTAAAATCCTAAATGTCACATCTTTACAGCTTATAGTCTTTTCACTTAGTTGATTTAGTAATTCCTCTTTACTTACTTTTTCAGAAAAGTTTTTTACACCACAAACAGTTGATTCTTGAAAAATGCCTTGTTCTATGCCGAAATGATACAATGAAATAAAAAAAGAAAAAATAAAAGTTAGTATTAAAAGCAAAATAAAGAAATTTTCATTTTTCTTTATAATAAACATTAGAGATATCAAAATTATACTTAACCCATAAGGAATTCTCTCTATCAAACATAAATTACATGGTTGGTAGCCCAGAACATGCTCTATAAAATAAGCAGAAATCAAAGCTATTAGACTAAATAGAAAAATTATTCTCAAGTAAATTTCAGTTTTAAGATTAAACATGAGATTTAAAAATCAGATAAATTATTAAGCCAATAATAACAATTAATATTCCAATTATTGTAAACCATTTTGACCCATGCTTATCCATATATTCATTAAATAAATCACCGAACTTATAAGAAAGGTATGATACGATGAAAAATCTTAATCCTCGGGAAATTAAACTTATCAAAACAAAGATTAAAAAGTTGAATCCTATTAGGCCGCTTGCAATTGTAAAAACTTTATATGGAAGAGGAGTAAAACCAGCTAAAAAAAGTACTCCTAACCAAGCATAAAAACCATCACTACTAACTAAGTTTTCTTTAATTTTTGATAACTTGTCCTCATAACCATAAAAGCTCATAATATGTGCTCCAAATTCAAAAAAGAACGCACCAATTAAGTAACCAAGCATACCACCTAAAACTGAAAAAATTGTAGTTATAAGAAAGATTTTAATAAAATCATTTTTTTTTGATATTACCATTGGAATAACCATTACATCTGGCGGAATAGGAAAAAATGAACTTTCAACAAAAGAGACTATTGCCAAATAATATTTAGAACTTTTGTGAGCTGCTAAATCTAAACATTTTTTGTAAAGACTTTTAAACATTTTTTGGTTTTAATATAATTTTAGTTCTTATACTATTTAATAAATTATTAAATAACTAGGGCGAATGGCGGAACTGGTAGACGCGCACGACTCAAAATCGTGTTTCGCAAGAAGTGAGAGTTCGATTCTCTCTTCGCCCACCAAATTATGGAATTAAGTAAAATTAACAGTTTAGTAGAACTTTTTTTTACGAAGTATAAGGAGTTAAACTCTACTTCTAATAAACCATTTTTAAAGTGTTTAAAGGATAATAAGAAAGATTTTCTTACTTGGAAACAAGTTGAAAGAAATATTCAAATTTTATCTGAATATTTAAGAAAAAATTTATCTAAAGGAGATAGGTGCATTTTATTATCTGAAAATCGACCTGAATGGCTTATTTCTGATATAGCCATAATGAACGCTGGTGGGGTAACAGTTCCTTTATTTACAACTTACTCTGAAAAGGATTATGAATATATCATCAATGATTGTAATCCAAAAATTTGTATTGTCTCAAATAATACTCAATTAAAAAAAATAGATAAATTCATTTCAGACAATATAAAAGTTTTATCAATAGAAAATATAGATAAACAAATTGATAATATAGAAAATATTTTTGAAAGATTTTCTAAAGAAAAAACTTTAGATCATTTAAGCTTTAACCAAAATATTGAAAGAAAAGATCTAGCTTGTATCATTTACACATCAGGAACAACTGGTAACCCCAAAGGTGTAATGCTGAGTCATGGGGGTATTTTATCTAATTGTGAGGGTGCGCAAGAAATTTTGAATTCGCTAGTTAAAGGTAGTGAACCTGTTTTTTTGACTTGGCTTCCTTTATCTCATTCATATGAACATGCTGTTCAATTTGTACAAATCACATTAGGAGCAAAAATTTATTATGCTGAAAGTTTAGAAAAATTATTATCTAATATGTCAGTTGCTAAACCAACTATAATGACCGCTGTGCCAAGATTTTATCAAAATTTGTATAGCAAGATTTCGATTAATTTTTCAAAACAAACAGGCCTCAAGAAAAAATTAATATCCTCGACGATTTTGCTTGGAATAAAAAAACTAAATAATGAAAATATGAGCTTCAGAGAAAAAATACTAAATTATTTATGTGAAAAATTAGTAAGACAAAAAATCAAAAATCAGTTTGGGGGAAATTTAAAGGCTTTTGTTTCTGGAGGGGGCGCGTTAGATCAAAAAATTGGTGAATTTTTGAATTCTATCGGATTGCCAACTTTACAAGGTTATGGCCTAACAGAAGCATCCCCAGTAGTAAGTTGCAATATACCTGAAAAAATCAAGATTGATACAGTTGGACCTCCTTTTAAAACTAACGAGGTGAAGATTGCACAGGATGGTGAAATTCTGGTCAAAGGCGAAAATGTAATGCTTGGTTACTGGAACATGAAAAAAGAAACAGACGATATACTTAAAAATGGTTGGTTACACACAGGAGATATAGGTGAAATTACAAAAGAGGGAAATTTGAAAATTACTGACAGAAAAAAAGAAATTATTGTAAATTCTGGTGGTGATAATATTTCACCCTCGAAAATTGAAAATTTATTGTGTCTTGACGACAAAATTAAACAAAGTTTTGTTTATGGAGACAAAAAAACTTATTTAGTTGCTTTAATTATAAGTGACAGTGAAAAAAATAAAAAAGAAATTGAATTATATATAGATGATCTAAATAAAAACTTATCTCTTGTTGAAAGAGTAAAAAAAATAAAATTAATTAATGAAGAATTTACAATTGAAAATGGAATGTTAACACCAACTTTAAAACTAAAAAGAAAAAAAATTTTAGAAAAATATAAAGAAGATTTAGAAAAACTTTATTAATTTTTTACAAAATATTTGATTATTAAGCGCATAAACACTAACTTTTTTACAATTTAAATTTTTTTTAAAAAAAAATTTTTATTTTAATTTTATTTTAAAAATTTTCTTTAAAATTTAAGATTTGACATAAGGCACATAAAAAAATAAAAATAGATTAATAGCGAATCAATTGATTCGTTTAACTTAAAAAGGGAGCTAAAGATGCCTAAGAGAAGAAAAAAAGCAAAGAAGGCTAAGAAAAAAGCTAAGAAAAAAGCTAAAAAAAGAAGAAGAAGATAATTACTTAGTATTCTTTATTAAAAACGCTTCTCATAACGATTTACGTGTGAGAGGCGTTTTTTTTATTCCTCTATATCTTCTTCATTTTCTGAAACAGCCTCTTCTTCAGGTAAATCTGATGAAGCTTGTTTTATTGGTGCTGCCTCTGGTTTAGGTTGAGTATTTAAGTTTCTTTTTAAAGCTTTATCTAATTTTTTTTGAGTATCCTCTAATGACAGATTTAGAATTATTTGAAATTCTGAAAGGATTCTTTCATATGCTTTTTCAAACAATTGTCTTTCACTATAAGATTGGTCAACCATCAAATCATCCCCCTTATTAAGGTCTCTCACTACTTCAGCTAACTCATAAATTTTACCTGATGAAATCTTCGCTTCATATTCCTGTGCTCTCCTACTCCACATAGATCTTTTTATTTTAGGTTTACTTTTTAATATTGAGATACATTTATTTACCTGATTGATAGTAGCTAATGGTCTTAAGTGTAATTGTTTATTAACAGGCACCATTCCATTTGCTTTATCTTTCTCAAATTTTATAACATAAGTTTCAACATCTATTCCCCCAATAGTTATTTTTTTAAATTCAGTAATTTGTCCAACACCATGTTTTGGGTATACGACGTAATCTTTGATTTTATATTCTCTTTTTTCTGTTTCTTGTTTTTTTACTTTTTTAATTTCTGGTTTAGCCTCATTATTTTTTGTAATTCTTAAACTACTACCTTTCTGCTCTGTAGTTTTGACTTCAGATTTTAATGATTTTTTTTTAGGTACTTTTTTAGTTTTAATTAATTTTTTTGGTAATTTATTAATTTTCTTTTCTACTTTTTTTAATTTAACAGCCTTTTTGGTCTTTACCTTTTTTTTTGATTTAGTAGCTTTACCTTTTTTAAAGGTTTTCTTTAAAATACTTCTCAAACTTATTTTGCTCATCTTTATAATTTTCGTGATCCGATGGAGGATCTTTTTTAACTGTTATATTTGGCCAGATTTCGGAATATTGTTTGTTGATTTCTAGCCATTTTTCAGACCCTGGCTCTGTATCAGCTTTTATTGCATCAACAGGACACTCAGGCTCACAAACGCCACAATCTATACACTCATCAGGTTTAATTACAAGCATATTTTTTCCCTCATAGAAACAATCTACAGGGCAAACTTCAACACAGTCCATTAACTTACATTTAATGCATTTGTCATTAACTATATATGTCATTATTGATTTTCTTTTTTAATTTTTTCTTTGATATCTCCCATGATCTTATTGTCAATATACAATAAGCCTGCAAGTCGTCTCATCAAATTAGTTTCAAACATATCTGCTTCTTTATTTGAGTAAATTATTCTCCAAAGGGTTTCTATAATTTCAATTTTTTTTTTGTCATCCATATTTTTAACTTCCCTTGTAAAATCCAAAATTTGGTTAGAGTTTTCCTCTATTTCTTTGCCTTCTTTTAAAATATTTTCTAAATTATCTTGGTTTGCACCAATTTTCAAAAGTGCCTTACTTATTATAACATCTTCTTCTTTTGAGAAGTTCTCATCAATTTTTGCGGCATGAATCAATAAAGCCGCAACTCTTGCTAAATCACTAGTTTTAGTATCTCCTTTTTTTTCTTTAAAAAACATTACTTACTGGTTTAAATTTAAATTTTTTAATATTTTAAAAGGACTTTCTTTAATGAATTTTTTACTTACTTTTTTTGAGCTTTTTCTTGGATTGTATTTAAAAAATATATCATTATTTTTTTCAAAAACTTTATAACCCATAATTTTTAAAAGCTTTTTAAAGTTGTCCTTATTACATCCAAGTAAATTCAACATTTCAGGAATTAACTTAATTTCATTCTTTTCTGTGTTTGAATTAATAATTTGAACAAATAATCTCTCTAAAATATCAATTCTTACGTAAAAATTGTCAAATTTCTCAAATCCACAAAGTAACATAAAATTTCTGTTTTTAATCTTATCATTTTCTAAAAAATTTAAACCAAACACAGGAGGTTTTAAATTAAAATATTTTTGATGATAATTTTTCCAAAGTAAAGTTCTTAAGGATACAGCCTCTGGTTTGATTAATTTGTGTAAAAATACATGATATCTTCCAAATTTTACTCCTTGATCTCTCAAAAATTTTCTCTCATTTTGTCCTAATATTTTTAGATAATCTGTAACCTGATTTCTTTGAAGGACTCCATTGTTCTCATACAATTGATATGCAAGAGCTTTAATTGATGAATTTTTTTCTTTAAGGTTTCTCAAATCAATTAAACTGCTCAAAACATTTTGTATTTTATTTTTTAGCCATTCCACTAAATAATTATTTAATTTTTTTAATTGATCTGTTTCCAGAATATCATCAACTATAAGAACAATATTTGGATTTAAATAATCTCTACCTGGTTGCAATTTTGCTATCGGAGACATTCTCCAATAAATTTTAAAATCCTCGTTTAGTTTTATTAAACCTGTCTCGGTTATTGTATCTATTCTTTTTTGAAGTTCTGGACCAACTGTCTGTCTTGCAGCTTTTTTGAGCGATTTTATATCTGTTTCTAAAGCACCCTTTTTTAAATCTAGTTCTAATTTAAGTCCATTTATCTTTCCAATAAATTGATCATCAATCATTACTTCGTTATTTTCTAAAATTTTAGTATCAAATTCCATATCTTGCTTTAAGCCTCTTGCCAGGACACTTGCCCTTTTGTCAATAAAAGTTTTTGTAAGCTCCTCATGTAATCTATCTGATAACTTATCCTCTAAGTGTTTTGTTTTTTCTATCCAATAGTTTTGATTTTCTATCCAATTATTTTTATTTGAAACATATGACCAAGTTCTTACATTTGCAATTCTATTTGATAAAGAATCTACATTTCCATCTAATTTATCAAGTTTGACGAGTTGAAGTCGCATATAATCATCTGAAATTTTACCCTTTTCACTTGTTAAATATTTAAAAACATTTTCAATCACCTCATAGTGATTGCCATAGGTTTTTTTAACAAAATCTGGTATTTGGCAACATTCCCATAAAAGACTTAATTTATCTTTATCAAATTTAATATTTTCCAAATTTTTATCTCTTAAAAAAAATTTTAAGGCTTTTTCATCTTCGCACTCATGTATTTTCCTTAACCATCTTCTATTGGGCTTTTCCTCTAAAGACTTTAATAATTTAAAAGGACTCTCAAAATTTAAATTTGAATTTCTCCAAAATAAAGATTGGATTTCTTCAAATTTATGATTTTCCAATAAATCTACTTCATCAGCATCTATTTCTTTGCATTCTCCTGTTATACCAAAATTTCCATTGTTCAAATATCTTCCTGCCCTACCAGCTATTTGTCCAATTTCTGCTAAATTTAGCTTTCTTAATTTTTTTCCATCAAATTTTTTTAAATTGGAAAAATAAACGTGATCAAGATCCATATTAATTCCCATACCAATAGCATCAGTTGCGACTAGAAAATCAACATCTCCAGATTGATACAGCTCTACTTGTGCATTCCTTGTCTTTGGGCTTAGAGATCCCATAACAATAGAAGCTCCTCCCTTTTGTCTTCTTATAAGTTCAGCGATTGCGTAAACTTCCTCTGCAGAAAATGCTATAATTGCAGTTTTTCTTTGAATTCTTGAAATTTTTTTATGACCAACATAAGAAAGTTTTGAAAGTCTAGTTCGATTTATAAATTCGATGTCATCATCAAGATTAGAAATAATTGGTCTTATAGTATTTGATCCCATTAACATTGTTAATTTTGTTCCTCTTAAGTTCAATAATCTGTCTGTAAAAATATGACCTCGCTCATGGTCTGCGCACATTTGAATTTCATCCACACCTACAAAATCTAATTCTTTATCAATAGGCATAGATTCAACAGTACACAGATAATACTTTGCATTTGTAGGAATTATTTTTTCCTCACCAGTAATTAATGCAACTTTATCTAAACTTACCTTTTTAATTATCTTGTCGTAAACTTCTCTAGCTAATAATCTTAAAGGAAAACCTATCATTCCAGTGTCAAACGACAGCATAGTCTCAATAGCAAGATGAGTTTTACCTGTATTTGTTGGGCCAAGGACAGCTGTAATTTTATTTTTTGTCATTTCTATCTTTGGTATATCTTAATTTTTATCTACCAGATGTAGTTGTTGTTAAAGAACAAAAATAGACTAAAACATGACCGAATCGATAGATAAAAAGTTCTCATTTTTTTTTAAATAATAATTTAACTTAACATAATTAAATTAATTATAAAGATTATGTGCTGAATGCTTAGTCAGTTGTTTTGATTTTTAAAATTTTCCAAATTCCTGATGCTGACGTAATTATCTTACCATTACAATTTAACTCACAAAATAAAAATACAAGAGTTTTTGTTTTTTTTAATATTTTAACTTTCCCGTAGATTTCATCATTAACTTTTGATGATCCAATAAATTTTATATCTAAAGAAATTGTTACGCAGGGTGCATTATCAGCTGATCGATGTGCTGCTGTACCTGCACCAGCATCTATCAGTGCAGACAAATAACCCCCATGAGTAATTCCTGCAGCATTTAAATGATTATTATTAATTGTTGATTTAAATTCGTATTCATTTTCAGAGATATTTCTAAATAAAAGGCCTCCGTTATGTTTCATAAAACCTGGTTTGAGACTGATTTGTTCAAATTGATTGGACATAATTTTTTATAATACAAAAGTTAAGATTAATATAATTACAAAAATAGAAACAAAAAAATATATTACTGACATTTGAAGGGATATTTTTTCTAACCATTTTAACATAATTTTCCTTTTTTATGGTGCGCCTGCTAGGAGTCGAACCCAGAACCTCCTGGTCCGTAGCCAAGCGCTCTATCCAATTGAGCTACAGGCGCATTTATAAATATATTTGTTTATTGTATATCAATATTTAGTGTATTTTAATGATAAGATAAAATTAAAATTTATGAACAACAAACCTGATGACGTGGTTATTTGTAGTGCAGTTAGGACTCCAATAGGCACTTATAAGGGATCATTAAAAGATTTGAAAGGAGATCAACTTGGTACTATCGTGATAAATGAGGTTTTGAAAAGAAGCAAGATATCTAATAATCAAATTGATGAAGTAATAATGGGCCAGGTTTTAACTGCTGGTGGAGGACAGAACCCTGCGAGACAAGCAGCAGTAAATGCTGGGATTCCCGTATCCAAACCTGCTTATTTAGTAAACCAAGTTTGTGGATCAGGACTAAGAGCTATTATTTCAGGCTACCAACAAATTAAATTAGGAGATGCAAATAATGTAATTTGTGGGGGTCAAGAGAATATGTCGATGACACCTTACTCTTATTTTTATTCAGAGAAAAAAGAAATTTCAAAAGATCAATTAATCAATACTATGATTTATGATGGTTTAACTGATGCTTTTAAAAATTACCACATGGGAGTTACAGCCGAAAATGTTGCAAAAAAGTTTAATATTTCTAGAAAACAACAAGATGAATTTGCTCTTCAATCTCAAAAAAAAACAGAAATTGCAATTGAAAATAATAAATTTGATGATGAAATAGTGCGGATAAATCACAAAGGTATTATTTTAGAAAAAGATGAACACCCTAGAAAAGATTTAAAATTATCTGATTTAGAAAAATTAAAAACAGCTTTTAAAGATGGTGGGACAGTAACACCAGGAAACTCATCTGGCATAAATGATGGAGCAGCTGCTTTGTTATTAACCACGTTTAAGGAAGCTCAACAAAATTCACTTAAACCATTGGCTAAAATTATTTCCTGGTCATCTGTTGGTTTGGAACCGTCTTTAATGGGTCTTGGCCCTATAGAAGCTATCCGCCAAGCATCAAAAAAAGTAAATTGGAATTTAAATGAAATTGATTTATTTGAAATTAATGAGGCTTTTGCCGCTCAGGCCATAGCAGTTATCAGTGAATTGGGTATTGATGAAAACAAAGTTAATGTAAATGGTGGGGCTATTGCTTTAGGTCACCCAATAGGTGCATCTGGAGCAAGAATACTTGTGACACTTATACATGAAATGAAAAAACAGAATAAAGAAAGAGGTTGTGCCGCACTCTGTATAGGTGGCGGTATGGGAATTGCGCTATGTGTAGAAAAAATTTAGGAATTAATTTTTCCGTATTTTTCGTCTAACAAGATTTTTTGGATCCACACATTAGCATCTTTATATGTGTTGAATTTTGGTTGAATAAATATATTTAATAACTTTTTAATCATTATTTATGTATTTCAATGAAGAGTGTCAAAAAATTGGATAGAATGTGTTAAAATTACAGATTAAGAAAATTTTTTTTATGTATAAAACTTTTAAAAATGACTGAAAAATTGTTAGTTCCTGACATAGGTGATTTTGAGAACGTGGAAGTTATAGAACTTTTAGTAAAAGAGGGTCAAGATATTAAAAAAAATGATCCTGTTGTTACTATTGAAAGTGATAAATCGAGTGTTGAAATACCATCAATATTTTCTGGCAAAGTCGAGTCTGTAAATGTTAAAGTTGGAGATAAGGTTTCAAAGGGAGATCTATTAATAAATATTTCTTCAAATCAATCATTATCTCAAAAAGAAAGTGTTCCAAAAGAAACTGAAAATTTAATTCAAGAAGCTGAGAGTACTTTAAGAAAACATCAGGACCAAAATATTCCACAAAAAATAATTGAGACCGAAAAACCAAAAATAATCCAAGTGGTTAAAGAAGGGGATATCGATCCACTAGAAACAAGTGAATGGCTAGAGTCTTTGTCAGCAGTAATAGAAAAAGACGGAAATCAGAGGGCACATTATTTAATTAAAGAACTTATTAACAAAGCTTATATGGAGGGCGCCAATATACCCTATACGCAGAATACTCCTTATATAAACACTATACCAATTAACGAGGAAAAAAAATCTAATGGAGATCAAAACATAGAGAGAAGAATTAGATCTTTAATTAGATGGAATGCTGCCGCAATGGTAGTAAGAGCAAATAAAAAATTCCCAGAACTTGGAGGGCATATTGGAACTTTTGCATCTGCTGCAACTCTTTACGATGTTGGTATGAATCATTTTTGGAGAGCTAAAAATAATAAATTTGGTGGAGATTTAGTTTATTTTCAAGGTCATAGCGCTCCAGGTATGTACGCTAGAGCTTATCTAGAAGGTAGACTTAACGAAAAACAATTAGATAGTTTTAGACAAGAAGTAAACCCTGGTGGTCTTTCCTCATATCCTCATCCTTGGCTAATGCCGAATTTTTGGCAATTTCCAACAGTGTCCATGGGATTAGGTCCAATGCTTGCAATTTATCAAGCAAGATTCATGAAGTACTTAATCAATAGAGGTCTCATCAAAGATGAAGGTAGAAAAGTTTGGGCATTTTTAGGTGATGGAGAAATGGATGAACCTGAATCTTTAGGTGCGATTGGTTTAGCCGCAAGAGAAAAATTAGATAACTTAATATTTGTTGTAAATTGTAATCTTCAAAGACTAGACGGACCAGTTCGTGGAAACGGAAAAATAATTCAGGAATTAGAGGGAATTTTTAGAGGTGCAGGATGGAATGTTATAAAAGTTATTTGGGGCTCTTATTGGGATCCATTGCTTGCCAATGATAAAACAGGTCATTTAGTTAAAACAATGAATGAGACTGTCGATGGCGAGTATCAAGCAATGAAAGCAAGGGACGGTGCGTATGTGAGAGAAAAATTTTTTGGAAAATATTCAGAGACCAAAGAGTTGGTTTCCAGTCTTTCAGACAAAGATATTTGGCGATTAAACAGGGGTGGTCACGACCCTCATAAAGTTTTTGCAGCTTATGATAAAGCATCTAAAAATGTTGGAAGTCCTACAGTTGTAATTGCAAAAACTATTAAGGGTTATGGAATGGGCAAAAGTGGTGAGAGTGTAAATACAACCCACCAGACTAAGAAGTTAGATATCGACGACTTAATGTATTACAGAGATAGGTTTGATGTTCCATTAACAGATCAACAAGTTAAGAATATTGAATACTACAAGCCTGATCAAAATTCTCCAGAGATTAAATACATAAATGAAAGACGAATTCAACTGGGTGGTTTTATTCCTGAAAGAACAACTTATGCGAAACCTGTTAAAGCACCACCAAAAGATATTTTCGATAATATGAAAGTTTCTACAGGTGAAAAAGAAATGTCGACCACAATGGCATTGGTCAGAATGTTAACAAACCTTTTGAGAGATAAAAATGTTGCACCAAGACTGGTTCCAATCATACCTGATGAGGCTAGAACATTCGGAATGGAGGGTTTTTTCCAAAAAATAGGAATTTATGCTCATGAAGGTCAAAAATATGAGCCAGAAGATTCTGCTCAATTAAGTTCGTATAAAGAGGAAAAGAGTGGTCAAGTTTTAGAGGAAGGAATTAACGAGGCTGGAGCGATGTCATCTTGGATCGCTGCAGGAACTTCATATACAAACCATGATATAGAAATGATCCCAATTTATCTTTTTTACTCAATGTTTGGCTTTCAGAGAATTGGTGATTTTGCTTGGGCGGGTGCTGATAGCCAGTCCAGAGGGTTTTTGATCGGAGCAACCGCTGGAAGAACAACTCTTGCTGGGGAAGGTTTACAACATCAAGATGGTCATAGCCATTTGATGGCTTCAACTATTCCTAATTGTAGATCATACGATCCAACATTTCACTACGAGCTTGCAGTCATTTTTCGAGAAGGTTTAAGAAGAATGCATGAGAAAAAAGAGAATATTTTCTATTATATTACGACCATGAATGAAAATTATCCTCATCCAGAAATGCCAAAAGATAAATCATGTGAGGATGGTATTTTAAAAGGAATGTATAAAATAAAGGAGTTTAACAGGTATAAAAAAACTAAAATTCAATTTCTTGGATCTGGCACAATCTTAAGAGAAATGATAGCTGGTGCCGAAATATTACAAAATGAGTATCAAATTGATAGTGAGATTTGGAGTGTAACCAGCTTTAATGAATTAAGAAGGGATGGCCTTGAGGTAGAGAGATACAATCTTCTAAATCCTGATAAAGAGCTTAAAAAAAGCTATGTAGAAAAATGTTTGGGTAATACTGAAGGACCAATTTTAGCAGCTTCTGATTATATGAGAATGAATTCTGATCAGATTAGGCCATACGTAAATAAAAGTTTTTATTCATTAGGGACCGATGGATTTGGTCGAAGTGATACAAGGAAGAAGTTAAGAAAATTTTTTGAAGTTGATAAGGAACATATCACAACATATGGGTTGAGTATCTTAGCTAAGGAACAGCTTATTGCATCAAAATATGCAAAAGAAGCAATTAAAAAGTATAAGATTGATATTGATAAACCTATGCCAACAAAATTATAGAATGACCAAAAAAGATATAAAAGTTCCAAATATTGGAGAATTTAAAGATGTAGAGGTTATTGAAATTATAGTCAAAAAAGGTCAAGAGATTAAAAAAAATGATCCTTTAATAACAATTGAAAGTGATAAATCGAGTGTTGAAATACCCTCATTAGATAATGGAATAGTTACAGAATTAAATTTAAATGTTGGGGATAAGGTTTCTAAAGGTGATAAAATATTAGAAATTGAATTAAAAGACAATCAAGTAGAAACTCAATTAAAAACTGAAGAAATTAAAACAATTAAAAAAGAAAATACTAAGGAAAAAAAAATAGAAATTAGAAGAGAAGTTGGATCAAAAAATGTTATCGTAAAAGATTTTTCTAAAAAAACTGCAGCCTCACCAAAAGTCAGAAAATTTGCAAGAGAACTTGGTGTTGATATTAGTAAAGTTGAAGGTAGTGAAAGACTAGGAAGAGTAACTGAAAGTGATGTAAAGTCATTTGTCGCAAATAAGCCTGAGAGAAATTCGGAAAAAGAATTCAAAAAAGATGAAATGATAGAACTAGAATATCCTCACTCTGAATTTGGAAAAACAGAAATAAAGGATATCCCAAGAGTGAAAAGACTTTCGTCTAAATATCTTATGAATTCTTGGACCAATATTCCTCATGTGACGAATCATGATGAAGCAGATATAACTGAATTAGAGGAGTTTAGAACATCTCTTACAGATATTTACACTGGAGAAAAAAAAAAAATTACTCCTTTAGCTTTTATCGTCAAAGCATTAACTGCATCACTTAAAAAATTTCCAAATTTTAATTCATCTATAGATGAAATTGATGAAGGAAAAATGACCTTAAAAAAGTATTACCATATTGGAATAGCTGTAGATACGAAGCATGGGCTTATGGTGCCAAAACTAAGAAATGCTGATAATAAGAATATTTCATTAATTGGCAACGAACTTAAAAAATTAAGTGATCAGTGCAGGAATCTTAAAATTGATAAAAAAGAATTATTTGGTGGTTCTATGACAATAACAAGTTTAGGAGGTATTGGCGGTTCTTTTTTTACACCTATAATTAATTATCCTGAAGTTGCAATTTTGGGAGTTGGCAAATCTCAAAAAAAACAAATTTTTATTGATGGAAAATTTATTACACGAACAATGTTACCTTTATCTTTATCATATGATCACAGAATAATTGATGGAGCTGAAGCAGCTCGATTTAACAACGATTTGAAAGACAATCTTGGAAAAAATTTTGCTTACAAATTAGCCGTGTAAAAATATGTCAAAAACTCTCTCATTATTTAGTGCACTATTATGCACTTTCATTTGGGGGACTACATTTATTGCACAAGATACAGGCATGGACGACATCGGCCCATTCACTTTTAATTCAGTAAGATTTTTTGTGGGTTTTTTAGCAATTGTTCCTTTAGCATTAATGTTTGAAGCAAAAAAATTAAAAAAAGAATTTAGGTTTGATACAAAAACATTCGTTATCCTGTCCTTTTTAATTGGACTATCATTATTTTTGGGCTCAGCATTACAACAGGTTGCGTTGCTTTACACTGATGTAGCAAATGCTGCTTTTTTTACAATTTTTTATGTGCCAATGGTCCCAATAATTATTTTCATTTTTAAAAAAGATTTTTTACACTGGAGTGTATGGCCATCAGTAATTTTATGTTTAATTGGCGGATATTTGTTAACAAATTTTCAAGATGCAACTGTAAGATTAGGTGATACCCTTGTGGTATTAGGAGCTTTATTTTGGAGTACACATATTATTTTTACTGGTATGATGGTCAAAAAGTACAATCTACCATTGACTATCGGTGCAATTCAAACTCTGCTAGTTGCTCTATTCTCATTTATAATAGGTTTATTTTCTGAAGAATTTGTAATCGATAATATATTAAATGAAATAGACTCGATTTTATATGCTGGTATTTTATCAGGTGGTTTTGCATTTGTTTTACAAATATATGCTCAAAGAAATATAACTCCAGCACCAGCAGCAATTATTTTTTCTTTGGAGGGTGTGTTTGCAACAATTGCCGCTTGGTTTCTTTTAAATCAAATATTAGGCATTAATAATTTACTTGGTTGTTTTTTTATATTAAGTGGAGTTTTATTATCTCAATTAGTTCCATTAATAAGGAAAGCAAGTTAAATATATATAATATAAAATAATATTAAGCCAAGAATTATCCGATAAATTACAAATACATTAAAAGAAATTTTACTTATAAATTTAAGAAAAAATTTAATTGTAAAAAATGAAAACATAAATGATAAAAAAGTAGCAATTAATAATAAATAATTAATTTCTATTGATTGTTCAAAAACTTTTCTTAAACCTAGGAAGCTTGCTCCTGCTAATGCAGGTATAGACAATAAAAAAGAAATTTTACTAGCGTCTGTTCTATTGAAATTCAAAAATCTTGCTGCCGTAATTGTTATTCCAGCCCTACTAACTCCTGGTATCAACGCTAATATTTGAAATAAACCAATTAATAAAACTGATTTAATATTTAAATCTGTAGAAATGTTTCGATCAATTTTTCTTTGATCAGCAAAGAAAAGTATGAATCCAAAAAATAGTGTTGTTGATGCAATCACTTTTGTGTTTCTTAAAAGATGAATAAATTCGGTAGAATATAAAATGTATCCAAAAATTATTAAAGGCAAGGAGCCAATAATTATTAAACTTAATAACCTATTATTATTTCTCAGATCAAATAACTCTTTTCTAAAATAAAAAATTACTGCGATTAATGAGCCTAAATGTAGACTTATGTCTATTAATAAAGAACTTGTTTCTAAATCATAAAAATTTGATACCAAAATTAAATGAGCTGACGAACTTATGGGTAAAAATTCAGAAATTCCTTGAACAGCAGAAAGAATTAAAATTTCTATAAAATCTTGCAACATACACGTGTCGTAGCTTAAAAAATATTCATTTTAAACAATTCGATTTAATCATATTAGGTATGCAAAAATCAGATTAAGTAGATTTTAAGCTAATAATTATTGTAATTAGGTAATAATAACTGACCTATTTATTTCTTTTACTAGTAAAAACTATGTATATTTTGCGATAAATTTATAAAAACTTATGACTGATAAAATGCTAAAATTCGTAAAAATAGGTCAACAAACCCCACCTAAAAGAGGAGTTGATAATAGGAAAGATGATTTTAATGAAATCTATGATGAATTTATCACTCAAAAAGCACAAGAGCAGTCAAGTAGATGTTCTCAATGTGGCGTTCCTTTTTGCCAAGTCCATTGTCCTTTAAGTAACAACATTCCTGATTGGCTTAAATTAACTGCTGAAGGCAGATTGAAGGAAGCTTATGAATTATCTCAAAGTACAAATAATATGCCTGAGGTTTGTGGCAGAATATGCCCTCAAGACAGATTATGTGAGGGTAATTGTGTTATTGAGCAGTCAGGTCATGGCACTGTAACAATTGGATCAGTTGAAAAATATATTACTGATAGTGCTTGGGAGAACGGATGGGTAAAGCCTATATCAATCAAACACGAAAAAGACCAAAGTGTTGGAATAATTGGTGCTGGACCCGCTGGACTGGCAGCTGCTGAACAACTTAGGAAAAATGGATATCAAATTACTGTTTATGACAGATATGACAGAGCGGGTGGTTTGTTAATTTATGGAATTCCAAATTTTAAATTAGAAAAACATGTGGTCGAGAGGAGAACAAAATTGTTGAAAGATGGTGGAATTAAATTTGAACAAAATTTTGAGGTTGGTAAGGATGCAACTTTAGAGCAATTGAGAAAAAAACATGATGCAATTTTAATTGCTACTGGAGTTTATAAACCAAGAGAAATTAATCTACCAGGTAATGATTTAGATAATATTTTTCCTGCTATGGAGTTTTTAACAGCATCAAATAAAAAGGGGTTGGGAGATAAAGTTGATTTATTTGATAAAGGTATATTAAACGCAGAGGGTAAAGATGTAGTTGTTATTGGAGGTGGAGATACCGCAATGGATTGTGTTCGAACATCTGTAAGACAAAAAGCTAATTCAGTTAAATGTTTATATAGAAGAGATAAAGATAACATGCCTGGATCTGCAAGAGAAGTAGCTAATGCAGAAGAAGAGGGTGTTGAATTTGTTTGGTTGTCTAGTCCAAAAGAATTTAGAGGAAAAAATAAAATTGAAAAATTAATTGTAGATCAAATTCAACTTGGAGATCCGGATGACTCAGGTAGAAGAAGACCAGAAATTAAACAAGGATCCGAATTTGAAATTAAGGCAGATATGGTAATAAAAGCTTTAGGATTTGATCCAGAAAACTTGCCATTATTATTTGAGGCACAAGAATTACAAGTTACAAAATGGGGAACAATTAAAACTGACTTTGACACTATGAAAACTAATATTAAAGGTGTCTTTGCTGCAGGGGATATTGTAAGAGGTGCATCTTTAGTTGTTTGGGCAATTAAAGATGGTAGAGATGCTGCTTTATCAATTAAGTCTTATCTTGAAAATATCGAATTAAAAAAATCTAAAGTTGCGTAATGAGTATATACAAAAAAAATTTAGAATTACTTGCTAAAAATAATGTTTATTCTAAGGAAATGGAACATGATGCATGTGGTGTAGGGTTAATTGCATCAACAGAGGGAAAAAAATCAAGAGAGGTTGTAGAATATGGAATTGAAGCTTTAAAGGCTGTTTGGCATCGAGGAGCTGTTGATGCTGATGGAAAAACAGGTGATGGGGCAGGAATACATTTAGAAATTCCCAAAGATTTCTTTGTTGAAAAAATAGAGGTTACAGGTCACACACATGATGGCTCTGATATTTGTGTTGGGATGATTTTTTTACCAAGAAATGATTACTCCTCACAAGAAAGCTGCAAAACAATTGTAGAAAGTGAGTTAACTAAAAACGATTTTAGTATCTATGGATGGAGACAGGTGCCTGTTAATCCAAAAGTTTTAGGAGAAAAAGCTTTCCAAACTATGCCAGAGATAATTCAAGTGCTATTTAAATCGAATGATAAAAATTTGCTTGATAAAGAGCTTGAAAGAAAAATTTATGAAACAAGAAAAAAAATCGAGAATAAAGCATTCAATTTATCATTAAATAATTTTTATATTTGCTCAATAAGTTCTAAATCAATTATCTATAAGGGTATGTTTTTAGCTGAGGCTATCTCAGATTTTTTCTTGGATTTAAAAGACGAAAGATTTATTTCAAGATTTGCAATTTTTCATCAGAGATTTTCAACTAATACTGCTCCAAGCTGGAGTTTGGCACAACCATTTAGAGCAGTTGCCCATAATGGTGAAATTAATACATACAAAGGAAATAAAAACTGGATGAGAGTTCATGAACAAGAGATGAGTAGCCCTCTTTTTGAAAATGTTGAAAATTTAAAGCCAGTTATACAAAAAGGAGTTTCTGACTCTGCGGCACTAGATAATGTTTTTGAGTTATTAAATAAATCTGGCCAACCTGCACCTTTAGCAAAATTAATGATGATCCCTGATGCTTGGTCAAAAAGAAATAAAACTCTTCCAAAAAGCCATCAACAACTGTTTAATTTTTTAAATAGTACTATGGAACCTTGGGATGGTCCTGCAGCTATTGCTGCAACGGATAATGAATGGGTCATTGCAGCAAATGATCGTAATGGTTTAAGGCCTTTAAGATACGCAATAACAAAAGATAAGTTTCTCTTTGCCGGATCTGAAACTGGAATGATTGAATTAAATGAAAAAAGAATTCTATCAAAAGGAAGACTTGGCCCAGGGGAGATAATTGGTGTTAGAATTGAAAAAGGCAAAGTGTTTACTAATAATCAAATTAAAGACTATTTGGCAAAAGAATATAAGCATTTCAATTCTCAGATAATAGATTTAGATGAAAAATTATCTATTTCTAATGAAAAACATAATTTTGATGGTGAAGATCTAAGGAGACGACAACACACTTTTGGAATTAGTTTAGAGGACTTAGAGCTAATTTTACATCCAATGGCTGAAGATGCAAAAGAAGCGACGGGTTCCATGGGTGATGATACACCTTTAGCAGTTCTATCAGACAAATACAGACCACTTTATCATTTTTTTAGACAAAACTTTAGCCAAGTGACCAATCCACCGATTGACTCTTTAAGAGAAAATAAAGTTATGAGTTTGAAAACTCGATTTGGTAATCTTGGGAATATTTTAGATTTTGATACTTTAACTGAAGAAAATATTTATGTTTTAAATAGTCCGATATTATCGAATTCACAATTTAACAAATTTATTAATTTTTTTGGAAAAAACTCTATCGCTATAGATTGTACTTTCTCAAATGATCAAAGTTTATTCGACTCTATTAAAAGGATCCAAAAAGAGTCGGAAATTGCTGTTAGACAGGGTGTAACACAATTAGTTTTAAGCGACAAAGCTATTTCAGATACAAGGATGCCTATGCCAATGTTGTTATGCGTTGGTGCGATTAATACTTTTTTAATTGATAAAAAATTAAGAGGGTATGTTTCAATTAACGTTCAATCTGGCGAAGCTTTGGACACCCATTCTTTTGCAACATTAATAGGTGTTGGAGCAACAACAGTTAATCCATATATAGCTTTTGATAGTTTATACCAAAGGCATGAGAAAAAGTTATTTGGCCAGTATAGTTTTGATGAATGTGTTGAAAGATATATCAAATCAGTGAATGCAGGATTATTAAAGATCATGTCAAAAATGGGTATATCTGTTTTAAGTTCGTATCGAGGCGGATGTAATTTTGAAACTGTTGGTCTAAGCAGATCAATAGTTGATGATTATTTTCCAGGAGTGACTTCAAAAATTTCTGGTATTGGATTGTCAGGAATCGAAAAAAAAATACGTGCAATACATAAAGAGGCATTTGAAAGCACCGATACAGTTTTACCTATTGGCGGGATTTATAGATATAGAAAAAATGGAGAAACACACCAATATCAGGGCAGATTAATCCACTTATTACAAAGTGCTGTAGGATCAAACTCGTATACAGCTTATAAAAAATATGCTGAGGGAATCTATAACTTGCCACCAATTAACTTAAGGGATTTGATAGATTTTAGAAAAAAAAAATTAGGACCATCTATTCAAATTTCCGAGGTTGAACCAATAGAAAAAATATTAAAAAGATTTGGTAGTGGAAGTATGTCTCACGGAGCATTATCCAAGGAAGCACACGAAACATTAGCTATTGGGATGAATAGAATTAAAGGTGCATCCTGTAGTGGTGAAGGTGGTGAAGATGCAAATAGATTTAAGATCATGGACTCTGGTGATAGTGCAAATTCGAGAGTAAAACAAATTGCGTCAGCAAGATTTGGTGTAACAGTTAATTATTTAAACAATTGTAATGAAATTGAGATTAAAATTGCTCAAGGTGCAAAACCCGGCGAAGGTGGCCAATTACCAGGATTTAAAGTAACAGATGAGATTGCCAAGCTAAGACATTCAACACCAGGTGTAACATTAATTTCCCCACCTCCGCATCATGATATTTATTCAATTGAGGATTTAGCACAGCTTATTTATGATTTAAAACAAATCAATCCTAAGGCAAGAATTGGAGTTAAATTAGTTGCATCTTCTGGCGTTGGTACTATTGCAGCTGGTGTTGCAAAAGCAAAAGCTGATATAATTTTAATTTCAGGACATAATGGAGGAACCGGGGCTACACCTCAAACAAGTGTAAAATACGTAGGTATACCTTGGGAGATGGGACTGACGGAGGCCAATCAAGTTTTAACTTTAAATAATCTAAGACATAAAGTTACTTTAAGAACCGATGGAGGTATTAAAACTGGAAGAGATGTTGTTATCGCAGCAATGATGGGTGCAGAGGAGTATGGTGTAGCAACTACTGCTTTAGTAGCAATGGGTTGTATTATGGTAAGGCAATGTCACTCTAATACTTGTCCTGTAGGAGTATGTACACAGGATGAAAAATTAAGAGAAAAATTTACTGGAACACCTGATAAAGTTGTAAATTTATTTACATTTATTGCTACAGAGGTAAGAGAAATTTTAGCTTCACTTGGTTTTAAAACTTTAAATGAGGTTATCGGTCGAACTGATTTATTAATGCAGGTGAGTAAAGCTTCGCCTAATCTAGATGATTTAGATCTTAATCCATTATTCGTCCAAGCAGACCCGGGCAATAATAAGAGGTATTGTGAGATATCAGAAATTAATCAAGTTCCTAATACACTGGATCAAGAAATTTGGCCTCAAATAGAAAAGGCTTTAGATAACTCAGAAAAAATAAATAACGAGTTTTTAATTAAAAATACTAATAGAGCTGTAGGTACTAGAATTTCACATCACTTATATAAAAAATATGGTTATGAAAAATTAGAGGAAAATTTTTTAACTCTAGATTTTAAAGGCTCAGCTGGACAATCGTTTGGTGCATTTACTGCAAAAGGACTTAAACTTAATTTAAAAGGTGATGCAAATGATTATGTTGGGAAAGGTTTGTCGGGAGCAACCATTTCAATAAAACTTCCTGACGAAAGCAATTTAATTTCGAATGAGAATACTATTATTGGGAACACAGTTCTTTATGGTGCAACGTCAGGTAAACTTTTTGCAGCTGGTCAAGCTGGAGATAGATTTGCAGTAAGAAATTCTGGCGCAATAACTGTTATCGAGGGCTGTGATTCAAATGGTTGTGAATATATGACCGGTGGTACAGCAGTAATTCTTGGAGATGTTGGAGATAATTTTGCGGCCGGTATGACAGGGGGAATGGCTTTTATTTATGATAAATCAAAAGAATTTGAAAAAAAAGTTAATCCAGACTCAGTTGTATGGCAAGATGTTGAAACTGAGTATTGGTCGAAATTTTTAAAAGAATTGGTACTCGAACATAGCAATGAAACAGGGTCTAATTTATCAAAAAAAATAATTAATGATTTTGAAAACGAGTTAAAGAATTTTATACAGGTTTGTCCAAAAGAAATGATAGATAAGCTTAAAAATCCAATCTCTACAAAAACAAAAATACAAAAAGTTAGTTAATTATTAATTTTAACTCTTTTTTTAATATTTTGAGCCATTTTGGTGAAGACAAACTATGATCACCATTTTTTATAACTACTAATTTCTTGTTCTTAGATTGAAATATTTTCAAAACTTTTTTTGAGTAAATTACAGGTACAGATTTATCCTTACTCCCGTGAACCATTGTTACATTTACATTTTGATTTATTTTTTTATTTAAAATTCTATTTTTTCTTCCATCTTTAATCAATTGGTAAGTGATTGGGTATTCATAATCACCATGTTTTAAATTTATGAACCCTGTTTTTTTGATTTCAATCTTCATTTTATTAGAAAATTTATTCCACATTAGCTTATCAAGAAATTCTGGCGCTGAACCTATTCCCAAAAAACCTTTAATTTTATTTTTGATAAGACTAAACTGGTTTAAAGAAATCCAAGCCCCCATACTTGATCCGATAAATATAATATCGTTTTTTTTGACAACTTTTTTAATTACTAAAGTAGTGTCCCTAGTCCATTTCGAAATATTACCATTAATAAATTTTCCTGATGATTTACCATGACCTGAATATTCTAAAGCAAGAAAACCCAGTTTATTTTTCTTTGCAAATTTTAAAAATGCTTGGGGTTTTTTGCCTTCCAAATCTGACATAAAACCATGTAAAAAAACAATGTAGGCAGCATTTTTTTGATGTAGTTTCAAATATCTTATTTTTCTGGTACTAGAAATTTTTAAGTAATTAAAATTTGTCATAAAAGTTTATTAGTTTTGTCTATTATTATATAATTATTTTAAATGTCATCTAATTTAAATGTTTTGCAAGTAATCCCAAAATTAGGTTACGGAGGCGCAGAAACTGGTTGCTATGATATTGCACATTTTTTACCTGAAAATAATTGTAAATCTTATATTGTTACAAGTGGTGGAGAGTTAACCAAGTTTATTGATAAAAAAAAAGTAAAATTAATAAGGCTTCCTGTCCATAGCAAAAATCCATTATTGATTTTGATGAATTCAATTATTTTAATAATAATAATTTTGATTTTTAACATTTCAATTGTTCATGCAAGAAGCCGAGCACCAGCTTGGTCGTGTTTATTTGCAACAAAATTAACTCGAAGAAAGTTTGTTACTACATTTCACGGGACTTATAATTTCAGAGGTAGATTAAAAAAATTTTATAATTCAGTAATGGTAAGGTCAGATTTGGTAATAGCAGGATCAAATTTTATCTTTTCACATATTCAAGAGAACTATCAGGAATTCTTGAATTCTAAAAAAAAATTTTTAGTAATTTTTAGGGGTGTAAATGTAGATTATTTTGATCCAACAACTAAAATTGAGACTGATGAAAAAAAACTTTTAAATGAGTGGAATATTACTGATGAAAAAAAAATAATTCTTATGCCAGGTCGACTTACGTCATGGAAAGGTCAAGAATTATTTATTGAGGCAATAAATTTAGTTAAAATTGAATTAGGATACGAGGCATTTCATGTTGTAATATTAGGCAGTGACCAAGGAAGAGATTCATACAAAGAAAAATTAATTAAATTGACTGAAAAATATAAACTGACCAATCAAGTAAAATTCATAGATCATTGTAAGGATATGGCTTTAGCTTATAACGTTTCTGATATTATAGTTTCAGCATCAATTGAACCTGAAGCTTTTGGAAGAGTTGCGGTAGAGGCACAATCTATGGAAAAAATAATCATTGCTAGTAATATTGGAGGATCAAATGAGACAATTTTAAACGGAAAAACTGGGTTGTTATTTGAATCTGGTGACGCAGGCTCCTTGAGTAAAAAAATCATTCAAGCAATGACAATGGATGAAACTTCCTTAAAATTAATGGGTAAGGAGGGAAGAAAAAACATTATAAAAAAATTTAATGTTGAAAAAATGTGTTTTTCTACTTATTCAGAGTATAAGAGATTACTAAATTAAATGCCCATAATTACTTTACCAGACGGAAACAATTTAGATTTTCCTAAAAAAGTGACAGGCCTTGAGATTGCTGAAAAAATTAGCAAATCATTAGCAAAACAAGCCTTGATAATGAGTGTGAATGGAGAATTAAAAGATTTATATTTTTCGATTGATAAAGATTGTTCCGTTAAAATTTTTACAGCAAAAGACCCAGAGGGTTTAGAAGTTATTAGACATGACGCTGCACATATTATGGCTATGGCAGTTCAAGAATTATATCCAGGCACACAAGTTACTATTGGACCAGTTATAGAAAATGGATTTTATTATGACTTTGCCAGAAAAGAGCCTTTTACTGATGACGATCTTAAAAAAATTGAGGAAAGGATGTCAAAAATAATTGACAAAGACTTAAAAACAAGACGAGAAGTATGGGAAAGAGATAAAGCAATTAAGCATTTTAAAAAAATTGGAGAAAAATATAAGGCAGAAATTATTGAGAGTATTCCGGAATCTGAAGAACTTTCAGTCTATCATCATGGTGATACTTGGTATGATTTATGTAGAGGACCTCATTTAGTATCGTCTAGTAAAATTGGCAAAGCCTTTAAACTTACAAAAGTTTCAGGTGCATATTGGCGAGGTGACTCAAAAAATGAAATGCTTCAAAGGATCTACGGAACAAGTTGGGCCTCTCAGAAAGATTTAGACGATTATTTAAAAAGAATTGAAGAGGCAGAAAAAAGAGATCATCGTAAATTGGGCAAAGAAATGGATTTGTTTCATTTTAGGGAAGAAAGTCCAGGATCTGTTTTTTGGCATGAGAAAGGTTGGACGTTATTTCAAAAATTAATTAATTACATGAGAGCTAAACAGGACCTAGCCGGATACAAAGAGGTTAACACACCAGAGGTATTAGACAGACTATTGTGGGAAAAATCAGGTCATTGGGAAAAATATGGGGAAAACATGTATACCTCAGAAACTCCTGATGAAAAAGTTTTTGCAATTAAACCAATGAATTGCCCTGGACACATACAAGTTTTTAATCAAGGTCTTAAAAGTTATCGAGATTTACCTCTAAGAATTACTGAGTTTGGAAAAGTTCATAGATATGAACCATCTGGTGCTTTACATGGGTTATTAAGAGTAAGAGCATTCACTCAAGATGATGCTCATATTTTTTGCTCCGAAGATCAAATCACAAGTGAATGTTTAAATGTTACAAATTTGATATTAGAAATTTATAAAGATCTAGGTTTCGAAAATGTAATTCTAAAATATGCTGATAGGCCAGAGGTAAGAGTTGGTGAGGATGAGATTTGGGACAAGGCTGAAGCATCTTTGTTAAAGGCAGTCAAAGCTTCTAAACTTGAGTATAGTATAAATAAAGGTGAGGGAGCATTTTACGGTCCAAAAATAGAATTTGTTTTAAGAGATGCAATAGGAAGAGATTGGCAATGTGGAACAGTCCAAGTTGATTTGAATTTACCAGGTAGATTAGATGCATCATATGTAGATAAAGATGGCACTAAGAAAGTTCCTGTTATGTTACATCGTGCATTATTCGGATCACTTGAGAGATTTATAGGTATTCTGATTGAAAACTATGCTGGAAAATTTCCATTTTGGATATCTCCGTTACAAACAGTTGTTATACCTATTTCTGAAGACTTCGAAGAATATGCAAAAAAAGTTTCCAATAAGATAAGAGAAGTTGGTATTACATCAATGGTTGATTTAAAAAATCATAATTTAAATTATAAAATAAGAGATCATTCATTAGCAAAAATACCTCTTTTAATAATTTGTGGTAAAAAAGAAGTTGACAGTAACTCAGTAACTATTAGAAGATTGGATTCAAATAAACAAGAAAATATGGAACTAAACTCTTTTCTAAAAAAATTTTCTGCTTTAAACAAAGCACCTTCAAATATTTAAGTGGCGGATTTTAAGCAAAACTATTTTCAAAGAAGAACCAAGGATCGTGGACCTCGATCAAATAACAGAATTTCCTCACCCGAGGTTCAAGTTATTGCAAGTGATGGAGAAAACTTAGGTGTTTTAAATACTAATGAGGCAATCTCAATGGCAAAAAATCAAGGTTTGGATTTAATCGAAATTGCCCCAAATGCCAATCCCCCAGTTTGTAAAATTATGGACATGGGTAAATATAAATATGATGCGCAAAAAAAAGCAAACCTTGCAAAAAAGAAACAAAAAATAATTGCTTTAAAAGAAATTAAAATGAGACCAGTAACTGAAACGCATGATTATGAGTTTAAAGTAAAAAATGCTAAAAAATTTATTGCCAAAGGTGATAAGGTAAAGTTCACCATTAGATTTAAAGGACGTGAACTTCAACACTCTCATTTAGGAAATGAATTGATGGCCAAAATTAAAGAGGATATGAAAGATATTGGTAAAGTCGAACTACACCCCAAGTTTGATGGGAAGCAAATGATTATGGTAATTCAACCTTTATAGGCTTTAATATAGGTTGTAAATTTTCTACATTCTTTGTATAACCTCGTCCAATTATGCCAAAATTAAAAACAAAAAGCTCAGCAAAAAAAAGATTTAAAATTTCAGCTAGAGGGAAAGTTATGATGGCCCAAGCTGGAAAGAGGCACGGCATGATAAAAAGAACTAATTCTCAAATAAGAAAACTTAGAGGTACTACTGCGATGTCAAAACAAGATGGTAAAATTGTTAAATCGTATATGCCTTACAGCTTAAGGAGTTAAAATGGCAAGAGTTAAAAGAGGTGTAATAAGTAGAGCTAAACACAAAAAAGTTTTAAAAGCTGTAAAAGGTCAGTGGGGAAGAAGAAAAAATACTATTAGAGTTGCAAAGCAAGCTATGGAAAAAGCTATGCAATATGCATACAGAGATCGGAGAAATAAGAAAAGAGATTTCAAATCATTGTGGATACAAAGAATCAATGCGGGTGTAAGAGCTGAAGGTTTGACATATTCCAAGTTTATTTATGGTTTAAATAAATGTGGAATTAAAATTGATAGAAAAATTTTAGCTGAGATAGCCTATGATAGCCCAGAAGCCTTTAAAACTATTGTCCAAAAAGCACAATCTGCTTTAAATTAATCTTCACTATTGTTTTATTTCGCTGAAGAAATAATCTGTAAAAATGTCTGTTCTAAAAAAAATAAGAGACGAATTTATATCAAAATTAAAAGGTAAATTAGATCTAACAGAACTTAATCAAATTAAATCTGATCTATTTGGTAAAAGTGGGGTGGTCTCATCTCAATTTAAAAAAATAGGTACTATTGATATCTCAAAAAGAAAAAAATTTGCATCTGATTTGAACATAATTAAGGATGAACTTCATGATCTTATAAATTTAAAAATAAAAGAAATAGAAAAAGCAAATATTAATGAAAAATTGGAAAAAGAAAAAATTGATGTTACTTTACCAGAGCGATCATTTGTAAAGGGTAAAATCCATCCTGTATCACAAACAATTGATGAAATATCTTCTATATTTTCTGAAATAGGCTTTAGTGTAGAGGAAGGACCAGATGTTGAAAATGAATATAACAATTTTACTGCTTTAAATACTCCAGACAATCATCCAGCAAGAGATATGCATGATACATTTTATCTTGATGAAAAAAAAGAAAGACTGCTGCGCACTCACACGTCCCCTGTTCAAATTAGAACAATGTTAAAAGACAAACCACCTTTTAAAATAATCGCACCTGGCAGAACATACAGATCGGATAGTGATCAAACACATTCACCAATGTTTCACCAAGTTGAAGGTCTTCATATAGACAAAAATATAAATATGGGTCATTTAAAAGGTTGTTTGAATTATTTTATCAAAGAATTTTTTGAAGTTAAAAAAATAAAGATGAGATTTAGGCCAAGCCATTTTCCTTTCACAGAACCATCTGCTGAAGTAGATATTGGATACGAAATCAAAGATGGAAAAATTATTATAGGGGAAGGTGATCAGTGGCTAGAAATACTAGGTTGTGGAATGGTTCATCCAAATGTTTTAAAAAATGTAAAGGTCGATCCAACTAAGTTTCAGGGTTATGCGTTTGGAATTGGAATTGATAGATTGGCGATGTTAAAATATGGAATTAATGATCTTAGAGCGTTTTTTGATTGTGATTATAGATGGTTAAATCATTTTGGATTTGATCCTTTAGACGTACCCACAAATTATAGAGGCCTAAGTAGATGAAAATCACATTTGATTGGTTAAAAGATCATTTAAAAACTAATCTGAAAGAAAAAAATCTTTTAGAACAACTTACCAATATTGGACTAGAAGTAGAAAGTGTGGAAAGTTTTTCATCTGATGATCAATTATTTAAAGTTGCAAAAATTATCAAGACAGAAAAACACCCAAACGCAGACCGACTTAAAGTTTGTGATGTAAACATCGGTGAGAAAGAGCTTAAAAAAGTTGTGTGTGGTGCCACCAATGCGAACGAAGGACTTATTACTATATATGCACCTCCAGGTGCAATTATCCCAAAGACTAATACAAAATTAGAAATAGCTAAAATTAGAGGTGTAACTTCTTACGGAATGCTTTGCTCTGAGTCTGAGTTAAATTTATCTGATGAGAGTGATGGTATTACTGAATTATCTAAAAAATATGAAAAAAATATTGGTAAAAGTTATTTTTCAAAATCAAAATCTAATCTTATTGATTTATCAATCACACCTAATCGACCAGATTGCCTTGGTGTAAAGGGGATAGCTAGAGATCTTGCCGCTTCAGGTTTTGGAAGGTTAATAGTATCTAAAGAAAAAAAAATTAAATTAAAAACAAAACAAACTATAAAAGTTAAGATTAATAAGGAGAAAGGACAAGGGTGTAGTGCTTTTGGAAGTTGTGTAATTAAAAATGTGAAAAATACCGAGAGTCCTCAATGGCTCAAAGATAAATTAATTTCAGTTGGTCAAAAACCTATTTCAGCTATTGTTGATATAACAAATTATGTAATGCTTGATATTAATCGACCATTACACGCATATGATGCTGATAAAATTGAAAAAGGGATAAACGTAAGAAACTCAAAATCTGGAGAAGAATTTACAGCACTGGACAATAAAATTTATAAGTTAGAAAAAGGTATGTGTGTCATTAGTGACAACAAAGGAGTTTTAGGATTAGGTGGAATTATTGGGGGCACAAGATCAGGCACAGAATTTGATACAAAAAATATATTATTAGAGTCTGCTTATTTTGATCCAAGATCAATTAGAAATACGGCAAAAAAATTGAACTTAGATACAGATGCAAAATTTAGATTTGAAAGAGGAATTGACCCATTATCCATCGAAACTGGTTTAAAGAAAGCGGCATCACTAATTCAAGAAATTTGTGGTGGTGAAGTTAGTAAAATCGACATTCAAAAAACTGAATCTTATAAAACCAAAATTATAAACTTTGATATAAATTCTTTTGAAAATATAGTTGGATTTAAAATTTCTGAGAAGGAAATCCAAAGAATTTTGACTGATCTTGGTTTTATCATTAAAAAAGAAAAAAATTCTTTAAAGTTGATAGTTCCTTCCTGGAGACCAGATATTTCACAGCAAATAGACATTATTGAAGAGTTGGTGAGAATAAGTGGTTATGATAAAATAAAAACAATTGACCCAATTAAAGATAGATTTAAATCCACTTTAACTCAAACTCAAAGATTATTTCATTTCTTACAAAGAGCAATTGCTTCGAAGGGTTATTTAGAGACAATAACATGGTCATTTACAGATCAAAGTTATAACGATCACTTTAGAGAAGCTGGTAAAGAAATAAAAATTGTAAACCCTATAAGTTCTGAATTGGGAGTTTTAAGAAATTCCATATTTTCAAATTTAATCATGTATATGGGTAAAAATTTGGATAGAGGCTTTAAAGATTTATCTATATTTGAGATAGGTCCTATTTTTACTGGTTCAAATCCAGGTGAGCAAAAAACAGTAGTTTGTGGTTTGTCAGCCGGTAAAAAATCAAGACTTTCTTGGATCGATAAAGAGAGAAATATTGATTTATTTGATGCAAAAAGAGATGTAGTGCAAACTTTGAGTGAAGCAGGTTATAATTCTGATCATTTTTTTATTGATAGCAAAACACCAAATTATTATCATCCAGGAAAGTCCGGTAGAATTTTCTTAGATCATAGTAAAGATAAAGTTGCAGCTTATTTTGGCGAAATTCATCCTAATATTCTAAAAAAAATTGATATTAAAACTGAAAATTTAATAGGTTTTGAAATCTTTTTAGAAAATTTAAAACTTTCAAGAAAAACATTAAAAGATCAAAAATTAAAGTTTTCTGTATCGGATTTTCAAAAATCAGAGCGAGATTTTGCATTTGTAGTTAATAAAGATGTAGAGGCACAAGAGTTAATAAGCGTAATTTCTAATGTGAATCCAAATCTTATTAGCAATATAAAAGTTTTTGATGTTTATGAAGGTGAAAATATCCCAGATAATCAAAAGTCTATAGCTATCAGCATAACGATTCAGTCATCAGAAAAAACTTTAAACGATAAGGATTTAGAGAAAATTAATAATTCAATCATAGAAGCAGTAGAAAATAAAACTGGCGCTAAAATTCGATCTTAAAATTAAAATGAGCACAATCAACAATATAAGAAATTTTGCAATCATTGCTCATATTGATCATGGGAAATCTACAATAGCTGATAGAATAATCCATCAATGTGGTGGTTTGACAGAGAGAGAAATGAAATCACAAGTACTCGACTCTATGGATATAGAAAGAGAAAGAGGTATCACAATAAAAGCACAGACTGTAAAGTTGAATTATAAAGCTAAAAACGGAAAAAATTATATTTTAAATATTATAGACACCCCTGGACATGTAGATTTTAGTTATGAGGTAAGTA
>CACHMD010000005.1:0-50196 GCA_902580835.1 uncultured Pelagibacteraceae bacterium | reverse complement strand
AAGATTATGAACTATTATACACAGCCAGACAATTATTGATGAGTAAATCATATGGTGTCGATAATGCTATCTCTAAAGTTCCATCTAATCTTAAAAATGATGCTGGTTTAAATTACGATAGATTAAAATGGAGAAGAAAAAGAGGAAGAGTTGATAGTTCTGTTGAAATACTTTTAAAGATAAAAAATACAAAAGATTACTTGGTTCGTCCTGATAAATGGTGGTTTGAAAGAGAAATAATTTCTAGATCATTAATATATAAAAAAAAATATGAATTAGCCTATAAAATTGCTAGCAACCATGGAATGAATGATGGACCAGAATTTGCTGCTGCAGAGTGGATGAGTGGTTGGATTGCATTGAGTTTTTTAGATGATCCAGTATTAGCCAAAGAACATTTTGAAAATTTTTATAATAATGTTGGATACCCTATTAGTACAGCAAGAGGTGCATATTGGTTAGGTAAAACTTATAAAAAACTTGGTGATAAAGATTTATCTTATAAATGGTTTAAAGAAGCAACAAATTATTTAACCACTTACTATGGTCAATTAGCATTTATGGAAATTAGTCCAAATGAAAAATTTGAGCTTTCAAAAGACATGATTATTAAAAAAGAATATCGTGATTATTTTTTTAAAAAAGATTTAGTCAAATTAATATATTTACTTGATGAACTAGATGAAGATAAATACGCTAAGCATATACTAAGACATTTGGCTAATGATAATGTTGGTAGTGGTAGTGAGGTTTTGGCAGCTGAACTTGCAACAAATATAGAACGATTTGATTTTGCAATTCAGATTTCTAAAATAGCATCCTATGAAAAAAGATTTCACAATAAATATAATTACCCAATTATAAGCACACCCAAATATATTAATGGAAGAAAAATTCCAGATAATGCTTTCATTCTTTCAATCATAAGACAAGAAAGTGAGTTTGATTTAAGTGCCAATAGTCATGCTGGTGCAAAAGGGTTAATGCAATTAATGCCTTACACTGCTAAACTAGTTGCTAAACAAGCAAAACTTCCTTATTCGAAATCTAGGTTAACCACTGATGCAGAATATAATATTAATTTAGGATCACATTATATAGCAGGATTAATTCTTGAATATGACGGTGCTTATCCATTTGCAGTGGCTGCTTACAATGCTGGACCAAAAAGAGTTCGATATTGGAAAAAAATAAACAAAAATCCTCAAAAAAATCAAATTGATTATATCGACTGGATTGAATTAATTAAATTTAAAGAAACTAGAAATTATGTCCAAAGAGTATTAGAAAACTACAATGTTTATAGATATGTGCTTGAACAACAGCCAATCGCAATGAAAGATTTTTTTAAGAATAATCCCTTGTTTTAATAATGGCGGAAGAGGAGGGATTCGAACCCTCGGTACAAGTTTCCTCGCACGGTCATTTAGCAAACGACTGGTTTAAGCCTCTCACCCACTCTTCCAAGAAATTTGTCGCCTTTGATTGTATTGAATAATCAACATTAATAAAGTAATTATTCATTAATTATGAAAAATAAGTATTCAATATTTTCGCTTATTAAAAATGCTTTTTCTTATCATGAAAATTGGGAAAAGGCATGGAAAGACCCTGAGCCAAAAAAAGAATATGATGTGGTAATTATTGGTGCGGGTGGCCATGGTTTAGCAACAGCTTACTATCTGGCAAAAAAACATGATATGAAAAATATTGCTGTTGTTGAAAAAGGTTGGATTGGTGGTGGGAATACAGGAAGAAACACTACAATTATAAGATCTAATTATTTATGGGATGCAAGTGCTGGTCTTTATGATCACGCTCTTAAAATATGGGAAGGCCTTTCTCAAGAATTAAACTACAATGTAATGTTTAGTCAAAGAGGAGTAATGAATCTTGCTCATAATCTTCAAGATGTAAGAGATCTAAAAAGAAGAACCCATGCTAACAGACTTAATGGTATTGATGCAGTATATTTAAATACTGAAGAAGTTAAAAAATTTTGTCCAATAATAAATACATCTCCAGATATAAGATACCCTGTATTAGGTGGAACTTTACAAAAAAGAGCTGGAACTGCTAGACATGATGCAGTTGCATGGGGATATGCACGAGGTGCAGATGAAATGGGTGTGGATATAATTCAGAATTGTGAGGTTAAAGGTATTAAGAGAAATGGCGATGCAGTTGAAGGTATTGAAACTACAAAAGGATTTATTAAAACAAATAAAATTGGTGTAGTAGCTGCAGGTCACTCTAGTGTAATAGCTAATATGGCTGGTTTAAGGTTACCATTAGAGAGTAAACCGCTCCAAGCTTTAGTTTCAGAGCCTGTAAAACCAATAATAGATACAGTTGTTATGTCAAATGCTGTTCATGCATATGTTAGTCAATCAGATAAAGGTGAATTAGTAATTGGCGCAGGAACTGATGATTACGTATCTTACTCACAAAAAGGAAGTCATGATATTGTTGAAGGGACATTGAATGCAATTTTAGAGTTATACCCTATCTTTAGTCGTATGAGAATGTTAAGACAATGGGGTGGAATTGTAGATATTTGTCCAGATGCAAGTCCAATTATAAGTAAAACATCAATCAAAGGTTTATATTTTAATTGTGGTTGGGGAACAGGAGGATTTAAAGCTACACCTGGTTCCGGAGATTTGTTTGCGCATACAATAGCTAACGATGAACCGCACAAACTTAATGCTGCATTTAATTTGAATAGATTTGTAAGTGGTGACCTTGTCGACGAACATGGTGCAGCAGCTGTAGCACACTAATGTTTTTAATAAATTGTCCTTTTTGCGGTGAACGAGAACAAAGTGAATTTAAAGCTGGTGGGGAAGCCCATATTGTTAGGCCCAAACAACCAACTGAATTAAGTGATGATCAATGGGCAGAATATTTATTTATGAGAAAAAATATTAAAGGTATTCAATTCGAAAGATGGAACCACATTCATGGTTGTAGAAAATGGTTTAACATGGTGAGAGATACATCAAATGATGAAATTAAAGCCGTTTACAAAATGGGTGAAAAACCACCGGTTAAATAATCAATGACAAAAAATTTAAGAGTAAAAAGTAGTAAATTAGTCGATGAAACATATCGAATTTCATTTAAATTTAATGGTACAACTTATTATGGATTTAAAGGTGATACACTTGCTTCTGCCCTATTGGCTAATAACATCCACCTAGTTGGTAGAAGTTTTAAATACCATAGACCTAGAGGAATTATGACCGCTGGGTCAGAAGAACCAAACGCCATTGTTCAACTTCATAACGGAACTTCAAGAACAGAACCAAATGTAAGAGCTACTGAAATAGAAATATATGAAGGTCTTGTTGCTTCCAGTCAAAATTGTTGGCCTAGTGTGAGGTTTGATATTGGAGGTATAAACAATTTTTTAAGCCCATTATTACCTGCAGGTTTTTACTACAAGACTTTTATGTGGCCAGCAAGTTTTTGGGAAAAATATGAATATTTTATTAGAAAATCCGCTGGTTTAGGAAAATCACCTGATGTACCAGACCCTGACATATACGAGCACAAATACATTCATTGCGATGTATTAGTTATTGGTGCAGGTATTTCAGGAATTATCGCAGCAAAAACCGCTGCAAAAAATGGTTTTAAAACACTATTAGTTGAGGAAAAATCATATTTAGGTGGTTCTACAATTTATCAAGACTCAGAATTTTTTAAAATTAACAATCAAAATTCAGCTTCATGGTTAGACAAGGAAATCAATGAAATAAAAAAAATTGAAAATTTAGAAATTAAAACCAGAACAAGTGTTGCTGCTTTTCATGTTTATAATTTTTTATTAGCAAGGGAAAATTTAACCGATCACTTGCCACTTGAACAAAGAGAAAATAAAACTCGTCAAAGATTACTTAAAATACGCGCTAAAAAAGTTATTACAGCTACAGGGTCTATAGAAAGACCTTTAATTTTTGACAATAACGATCGCCCAGGGATATTACTCTCATCTGCTATAAAAAAATATGCAGATTTATTTGGTGTAGCATGTGGAGAGAAAAATATTTTATTCACTAATAATGATAGTGTTTATGAAACTGCAATAAGTTTGATTCAAAAAGGGATTAAAGTACAAGCAATAATTGACAATCGAGAAGAAATTGATTCTAAACTTATTAAAGAAACTGAAAAAAATAATATAAAAATTTATAAAGGTTACACTATTGTAGATACATTTGGATACAAAAGAATAAATAGTGTCTCTATAATGAAATTGTCTAAAGATGGTCAAAAGGTTATAGGATCAAAAGAAAATATTTCATGCGATAATTTGGGTATTTCAGGAGGTTGGACACCAGCAGTTCATCTATTTACTCAATCGGGTGGAAAACTTAAATTTAGAGATGATGATCAAGTTTTTATTCCAAATACTTATCCATCAAATCAGATAAGTATCGGAAGTTGTAATGGTGATTTTACTTTAGATGAAATATTAATTAATGTACCTAAATTACTCAAAGAATTTTTGAATATCAAGAAAACCGAATACGAAAATATTAAAATATATTCAGCATTTAACAAATCAAAAAGAAATATTTGGTTATTGCCTTCAAATAAAATTGTAGGGAAAACTAAATCATTTGTAGATTTTCAAAATGATGCAACAGCCAAAGATATTAAATTAGCTTTAAGAGAAGGTTTCAGGTCTATTGAACATGTTAAAAGATATACAACAACAGGTATGGGTACAGATCAAGGTAAACTCGGGAATATGCATGCCTTAGGGATAATTTCTGAAACAGCATCTTCTAAAATGGGTGAACTTGGTACTACAACATTTAGACCACCCTACACTCCTCTAACATTTGGTACTATCGTTGGAAGAAATGTTGGTAAATATTTTGATATAACAAGAAAAACGCCAATTCACGAATGGCATGTTGAAAACAAAGCTGAATTTGAGAATGTAGGACAATGGAAAAGAGCTTGGTATTATCCACAGAATGGTGAAAACATGCACGAAGCAGTTCAAAGAGAGAGTAAAGCTGCAAGAGATAGTGCAGGCATATTAGATGCATCCACGTTAGGTAAAATTGATATTCAAGGTACAGATGCTTCTGAATTTTTAAATAGAGTTTACACCAACGCTTGGTCAAAACTTGAGATTGGAAAATGTCGATATGGGTTAATGCTGAACGAAGATGGCATGGTCTATGACGATGGTGTTACTACCAGATTAGACGAAAATCATTATATTATGACAACGACAACTGGTGGTGCTGCCACAGTTTTAGGTAAACTTGAAGATTATCTCCAAACCGAATGGCCTGAACTAGATGTGTATTTAACATCTGTAACTGATCATTACGCAACTATTAGTGTTTGTGGTCCTAATAGTAAAAAGATAATACAAAAAGTAATACCTGAAATCGATTTATCAGATAAAGATTTTCCTCATATGTCATTTAAGAATTCAAAAATTGGTAAAGTGAAATGTCGAGTTATGAGAATAAGTTTTACTGGTGAACAAAGTTACGAAATCAATATTCAGGCCAATTACGCTAAATCAGTATGGGAAAATTGCATGGAGGCAGGAAAGGAATTTAATATTACTCCCTATGGGACTGAAACAATGCATTTATTAAGAGCGGAAAAAGGATTTATCATAGCCGGACAAGACACAGATGCAACTATGACACCAATTGATTTACAAATGGATTGGATAGTTAGTAAAAAGAAATTTGATTTTATAGGTAAAAGATCTTTATATAGATCAGATACTATTAGAGAAGATAGGAAACAATTAGTAGGTCTTATCACAGACAATCCAGAAGAAATATTAGAAGAAGGGGCACAAATTGTTGCAGATATGAACAAAACACCAATAGAAATGTTAGGTCATGTTACTTCTAGTTATTTTAGTCCAAATTTAAAAAAATCTATTGCTCTTGGAGTAGTTAAAGGCGGAAAAAATATGATAGGTCAAAAATTGATAATTCCAATGGAAAAAAAACAAATCAATGTAACAGTTACAGATCCGGTATTCCTAGACAAGGAGAACAAAAGATTAAATGCTTAATTATTCAAATGTAATTGAAAATGGTAAATCTTATCCAGGTTTGCAAATGAGAGAAATAAAACCTGTGATGAAACTTATTATTAGAGGAAAAAAAAGACAGTTTTTATCTGCAGTTGGAAAATCATTAAATCTACTTTTGCCAAATGAAGCAAATACTTCCTCAAGAACTGATCAATTAACAGCTCTTTGGTTAAGCCCAGATGAATGGATGATTTTTTCAAACGAAATTTTAAAATCAGATGATAACAATTATAATGTAGAAAAATTACTCAATAAAAATATTTGTAAAACAAATTTGGGTGCTGTAACTGATGTCACAGACCAATTTGTATTAATAAATCTTAAAGGTGATAAAATTTTTGATTTATTTGAAACTGGATCTCCATTTAATTTTAATGATTTTAAATCCAAAAAAGGCCTTGTAACTCAAACAATTTTGACAAAAATTGATATAATTGTTCACAATCAGGACATTAACGATGTAAATTTATTTGTTAGAAGATCCTTTTCAGATCATTTATTTTCATGGATGAATGATAGTGCGTCAAGATTATAGATCTCAATAATAAAAAAAATAATATAGTCATCTAATTATGAAAAAATTATTACTATTAATATTATTTACTTTTTTACCATTCTCACTTAACGCAGATTCAAATTTAGATAAAATACTATCATCAGGTGTATTAAAAGTTGGAACTACTGGAGATTGGGATCCTATGACAGTTAAGGATCCAGCTACTAATAAATATAAGGGTTTTGATATTGATGTCATGAATGAACTTGCAAAAGATATGGGTGTAAAGATTGAATTTGTACCCGCAGAATGGAAAACTATTGTTTCAGGTATAACATCAGAAAGGTATGATATTTCAACAAGTGTAACAAAAACTCCAAAACGAGCTGAAGTAGCAGGATTTACTGATACTTATTACAAATATGCTACTGTTCCACTCGTTCTTAAAAAGAACTTAAAAAAATTCCCTACTTGGGACTCCCTAAATAACGAAAACGTAACGATAGCAACTACTCTTGGTACTTCTCAAGAAGAGAAGGCGAAAGAATTTTTTCCAAAATCAAAATTAAACTCAATTGAAGCTCCGGCTAGAGATTTTCAAGAAGTATTAGCAGGTAGAGCTGATGGTAATATTACAAGTTCAACAGAAGCAAATAAATTGGTTATCAAATACCCTCAATTAGCAATTGTTCCAGATGGTGGAAAAAATCCAGCTTTTTTAGCAATGATGGTGCCAAAAGGTGATACTAAGTGGAACGAATATGTAAATAAATGGATTAAAGATAAAAAATCCTCAGGGTTCTTCACTAAGTTATTAGCTAAATATAATTTAAAGAGTTTATAAAAAATTAGTAATTAGTTTTTAATTCTTTATAACTTGAAGAGTGAGAAATTTATTTTTTTTACTCTTAATTTTCCCATTAACTTCATGCGGTAAAAGTGAATTAAATTGGTTAATCTTGTCTCCAAACAATATTGAGGGATTAACTAACTTAAAGTTTTTATTAAGTGGTTTAACAACTACTATCTATATAAGTATAGTCTCTATAATTATTTCAATTATCATGGGTCTTTTAGTTGCTATTCCATCACTAGCTAAGAGTAAATTTTTAACCTATCTGAATATTGGATATGTGGAGATTGTAAGAGCAATTCCTTTACTAGTTTTGATTTTATGGATTTATTATGGTTTACCAATTATGACAGGCATTAGTTTTAGCCCTTTTGTTTCTGGTATCATAGCTCTTTCAATTAGTGAAAGTGCTTTTCAAGCAGAAATATTTAGAGCAGGAATTAATTCAATTAAAAAATCACAATGGGAAGCCGGAAGTTCTTTGGGATTAAGTTTTTTTAGAAAATTAAGATTAATTATCTTACCTCAAGCAATAAAGAATATTTTACCAGCTATAGGTAATCAATTTGTTTATGTTCTTAAAATGTCATCACTTGTGTCAATAATTGGTATTGGAGATTTAACAAGAAAAGCAAACGAATTAGTTGTGACAACTTATCGGCCGTTAGAAATTTATACATTTTTAATCCTCGAATATCTTGTTTTAATTTTGGTTGTTTCTTTTTTAGTTAGAAAATTAGAGAAAAGATTACAAAAAGATTAATTTTTTTTTCTCCAATCCCAAGGATATTCAAAGGTCATTGCCCACATACCTTTTTTATTTTTTTTGGCATAATCCTCATCTGGAATGTATTTTGTTGAATATTTCCTGTAAGCAAAAGCATAACCCTCTCGAACAAGATACTTAGATAAACTTTGATTATTTACAAAACATTCAGCTAGAATTCTCTTATATCTATCTACACCCTCCTTGACACATCTTACTTTGTTTTTACCTATCTTATTAATAAGTAATTGTTTTGCTTGTATTCCACATTTGATAAACTCATTATTCTTATTACAAATTTGTTTAATTTCAGGAGTATCAATGCCACTAAAACGAATTTTTTCATTTTTTAAATGAATAGTATCTCCATCTATAACCTTTATTTCACTAGATTTTACATCAAGGTATGTGACAAAGAAAAATATTAGACAAATACTAGTAAGTAAAAAGGCCTTTATTTTGTTTGAAAACATTATTCAAAAAATACCCAATAAACATTAGAACTGCAATTCCCATAAACCAATTTGTTACTAAAATTGTATAAAAAATATCCTCATAATCCCCCCCTTTGATATTAATTACATACCATAAACTTAAAAATGGAAGAGCTGTTAATCTTAGAATACTTAAATAAAGACTATACAATGGTTTTTTGACTGCTTGGAATACGGCAGTGGTTATGAAAAAGACTGGATAAATTGGGCCGATTAATGCCGCAACTTTTAGATATATTGCGCCATGCTTTATTGCCTCTTGGTTATCAGTAAATAATGAAACTAAAAACTCTGCACCTAAAAATATTATTATTCCTGCACATATCATAAAAGATGATCCAAACATTAAAGCTTTTCTGTATAATTCTCTCAATCTATCATAATTTTTTGCACCAAAATTTTGTCCCCCAATTGATAATACCGCTGTATTTAATCCAATTACAGGAAGTAAAAAAACTTGTTCAATTCTTAAAGCAGCACCATAACCAGCAGTGGCTAAATCTCCAAATTGACCAATGAAGTAAAGGATGTTGAACAAACCAACACCAATCAACAACATGCTAAACATCACAGGAATCGTCTGATACAAGAGTTCTCCAAGAAGATCAAATTTTGGAATAAAACACTCAGGCTTAAGATATTTCTTTAATTCACAACAATAAACTTTATATGCTAAATACAAAAGACCAACAAACTGAGCCACTACAGTAGCTATTGCAAGTCCAGCTATACCAAATGCTGGAATAAAACCATAACCAAAAATAAATAATGGATTTAGAATAATATTTAAAAAAAAACTAAAAATTAAAACGTTTCTGTAACTTTTTGTATCTCCTTGTGCATTTAGTGTTCCATTTAAGGAAATTTGTATCAAAACAATTATTGTTCCATAAAAAATTACATCTAGATATTTTCTAGTTAATATAATTGCCTCTTGGTCTGATCCCATAAGAGAAAGTAAAAAATCTGAAACATTCAAACCAAAAAAAGTAACTAGTATGGATAAAAAGATTGCAAAAATAATTGATTGAGCAACAAATAATGATGCCTTATTTTTGTTATTAGCCCCTATATTATTTCCAATTAAAGTATTAGTTCCAGCAGTTAATCCAACACCTATTGCAATAATAGTAAAATAAATTGGAAAAGATTTTGCGATCGCTGCTATTGCTTCAGCAGATATTCTTCCTGCAAACCACGTATCTACTAGATTGTAAAAAGTTTGAAATAATGAACCAACACTCGCTGGAATAGTAACTTTTCTCAATAAAAACCATATTGGATCTTTAGTTAATTTGAAAGATTGTGACAAAAAAATCCTTAGTTAAATTCTTTTTGAAAGTTATATTTTTTTCCTGATAGCTTTATCTTGTATATCTGACTTTGTCTCATTCTAAAACGAGATTTTTGGTTTTTTGAGAGTTTATCAAAACAATTAGGACAAGTTACACCCTCCTCATATTTTTTAGATTTTTTATCTTTAATCGAGATAGGTTGTCTACATCCACCACAAATTGAATAGGTTCCTTGTACTAATCCGTGTTTTAAACTTACTCTGTTGTCGAATACAAAACACTCGCCTTTCCATAAACTTTTTTTTGGTTTGATTTTTTTTAAGTAATTCAAAATTCCACCCTTTAATTGATAAATATTTTTAAAACCTTTTCTTTCTAAAAATACAGAGGCTTTTTCACACCTAATTCCACCAGTGCAAAACATCGCTATTGGCTGGTCTTTTTTTAACTTTTTTAGGTATTTCGGGAAATCTCTGAAGTTACTTATATTTGGATTTATTGATTTTTTAAAAGAACCAACTTTATGTTCAAAAGGTTTTCTTGCATCTAATAAAAGAGTTTCTTTTTTTTTAATTAATTTATTCCATTTTGTTGGATCAATATGAGTATTCTTTTTTACGATCCTATTCGACATTTTAAGATCCATTGGAACAACTTCTCTTTTAATTTTCACTTTAGGTTTATGAAAAGGTTTAAATTTACTTATTGAATTATTGACACTATCAAATTTTTTTATGTTCAAAATTTTTTTTAATTTAATAATTGTAGTTTTAATATCTTTATTCGTTCCAGAAATAGAACCATTTAAACCCTCGTTGGATATGATAATTGATCCATTTATATTTTTATTAATTAAAAGATTTTTTAATATTTTTTGATTTTTTTTTAAATCATTTATTTTTTGAAATTTATAAAAACTAAATACAGCGAACATTAAATCTTCCTACAAACAGTCATTCCATCACCAAAAGGTACCATGACCTTTTCAATTCTTGTATCCTTAGAGATAAAATCATTCAAATCTCTTATACTTTTTGTAATTTTGTCATTTATATCTTTGTTAACAACTTCTCCGTGCCATAAAACATTATCAATAATAACCAAACCCTCTTTATTCAATAGATCTAGTGAAATTTCATAATATTTTTGGTAATTCATTTTATCTGCATCAATAAAAACTAAATCAAATTTTTCATTTCTAATACTCATCAAACTTTCTAAAGCTGGTTTAATCATTGTTTTAATCTTATGATCTTGATTGGCCTTTTTAAAAAAGCTTTGTGCAACTTTGGTTGTTTCCACATTTTTATCTAATGCAATTATACTGCCTTCATCTGGTAAGGCTAATGACATGGATAATGTACTCAAACCCGTGAAAGTTCCTATCTCTAAGACTTTTGTAATTTTGGAAATCTTAATAATCAAATGTAAAAATTGACATTGGGAAATAGATATTTGCATTCTTTTGATATCACCAAGTGATAAGTTATAGTCTATTATTTCTTTTTGAATTGGATGTAATTTCAGACCATTCTTTAGTATGTAATCTTGTAAATGTTTTGTAATATTAAGGTCCGAACCCATAACCTTATAATTTTTTCTTCAGGATCTCATTGATTAATTGAGGATTTGCTTTTCCACCAGATGCCTTCATTGCTTGACCAACAAAAAAACCAAATAATTTTTCTTTACCTTGTTTATATTCAATAGCTTTTTCTCTGTTCTCATTAATTATTTTGTCAATTAAAGCTTCTAAAGCCTTTGGATCACTTTGTTGTTTTAATCCTTTTTCCTCAACAATTTTTTGTGGATCTTTATCTCCATCAATCATTAATTCAAAAACAGTTTTTGCTATTTTTCCAGAAATAGTTCCATTCTTAATTAGATTTATCAATATAGCAAAATTCTTAGCACTCACTGGACTTTGAGAAATTTCTAAACCTTTACTATTTAAAACAGCAAATAGTTCTCCTGTAATCCAATTGACTGCCAACTTAATATCTTTATTTTTACCCATTTTAGCTACAACCTCTTCAAAGTATTTTGCGGTATCAATATCAGACACTAAAATATTGGCTTCATAAGAAGACAATTTAAACTCTTCAATAAATCTTTTCTTTTTATCATCTGGAAGTTCTGGAATATCATTTTTAAGTTCTTCAATAAATTTTTCTGAAACCTCCAAAGGTAATAAATCAGGGTCCGGAAAATATCTATAATCATGAGCGTCTTCTTTTGATCTCATTGACCTTGTCTCATTTTTCTTCGTATCAAAAAGCCTTGTTTCTTGATCAATAGTTTTGCCCTCTTCTATTAAATCAACTTGCCTATTAGCCTCATATTCTATTGCCATTTGCATAAACTTAATTGAATTAACATTTTTAATTTCACATCGAGTGCCAAATTCTTTTGAGCCTTTTGGTCTTACAGAAACATTTACATCTGCTCTTAAAGAGCCTTCTTGCATATTTCCGTCACAAGTTCCTAAGTACCTCATTATAGATCGTAATTTTTTAATATAAACATTTACCTCATCTGGGGATCTTAGATCAGGCTTGCTCACTATTTCCATTAATGCTACACCTGATCTGTTTAAATCTACAAAAGTATTTTGTGGGTCAAGATCATGAATACTTTTTCCAGCATCTTGTTCTAAATGTAATCTTTCTATACCTACTTCTTTTTGACCATTAGGCATATCCAAAATAACTTTGCCCTCACCTACGATTGGATCTTTAAATTGTGATATTTGATATCCTTGAGGTAAATCAGCATAAAAATAATTTTTTCTATCAAATACAGAGTGTTTATTAATTTTTGCATTAAGACCAATACCAGTTTTAATAGCTTGTTTAATACAAAATTCATTTATTACAGGTAGCATTCCTGGAAATGCAGCGTCAACTAAACTTACTTGTGTATTAGGTTCGGCACCAAATTTAGTTGATGAAGAAGAAAATAGTTTTGACTCAGACAATACTTGAGCATGCACCTCTAATCCGATTACAACTTCATATTGATTATCTTTCCGATTAATCAAATATTCTGTGTTTTTCTTATTCACTTAAGCCACCAATCAGTAATTTTGTTTTTAAAATTTATTTTCTCCTCCATAGCAAAAGCAATGTTTAATATATTTTGTTCATCGAAGGCTTTACCGATTATTTGTAAACCCAGAGGATAACCTTTAGTATCGTGTCCTGCAGGAATTGATATACCAGGTAGGCCTGCCAAATTAACTGGTACTGTAAATATATCATTTAAATACATCGAAACTGGATCATTTGTTTTTTCACCTATTTTAAAAGCTGAGCTAGGTGTTGATGGTGTTAAAATTGCATCAACTTTCTTATATGCCTCATCAAAATCATTTTTAATAAGTTTTCTCACTTTTTGAGCTTTAAGATAGTATGCATCATAATAACCAGATGATAATACATAAGTTCCAATCATAATTCTTCTTTGAACTTCTGCACCAAAGCCTTCAGATCTAGTTTTTTCATACATATCAATTAAATTTTCACCTTTGGCTCTGTATCCATACTTTACACCATCATATCTTGCTAAATTAGAAGATGCCTCTGCTGGAGCAACAATATAATACGTTGGTAAAGCATAACTTGTATGTGGAAGTGATATGTCGATTGTTTCAGCAGCACAATCTTTTACGTATTGAATACCTTTTTGCCAAAGATCCTCTATTTCTTTAGGCATACCATCAACTCTGTATTCTTTTGGAATTCCAATTTTTTTTCCTTTTATATTTTTTGTAAGTTCCTTGCTATAATTATTTCTTTTAAAATTAATTGAAGTAGAATCTTTTGAATCATACGTACTGATTACTTCTTGCAATAAAGCACAATCTTTTACATTTTGGGCCATTGGTCCTGCCTGATCTAATGAGGAAGCAAAAGCAACTATCCCATATCGTGAGCAACTTCCGTATGTTGGTTTTAAACCTACAATTCCAGTAAATGAAGCTGGTTGTCTAATAGATCCTCCAGTATCAGTACCAATTGTGATTGGAGTTAGTTGTCCAGCAACTGCTGATGCTGAACCACCCGATGATCCACCGGGGACTAAATTCTTATCAATAGGATTTTGTACGTTTCCAAAATGACTTGTCTCATTAGATGAACCCATTGCAAACTCATCACAATTTAATTTACCAAGAAGTATTGCACCTTCATTCCAGATGTTTTCAGTAACTGTAGACTCATAAGTTGGTACAAAATTATTCAAAATTTTACTACCAGCAGTTGTTTTAACATTTTTTGTGCAGAACAAATCTTTAACTGCCATAGGTATACCAGGTAATTTTAAATCTAAATTTGGTTTCTGATCAAACTTTTTTGCTTTATCTAACGCCGATGTAAAATCATCTGTGATATAAGTATTTAACTCATTAGACTTTTCAGACCTTTGAATAAATGCTTTGGTCACATCTGTTGAAGAAAGTTTCTTTTTTTTAATATTCTCCACTAATTCTGTTAAAGATTGTTTTGTAATGTCTGACATTATTCAATTACCTTTGGTACAACAAAATAATCCTCATTATCTTCAGGAGAATTTTTAATTATTTGTTCTCTAATATTTTTACTTTTGATCTCATCAGATCTGAACTTTAAAGTTGTTTCAGCTATTGATGTTAGTGGCTTTACATCATCTGTTTTTAATTCATTGAGCTTTTCAATAAATTCAAAAATTGAATTTAAATCATCAGCTAATTTTTCTGCCCTTTTTTCATCAACAGAAATTCTTGATAATTTAGATATGTGTTTTATTGTTTTAAGATCTATACTCATATGCTATTTAGGTATGTCGCAAACTATCATTTAAGTTAAAAATATACAATATGATCACATTAGAGGAATTTAAAAAAAATCACTTAGATAAGTGCAGATTGATAGGCTTAGACCTTGGTTCAAAACGAATAGGAGTTTCAATTTGTGACGAAAAACAATTAATTGCCACACCCTTTATAACTATAGAAAAAAAATCCTCTCAACACCTTATAGATCAACTTAAGTCAATAATTATCGAAAACAACATAAAGGGAATCATAATAGGAAACCCCTTAAATATGGATGGCTCTTCTGGCAAATCTTCTCAATCAGCAAAAGATGTTTCTACGTATATTGAAAAGAACATTGATATTCCAGTTTGTTTATGGGATGAGAGACTATCAACTGTTGGTGCATTTAATCTTTCCAGTCAATTAGATGTTAATGTGAGTAAAAGAGAAAAAAAAATTGATGAAAATGCTGCTGCTTTTATATTGCAAGGAGCAATAGATTTTTTGAACAATTAATACTTGCTATTATACAACTTTATAGTTATAGAGTTGGTTTTAATGGCAATTAAAACAAATAAAGCTATTAAAATTTCCCAAAAACATCTTTTAGGTATCCAAGATTTATCTATAAATGATGTTAATCTAATACTTGATGAAGCTCACGATTTTATAAAAGTAAACCAAAGTAAAAATAAAAAAATTGATGCGCTAAGAGGAAAAACACAGATTAATTTATTTTTTGAACCCTCAACAAGAACGCAAAGTTCATTTGAATTAGCAGGAAAGAGACTTGGAGCTGACGTGATGTCAATGAATATAAGTAATTCTGCAATTAAAAAAGGTGAAACTCTTATTGATACAGCAATGACACTAAATGCTATGCATCCTGACATTATTGTAATAAGACACCAAGACTCTGGTGCATGTAATCTTCTTTCTCAAAAAGTTAATTGTGCGGTTTTAAATGCTGGAGATGGAAGAAGAGAGCACCCTACTCAAGCTTTATTGGATGCTCTGACAATTATAAATCGAAAAAAAAAAATTGAAGGTTTAAGAATTGCCATCTGTGGAGATATCTTGCATTCAAGAGTTGCAAGATCTAATATTTATTTACTGAATATGTTAGGAGCAGAAGTAAATATAATTGCTCCCACAAATTTGATGCCAAAGGAAATAGAAAAATTTGGTGTTAATACATTCACCGATATGAAAAAAGGATTAAAAGATTGTGATATTGTAATGATGTTAAGATTACAAAATGAAAGAATGACAAGTTCTTATCTCTCATCTAACAGAGAATATTATGAATATTATGGCCTTACACCAGATAAGTTAGAACATGCAAAAGCTGATGCATTAATCATGCACCCAGGTCCAATGAATAGAGGTATTGAGATAGATACTAATTTAGCTGATGATATCAATAAAAGCGTAATTAAAGAACAAGTAGAACTAGGAGTTGCAGTAAGAATGGCCTGTTTAAAGATTTTTTGTACTTAAATGAAAAAACAATATTTTATAAACGCTAATATAATTGACCCACACAATTCAATTAACGAAACAGGTGGTCTTATAATCTCTGAAGAAGGAAAGATAGAAGCTGTGGGAAAAAAGGTGAATACAAATAATCTTCCTTCAAGAGAAAAACCAATTGATTTAAAAGGAAAATATATATTTCCAGGTTTAGTTGACATGAGAGTATTTGTTGGTGAACCAGGCTATGAATATAAAGAAAATTTTAGAACCTTAAGTAATGCTGCTTTAGCTGGTGGCGTAACTTCTGTGGTAACAATGCCAAATACTGATCCGATAATAGACAACGTATCTATAGTCGATTTTTTAAAAAGAAGAGGAAGAGATAAATCTCGAATAAACATTTTTCCGTGTGCATCACTTACAAAAAATATTGAAGGAAATAATATGACAGAATTTGGTCTTCTACAAAGTAAAGGTATAATAGCATTTACAGATGGCATTAAAACTATTCAAAATCCCAGATTAATGTCTCGGATAATGAATTCTGCAAAAGATATTGGCTGTTTAATAATGCAACATGCAGAAGATTATGAACTTGCAAAAAATGGGATGATAAATTCAGGCATTATCGCATCTAAATTAGGTTTGTCAGGTATTCCTGAGATCGCAGAAAGAATTTTGATTGAAAGAGATCTTACTTTACTTGAAAAAGTAAAATGCAGATATCATATTTCTCAATTATCATCGCAAAAATCTATTGAAGTAATCAAACATAGGAAAGAAATCGTAAAATTCACATCCGGTGTTTCGATAAATAATCTCTCTTTGAATGAAAATGACATAGGTGATTTTAGAACTTTTTTAAAATTATCTCCACCATTGAGGCGTGAGGAAGATAGAATTGCTTTAGTGGAAGGATTAAAGGATGAGTTAATTGATGTGATTGTTTCAGATCACAAACCTGAAGATGAAGAATCAAAGAGATTAACATTTTCTCAAGCTGCGACAGGCGCATCAGGTATAGAAACTCTATTATCTTTAAGTTTAGAGTTATATCATAACGGGTCTTTAAAATTAGAAACATTAATTAAAGCACTTACTTCAAATCCTGCAAAAATTCTTAAAATAGATAAAGGCAACCTCTCCATTGGTAATGATGCAGATTTTTGTGTTGTAGATATAAGTAAACCATGGATTGTAAAAAAAGAAAAATTGGTTTCAAAATCAAAAAATACCTCAATTGAAGACAAAAAACTCCAAGGTAAGGTCACGAATACATTTGTAAAAGGAAAAGAATTATTTAAGCTTTAGTATGGATATTTTTTTGATAGGTATCATTTCATACCTCATGGGCTCGATACCTTTTGGATATATACTTACAAAGATATTTTTAAAAAAAGATATAAGAGAAATCGGATCTGGTAATATCGGAGCTACTAATGCTTTGAGAACTGGTAACAAAAGTATTGGTTATTTCACGTTAGCATTAGATATTTTAAAAGCAATTATTCCAGTTATTTATGTAAAAATTTTCTACCAAGATTTTTTATATATTGCATCTTTATGTGCCTTTTTGGGTCATGTGTTTCCAATTTGGCTTAAGTTCAAAGGTGGCAAAGGTGTTGCTACCTATGTCGGTATTTTATTTGCTATAAATTTGTATTTTGGAATTATATTTTCTATATGTTGGTTTGTAACTTTTTTTATTTCTAAATTTTCATCTCTATCATCTTTAGTGGCTTCGATATCTATACCAATCTATCTATTAATTTCTATTCAGTTTAATCAGGCAATTTTTTTTACGATCATGTTTATCTTGATTTTTTTTACTCACAGAGAAAATATTAAAAGATTGATAAATAAAGAAGAAACTAAGACAAAAATTTATTAAATTGACTATCTAAAGCTTTTGGGTAGTTTGTAGTTTATGAATTTGGTCATTGTAGAAAGTCCTGCTAAAGCAAAAACTATAAATAAATACCTAGGTGATAATTATAAAGTTTTAGCAAGTTATGGTCATATAAGAGATTTGCCGTCAAAAAATGGTTCTGTCAATCCAGATCAAGATTTTAAAATGGAATGGGAAGTTGATAGTTTTTCAAAAAAATATTTAAAAGAAATAACTGATGCAGCTAAAGACTCATCTAAAATTATATTAGCAACTGACCCTGATCGTGAAGGTGAGGCAATTGCTTGGCATGTCAAAGAATATTTGAATGAAAAAAAACTTTTAAAAGATAAAGAGATTGAACGAGTTGTATTTAATGAAATAACCAAAAAAGCTGTTATTCAAGGAATTGAAAATCCTAGGCAAATTGAGCCATTACTAGTCGATGCGTATATGGCTAGAAGAGCCTTGGACTACTTGGTTGGTTTTAATATATCCCCGATCCTCTGGACGAAACTTCCAGGTTCAAAATCTGCAGGAAGAGTTCAATCTGTTGCTTTAAAATTAATTACTGAGAGAGAACATGCAATTGAGTCTTTTAAACCTGAGGAATTTTGGACTTTAAGTATTAAATTTGCTGATACTGCAAATCAAAATTTCACTGCTAGTATTAGTCAACTTGACAACAATAAAATTGAAAAATTTTCATTTAGAAATAAAGAAGAGATAAATAAAGCCATATCAAGTATTAATAAAAAAAAATTTAGTATAACTGATATTTCTAGCAAAATAGTAAATCGTAATCCCTCTGGACCATTTACAACTTCAACTCTTCAACAAACCGCGTCGAGTCGACTAGGTTTTGGTGCATCTAGAACAATGCAAATTGCCCAAAAACTTTATCAAGGTATAGAGATGGAGGGCGAAACAATTGGCTTAATTACTTATATGAGAACTGATGGAACTAATTTATCTAAAGATGCTGTTACAAGTTTCAGAAACTACATCCAAAAAGAAATTGGTAATGAATACTTGCCTAAAGATGTTTTGAATTATTCAGGCAAAAAAGCTAAAAATGCACAAGAAGCTCACGAAGCAATCAGACCTACTGATATTATTAGAACTCCTCAAAGTGTTAAAAAATATTTAAGTACAGATCAAAATAAACTTTATGATCTTATCTGGAGTAGAGCCTTATCTTCTCAAATGGAGTCTGCTAAATTTGATAGAAATACTATTACCATAACGTCAGATAATAATGATACAATTTGTAAAGCCAGTGGATCAGTTTTAAAATTTGATGGTTTCTTAAAGATTTATAATAATCAAAGCAAAGATGATGATGAAACTATTTTACCTGCTGTGTCTAAAGGGCCTATTAATATCGAGGCGCTAATAGATGAACAGCATTATACACAACCACCACCAAGATATTCCGAAGCTAGTTTAGTTAAAAAGCTTGAAGAACTTGGTATCGGGAGGCCTTCTACGTATGCAAGTATTATTTCTACTATTGCCAATCGAGGTTATGCAGAGATATTGAATAAAAGATTTTTTCCTACAGATAGAGGTAAATTAATTTCAGCGTTTTTAGAAAAATTATTCTCAAAATATGTAGATTACAACTTTACAGCAGGATTAGAAGATCAACTTGATGAGATCACTACTGGAAAAGAAAGTTGGATTAAAGTTTTGGAACTTTTTTGGAAAGACTTCAATAATAATGTTTCGGAAGTGAAAGAAAAAAGAACTAGAGAGGTGTTAGATTTACTCAATGATAGTCTGGGTGAATTAATTTTTGATAAGGATAATGATGGTAACGTAGTAAGAAAATGTCAATTATGTAGTTCTGGAACACTTAGTTTAAAGAATAGTTTCAGAGGTGGCGCTTTTATAGGGTGTTCAAATTATCCAGAATGTAAATTTACACGACCATTATCTAAAGCAAAAGCTGCTGCTCAGGCACAATTAGCTGAACCAAAATTTATAGGAAAACATGAAAATGGAAATGATATATATTTAAAAAATGGTAGATTTGGCCCTTACCTTCAATACGAGAAAATTCCATCTGATATAGAAATTGAAAAAATTAGTAAGAAAAAGAAAAAAACTAAAAAATTAAAGTCAGATGTTAATGAACTTTTTAAAAATGTTTCAATACCAAAAGGATTAGAATTAGAGAGTATTAATTTGGAAAAAGCTCAATTTTTATGTTCGCTACCTAAATCTTTAGGAATAAATCCAGATAATCAAAAAGAGATTACACTAAATGTCGGAAGATTTGGTCCTTACTTAAAATGTGAAAATAAATCAGCAAGAATAGAAAATATTGAGGAAATATTTTCCATAGGTTTAAATAGAGCAATAACATTAATAGCAGAGGCCAAACCTGGTCGAATGTCCTCTTCTATGATAAAAGATTTGGGAGAACATCCCGAAGATAAAAAACCTGTTAGAGTCATGAAGGGTCAGTATGGGCCATATATAAAATATAAATCACTCAATGCAACTATTCCTGAGGAAAAAGACCCAACTGAATTAACGATGGAAGAAGCTTTAATATTGATTGAGAAAAGGAAAGAATACGATAAGAGTAAAAAATCAAAAGGTAAGAAAAAAAAATGAAAAAAATATTTATAATCTCAATAATTTATTTATTTTCAACAAATATTCTAATTGCTGATGAACATAAATGTTCTGTGATGAAAAAACTTTCGAAAGAATATTTAGCATGTACAGCCAAAAATATTAAAGAGGGTGCTGTCAAAAAGAAAGATCAAGTTAAAGAAGGGTCTATAAAAAAAACAAATCAAATTAAAGAAGGTACAAAGAATATATTTAATAAAGTTAAAACTAAAATCAAAAAAAATAATTGATTATGAACTTTGAAGATAAAATAAAAGAACTCAATATAAAGCTTCCTGAAGCTAAAGCACCAGTTGGTAATTATGTTGCAACAAAAATTACAGGAAAAATGTTATTCATATCAGGACAAATTTCTATTGATGATAATGGTGAATTAATTAAAGGAAAAGTTGGTAAAGAATTGGATGTCACGGCTGGTTACAATGCTGCTAAGAGATGTGCGTTAAGTATTATTGCCCAAGTTAAAAAAGCCTGCGATAACGATTTATCAAAAATAAAATCATGCGTGAAATTAACAGGATTTGTAAACTCAACAGATGATTTTATTGATCAACCTAAAGTATTAAATGGTGCATCTGATTTAATTGCTTCAATTTTTGGAGATGCGGGTATGCATACTAGAGCTGCTGTAAGCACAAATAGTTTACCATTAGGCGTTTCGGTTGAAGTTGATGCAATATTTGAGTTAAATTAGATTTTTATTTTCCAACACTAAAATATTTGAAACCTTGCTCTTTAATCTTTGATGAAGAATATATATTTCTCATATCGAAAATCATAAACTTTTTACCTTTAACTAAACTTTTAAAATTAATTGATTTGAAATCATTCCATTCAGTATGAATAATAACAAGATCTGCCCCATGAACAGCATCTTTTATTGAGGTCTTATTAATTACATTTTTAAACTTCTTAAATTCAGTTTTATGACCAGTTGGATCAAAATATTTTATAATTGCTCCTTTTTTTAATAACCAAGGTATCATTTTTAAACTTGAAGAGTCTCTCATATCATCAGTATTAGGTTTAAATGTAACTCCTAAAAAGGTAATTATTTTATTTTTAATTTTCCTATTAAGAATTCTATTGATTCTATCTAATAAAATTTTAGATCTATTTTCATTTGATTTAATTACTGATTTTATTACTGATAAATTTGTTTTAAATTTATCTGCTGTTGTAATAATGGCTTTTGTATCTTTTGGAAAACAAGATCCACCATAAGCAGGTCCTGCTCTAAGAAATCGACTGCCTATTCTTTTATCCAATCCCATACCTATTGATATATCCTCAACGTTAATGTTAGTTTTTTCACATAAATTGGCTATTTCATTTATAAAAGTAATCTTTGTTGCCAAAAAAGCATTAGAGGCATATTTAATCAATTCTGCGGCTCTTCTAGAAGTTTGTAAATAAGAAGCACCCTTAGAAATAAGTGGGCTATAAAGATTTTTTAAAATTCTACCTGCTTTTTTATCATTAGTTCCGATAATGACACGATCAGGATAAACAAAATCTCTTATTGCTTCTCCTTCTCTTAAAAATTCAGGATTTGAAACAACAGAAAATTTTTTTTTACTATTTTTTTTAGATAATATTTTTTCAATTTCATCTCCTGTCGTCACGGGGACTGTTGATTTTGTTATGATAATTTTAAATTTATTAATTGAAGAACTTATTTCTTTAGAAACTTTGTAAATTTGACTTAAATCTGCTGAACTACTGCCTTTTTTTGTTGGTGTGCCAACACAAATAAAAATTATGTCTGAGTCTTTAATTGATTTTTTTAAATCTGTAGAAAAATTTAATTTTTTATTCTTAAAATTCTTTATTACTAATTCTGATAAACCAGGTTCATAAATTGGAATCTTTCCTTTTTTTAGTAAATTTATTTTGTCAACATTGTTATCTACACAAATTACATCGTTTCCTAAATCAGCAAAACATACTCCACTTACTAAACCTACATAACCAGTACCAATCATACACAATTTCATGATTTAGCTATATCTAAAGTTGATTTGATATAACCACTCATGCTTCCACAATCAAGATATTTTCCAGAAAAATTATGAGCAATGAATTTTTTATCATTTTGAATTAATGTTTGGATAGCATCTGTAATATGTTTCTCTCCTCCTTTACCTTGTTTTAGTTTGAGTAATTTTGAAAAAATTTCTCTAGGTAAAATATATCTTCCAATTACCGCTTTATTAGATGGTGCTTTTTTTACAGATGGTTTTTCAATGACACCTGAAATCAAATAATTATTCTTATTTATTTTACTTTTTAGTTTATAAATTCCCCATCTCGAAACATTATTTTTTTTAACATTCATACTGGCCATAACAGATGCATTGTACTTTTTATGAATTTTTATCATTGATTTAGAACAATTTTTTTTAATGATAAGATCATCAGGTAACAACATCAAAAAAAAATTATCTTTTATAAATTTTTTTGTTTTCAAAACAGCATCACCAGTACCAGTTGGTTTGTTTTGATAAACAAATTTTATCATTTTTTTATATTTTAAGATTTTTTTATATTCTTCTTTTATTCTCCTATCTTTTTTTTTTTTTATAATTTTTTTATAAAAATTGTCATTATGAAAATAAGTCTTTATCATTTTTTTTTTATTTGAAATTATAAAAATAACCTCTTTAATACCTGCATCAATGCATTCATCTAGAATGTATTCAATTCCTGGTTTACCATTAATAGGTAAAAGTTCTTTTGGAAATACACTGGTTAATGGAAGTAAGCGTGTACCCAAACCAGCCAAAGGAATAATTGCTTGTTTAATCATTTAAATGTTTTACTTATTAAAAAGTTTTATACAAATGAAAATTTTATTAAATAATAATGATTTAAATGAGGCATTAGAAAATGTGTCTAATCTAGGTTTTATACCTACCATGGGAAGTCTTCACAAAGGCCATATATCCTTAATTAAACAATCCAAAAAAAAATGTAATAAAACTATTGTAAGTATATTTATAAATCCAAAACAATTTAATAATAAAAATGATTTTAAGAAATATCCAAGAAATAGAAAGAAGGACTTATCGATTTTAAAAAGACTTAAAGTTAATTATGTATATTTACCAACTGTTAAGGAAATTTATAAAGTAAAGAGATCCTCTAAAATTATAATTTCAAAAAAAGACAAGATATTATGTGCTAAGCACAGAAAAGGACATTTCGAGGGTGTAATTGATGTAATGGAACGTCTAATTGAAAACATCAAACCTCAAAAAATTTTTATGGGAGAGAAAGATTTTCAACAATTATATCTTTTAAAAAAATATTTAAGAAAACACTCTTCAAAAATAATAGAATGTAGAACAATTAGAGAAAGAAACAAATTAGCATTATCTTCCAGAAATTCATTATTACAAAAACGTGAAAAAAATTTGGCTACAAAATTAATTACCAACATTATGAAACTTAAAAGGAAGTTAAATACAGAATCTAATATCAAAAAAGTACTTAATAAAACTAGAAATGAAATAAATAAATTACAAAATGTTAAGATTGAATATCTCGAATTAAGAAATATTAAAAATCTTAAAATTTCTAATAAATTAAAAAATTCAAAAATTTTCGTATCTTTTTATATTAATAATGTAAGGTTGATTGATAATTTTTAAAATTCTATAAAAAATAAGCCCCAACACCTAAAAAAGAAACAAAACCTATTACATCAGTTATTGTTGTTACGAAAACACTAGAGGCAATTGCTGGATCAATTTTCATTTTTTTTAAAGTGACTGGAACAAGTATTCCAAATAAACCTGCCACTACCATTGTCAAAACCATTGAGATAGATATTATTAATGATAATTGGTAATCTTGAAACCAGACTTGGACGATAAAAGAACTTATAACAGCAAAAATTATTCCATTGAGAATACCAATATTAAATTCCTTAATAATGTTTTGATTAAAGTTATTTTTTGTTAAATCATTTGTTGCTAAAGTTCTAACAGTAACTGCTAAAGTTTGCATACCTGCATTACCACCCATCGATGCAACTATTGGCATTAAAAATGCCAAGACAACCATTTGTTCAATTGTTGCACCAAACAAACTTATACAATAAGTAGCCAGAAATGCTGTGAATAAGTTTAATAGTAACCAATTAAATCGTCTTTTAGTTTTTGTGATAACACCATCTGTAATTTCTTCGTCACCCACACCAGCTAATCTTAAAGCATCTTCCTCAGCCTCTTCTTTCAAAACTGTTAATACATCATCGGAAGTTATCATTCCTACAAGTTTATTATTCTTATCTACAACACAAGCTGAGTTTAAATTGTAATTTTCAAATGAATTACCAACTTCTTCTCTATCCATGTCCACTGGAACTAAAAAAATTGAATCATCCATAATTGAGGACATTTTTGTTTCTCTAGATGTTCTTAATACTTTGGAGGATGGTACAGCACCAATAGGTTTAAAATTTTCATCAACAATGTAAATTTCTAAAAATTCTTCTGGTAAGTCTTTATTCTCTCTTAAATAATCAATAGTTTGTCCTACCGACCAGTTACTTGGGATTGCTGTAAATTCTCTTTGCATTATCCTAGCAGCACTATCCTCTGGATAACTAAGACCTTCTAATAAAGCAAATCGATCTTTTGGGGGTAATAAACTTAATATTGAATTTTTATCTTTTTCTTCAACATTCTCTAAAATAGCTATGGCGTCATCAGACTCTAAATTTTTTAAAATCCTAACAATTGCATCTGAGGAAAGATATTTAATGATTTCTGATTGAACAGACTCGTTTAATTCAACAAATACTTCTGGATCAATCTTAAAATTATTTAATTTTATTAAACTTTCTCTGTCATTTTCATTTAAATGCTCAATAATATCAGCAGCATCAGCGGGATGCATTTCCTCAAAAGATCTAGTTATAAAAGATGCATCATTTGAGGTAATTTTGTCTGTAACAACTTTTATATATTCCTTATTAAATTCAAAATTGACTTTTTTATCTTTAATTTTTTTTATTAAAGTCATAAATACACCTATTATTTAGACGGATCTTTTAATACAAAATGAAAAGAATACAATTTTTAAATGCCTATAGAAATTAAAAAGTCCCAAAATCCAGTAAAATATGAAGACGCAATATCATTTATGGAAGATCGTCTTAAAGATATCGATTTAAAAAAAGTAGATGATTTGATTTGGGTTTTAGAACACAATCATATCTATACATCGGGAACAAGCTATAATGAAAATGAGATAATAGATAAATCTATAAATATTATAAAAACTAATAGAGGTGGTAAAATAACTTATCATGGACCAGGACAACTCATTTGTTATTTTGTAATTGATTTAAAGAAAGGTAAGAAAGATATTAGAAAATTCATATCTGTAATTGAAAAATCAATTATTGAAACCCTGAACCTCTATGACATAGAAACATTTGCTGATAAAGAAAATATTGGTATTTGGTACAATGATAATTCAACCATAAAAAAAGTTGCTGCAATTGGGGTCAGGGTAAGTAAATGGATAGCTTATCATGGTTTTTCTATCAATATTAATAACGATTTAAAAAAATATGACGCGATTATTCCTTGTGGAATTAAAGATAAAGGTATTACTAATCTCAAACAAATAAAAGATCAAAATTATGACGAATTAAAAAATAAGCTAATAGAAATATTTAAAACTAATTTGAAAAATTTAATCTTTTAGTCTTTAACAACTTATTAAAATAATCTGGTAATAAGGCTTTGTAAGTATATTTTTTTTCATTAATCATAAATTTTATTTGATAGGAATGAAGCATTAAATCTTTATTTATACCTTTTGAAGAAACAGATGAATTATATTTTTTATCACCAAAAATTGAATGCCCTATGTTAAATAATTGTTTTCGTAATTGATGTTTTCTTCCTGTAATTGGTTTCATTTCTACTAAACTAGCATTGGTATTTTTATCTATCACTTTAAAAATTGTTTTAGCTTTTTCTGTAATCTTTTTTCCATTGTCGTACCTTATCAAATTATCATTCCATTCACCTGAGTCTTTTTCAATTTCTCCATTACATATTGCCAAATAAGTTTTGTGCACTTTTCTTAATCTAAATAGAGAGGTCAATAGTTGAGCTGTTTGTCTATTTTTCGCAATAATAAAAACACCTGAGGTATCTTTGTCTAATCTATGAACAGAGAATGGTTTTGTTCCTTGAAATATTTCACTTTTTGCAAATATATCTACTAGATTTTTTTTTGACTTTGTTCCACCTTGAACTGATATTCCTGCACTTTTATTTAAAACTATAAAATCTTCATTGTTATCTATGATCAGATCTTCGTTAGATTTTATTACTTCAGTAGATGGATTGAATTTTTTTTTTTCGTGTTTAATTTTTTCTTTAAAATCAAAATTGAAGAGTTCTATTTTATCATTTGTTTTAATCTTAAAAGAGCTTTTTATTTTTTTTTTGTTTATTTTAATTTTTCCTAACCTTAAACTCTTTTCAATAAGACTTTGCGGTACTTTTCCTAATTTATTCCTTAACCATCTATCAATACGCATTTTGTTACACGTTGACTCAACGATAAAACTTCTAATCATGAATATTTAAGGCTTTTATTTATGCTGTGGCAGCTTTCTTATCTTCTTTTTTTTCAATTTCTTTTGCTGGATCTTTCTTTTTTTTATCAACTTTTTTGGCTTGAACGTCTCTATCAACAAATTCAATTATAGCCATAGGCGCATTATCTCCGTATCTAAAACCTGCTTTAATAATTCTTGTATAACCACCAGCTCTTTTTTCGTATCTTTTAGATAAAGTTTTTTTTACTTTATTCGCTGACTTAATATCCTGCAATTGGGAAATCAAAATTTTAGTATTATGCAAACTATCTTTTTTACCTAATGTGATTATTTTGTCAGCCTGTGGCTTTAAAAATTTTGCTTTTGGTAAAGTTGTTTTAATTTGTTCATACTTTATTAGCGAATTAAGCATATTTTTAAGCAGCGCTTTTCGGTGTTCAGAAGTTCTGTTTAACTTCTTATTTGCCATTCCATGTCTCATTAGATGCTTTCCTCTAATTTTTTAGACATTTCTGCGATATTATCTGGTGGCCAATTTGGAATTTCCATACCTAAATAAAGAGACATACCAGTTAAAACTTCTTTAATTTCATTTAACGATTTTCTTCCAAAATTTGGTGTTCTTAACATCTCGCCCTCAGATTTTTGAACTAAATCACCAATATAAATTATATTATCATTTTTAAGACAATTCATTGATCTAACAGATAATTCAAGCTCATCTACTTTTCTTAATAAATTTTTATTAAATTCAGGCTCTGTTGAAACTTCTTTAACTGGAGCCTCTACAGGTTCATCAAAATTAATAAACATTTTTAATTGATCTTGAAAAATTCTTGCAGAATAAGCAACTGCATCCTCAGCAGATATTGATCCGTTTGTTTCAACTTCCATCGTTAATTTATCGTAATCTAAAGCCTTACCTTCTCTTGCAGTACTTACTGAATAGGAAACTTTTTTAACAGGACTATATAATGAGTCTATTGCAATTAAACCTAAAGGTGGTTCTTCTGGTTTATTTAAATCAGCTGGAACATAACCTTTTCCAGTATTAACATTCATTTCCATATGGAAGTGAGTATTTTCATCCAAATTACAAATAACTAAGTCAGGATTCAAAATTTCAACATCAGGAACTGATGCAATGTCAGATGCTTTTATTTCACCAGGTCCTTTAGCATCTAATACCAGTTTTTTTGTTCCCTCAGCAGCACATTTTAATGCTAGAGATTTAACGTTTAATACGATATCAGTAACATCTTCTCTTACTCCTTTGATAGATGTAAATTCATGAAGCACACCATCGATTTGAATTGAAGTCACAGCTGCCCCTCTGATTGACGACAACAAAATTCTTCTTAGTGAATTACCAAGTGTTAAGCCATAACCTTTTTCTAATGGTTCAGCGATAATTGTAGCGCGAGTTAAATCATCACTTATTTTAACATCAAGTTTCGCAGGTTTGATTAATGATTTCCAATTTTTTACATTTACGTTTTCTACATCCATTAAACTCTCCTTTTTTTTGGTGGCCTAGTACCATTATGTGGCATTGGTGTTGTATCTTTAATTGATAAAATTCTAAATCCTCTCGCTTGTAACGCTCTTAATGCTGTTTCTCTGCCTGAACCAGGACCCTTAACTTCCACAGATAAAGTTTTCATACCAAACTCTAAGGCTTTAGATGCAGCAGCATCAGCAGCTATTTGCGCTGCATATGGAGTTGATTTTCTAGAACCCTTAAAACCTTTTTGTCCAGCTGATGCCCATGAGATTACGTTTCCATTAGTGTCAGCGATTGAAATAATTGTATTATTAAAAGTTGATTGAACATATGCAATTCCATTTAAAATATTTTTTTTAGTTTTCTTTTTTTTTGAATAAGAACTTTTAACAGCTTTTTTTGGCGACTTATCTTGACTCAGTTCTTTATTATCTTTTTTTTCTGCTTTTGCCATGCTTATTTCTTAAGTGGTGTTAATTTTTTTCCAGCTATTGCAATAGCTTTTCCTTTTCTTGTACGAGCATTACATCTAGTTCTTTGACCTCTTACAGGTAATTTTTTTCTGTGTCTCGAACCTCTATAGCAAGCTAAATCAATTAATCTTTTTATGCTCAGTGAATAATCTCTTCTAAGATCTCCTTCAACTTTAAAATTTTGATCAATATATTCTCTTATTTTCAAAATTTCATCATCAGTAAGTTGGTTCACTCTTTTTTCTTTAGGGATTGCTAATGATGTGCAAATTTGTTTTGAAAATTTATCACCAATACCATAAATATAAGTTAGCCCTACTTGAACTAATTTATTTTGTGGGATATTTATTCCTGCAATACGAGCCATAATTTTGAGATAAATTTAGCCTTTTATATAAGAAGTTCTTTCAAAGTCAATGTCTTAAACATTAAGAAAAGCATCTATTTTAGCGGTTATTTGTTCTATTTTAAGCGCACCATCTATTTCATAAAAGTTTGAATTTTTGGAATAGAAATCTAAAACGGGGCGTGTCATATCCATATAGGTATCATATCTTCTTAGAATTATATTTGAGTCATCATCAGATCTTTTTTCTAAAGTTTTTCTTTTTTCAACTCGTTTAATTATTACTTCTTTTTCGACATTAAGAAAAAAAATATAATCAATCTTTTGATTTGAGCTTTCTAAAATAGTTTCTAAATTTTTAGCTTGTTCTAATGATCTAGGATATCCATCAAAAATAAGTTTGTTTTTATATTTTTCATCAAAAATTACTTTTTTAATTAATTCGTTTACAATTTCATCACTTACAAATTTACCATCGTTCATGTCATTGATTATTTTTTTTCCTATTTCAGAATTTTTCTTGATTTCATCCCTTAACATATCACCTGTTGAAACTTGAAAACCATTTATCTTTTTAACTAAATATTTTGCTTGTGTTCCTTTTCCAGCACCGGGAGGTCCAAATAGGATTATATTCACGAATTATCTTCCGAATTTTGTTTTTTTAATCAATTGTTCGTATTGGGAACTCATTAATCTTGTTTGTATTTGTGTTACAGTATCTATTGCAACAACAACTACAATTAAAATTGATGTGCCTCCCAGATAGAAAGGAATTGGATAATTAGCAATTAAAAACTCGGGCATTAAGCAAACTAAAGTTAAATATAAAGCACCTATTGTTGTCAATTTTGTTAAAATATTATCGATATAAATTGCTGTGCTTTCTCCAGGTCTTATTCCAGGTACAAAACCACCATATTTTCTCAAATTATCAGCTGTTTCTGTTGGATTAAAAGTTATCGATGTATAAAAAAAGGTAAAAAATATTATTCCTGATGCATAAAGCAACATATACAAAGGTTGTCCTTGAGTAAAATATGAACTTATATTTAAAAAAGTTTCATTATCGGAAAAATTAAAATTTGAAAAAGTTACTGGTAATAATAATAATGCTGAAGCGAAGATTGCAGGAATTACTCCAGCTTGATTAATCTTGAGTGGCAAATGAGATGACTCTCCTCCATACATTTTATTACCAACTTGTCTTTTAGGGTAATTTATTAGTATTTTTCTTAAAGCTCTTTCCATAAAAACAATAAATAAAATTGTTAAGATTAACAAAACAAATAAAGCTAAGATCATTAATGTAGAGACTGCTCCTGTTCTGCCAAGTTCGAAAGTAGTAACTAAAGCTCTTGGAATTTCTGCAACAATACCAGCGAAAATAATAAGAGATATACCATTACCAATTCCTCTTTGAGTAATTTGTTCTCCTAACCACATTAAAAAAATAGTCCCAGAGACTATTGTGGTGACAGTTGAAATCTTAAAAAAAACACCAGGATTAATAACTAACCCGGCTGAGGACTCTAGTCCTACTGCTAATCCATAACCTTGGACTGTCGCGAGTAAAACAGTTCCATAACGAGTTATCTGGGTAATTTTTGCTCTACCAGTTTCTCCTTGTGATTTTAAATTTTTGAAATAATCAGAAACACCTGTTAAAAGTTGAACAATAATTGATGAGGAAATATATGGCATAATTCCTAATGCAAAAATAGCCATTCTACTCACCGCACCACCAGCAAAAACATTAAACATTCCTAATAAACCTTTTTGATTTCCTTCCATCATTATTTTGAGTTGTTCAGGATCTATCCCTGGCAAAGGGACAAAAGTACCAAATCTATAGACCACTAAAATAGCAAGGGTAAATATTATTCTATTTCTTAAATCAGTATTTGATGATGATGCGCTCATTAAATTAAACTATTTTTTTAATTGTATTGAACCACCAATTTTTTCAAGTTTTTCAACAGCAGACTTTGAAGCAAGATCTGCCTCAATATTAATCTTATCTTTAATGGCTCCGGATCCTAAAATTTTTAATTTGATTGAATTTTGATCTATTAATTTTAGTTTTTTTAGTAAATTTGAATTCAGGGTGTCTGAAGTTTTAATATTTTTTTTATCAATATATGATTGAATTTTATCTAGATTTAATATTGCAATTGTCTTTTTATTAATAGGGTTGAAACCTCTCTTTGGAAGTCTTCTGTATAGTGGCATTTGTCCACCCTCAAAACTTTTAATCGCTACACCAGATCTAGATTTTTGACCTTTTACACCTCTTCCAGATGTTTTGCCTTTTCCAGAACCAATACCTCTACCAACTCTGAGTTTAGTTTTGTTAATCTTATTTCTATTATTTAATTTAATCATTATCCTCTTTTTTCAATAATTTCAGAAATTTTTTTATTTCTTATTGAAGATATTTGTTTTGGTGAATTTTGCTTTAATAGTGCTTTCATTGTGGCTCTAATCACATTATGTGCATTTGATGTACCCATTGATTTAGCTACAATATCTTTTACTCCCAAAACCTCACACACTGCACGAACAGGACCTCCGGCTATAATACCCGTTCCCTTAGAGGCTGCTCTCAATACAATTCTGCCAGATCCGTCTTTAGCTTTTACATCATGGTGAATAGTTCTTCCCTCTCGTAGAGGTATATGAATAAGTTTTCTTCTTGCCATTTCATTTGCTTTTTTTATAGCATCTGGCACTTGTTTTGCTTTAGCGTGAGCTATTCCAATTTTGCCGGACTGGTTTCCAACAACAACTAGTGCTGAAAAACCAAATCTACGTCCACCTTTTACTACTTTTGTTATACGATTAATGTGAACTAATTTTTCTAAAATATCGTCAGTTTTTTTATCTTTATTATTTTCCATATTAAAATTCCATTCCATTTTTACGTAAAGTTTCAGCAAAAACCTTCACTCTTCCATGATATTTATAAATGCCTCTATCAAAATAAATCTTGGTAATTTTTTTCTCTTGTGCTTTTTTTGCTAACTTTTCAGCTACAATCTTAGATAATTCAGTTTTATTTACCTTTTCACCAGACTTAATATCTTTTTCAATTGATGATGCTGATAATAAAGTAACATTTTTCATATCATCAATTATTTGCGCCGAAATATTCTTTGATGATCTAGAAATACTTAGTCTATATCTGTCGTTTGAAGCAACATTTTTAACCTTATTGCTAACTCTAAATCTTTTTCTTTTACTAGTATCTAATTTCATTATTTCTTCTTTCCTTCTTTTTTCAAAATATGTTGACCCTTTTCTCTCACGCCTTTACCTTTATATGGTTCAATTTTTCTAAGAGTTTTTAGTTTAGATGCAATTGCACCCACTTGTTGTTTATCAGCACCACTTATTTTTAGAGTTGTTTGCTTTTCAACATTGATTTTAATCCCTTCTGGAATATCAAAATTGATATCATGGCTATAACCTAGTTGTAAATTAAGTTGATTACCTTTTAAAGCAGCTCTATATCCGACACCTACTAATTCTAGTATCTTCTCATATCCTGTGCTTGAGCCAATGACTGCATTATTAATCAAACTTCTATTCATACCCCATAATCGTTTGGTTTCCTGATCAATTTTTTTTGGTTTGATTGATATTTCTTTTCCATCTTTTATATCAAGATTAAAAACTTCTAAGTCAATATTAATTGATTTTTTTCCAGAAGGCCCTTCTATGTTCAATATATTTCCAGCCAAAGCAACTTTAACTTTTTCAGGGATTGAAATATTAATTTTACCAATTTTAGACATTAAAATACCTTACAAATTATTTCTCCACCCACTCTTTGCTTTCTTGCATCAATATCCGTCATGACACCTTTGGGGGTTGATACAATTGCTATACCTAAACCATTATTTATTTTTGGTAAACTTTCTGCACTAGAAAATATTCTTCTCCCTGGTTTTGAAACTCTCTCAAAAGTACTTATAACCGGGTTTCCTGAATGATATTTAAGCTCTAAAGATAATAAAGATTTATTATTTTCTTTGTTCACTTTAAAGTCTTTTATAAAACCTTCATTCTTTAAGATATCAGCAATCTTAGTTTTAAAATTTGAAGAAGGTAATTCAACTTTCTTATGGCTTCTATCTTGAGCATTTTTTATTCTTGCTATCATATCTCCAATTGGATCACTTAAACTCATATTTTCCTTTCTACCAACTTGATTTAACTAAACCTGGTATCTTTCCTTGCAGACCTAATTGTCTTAATGCAATTCTAGATATTTTCAATTTTCTATAAACTCCATGAGGTCTTCCGGTAATCTGGCATCTATTCATTACTCTTACTTTCGCAGAGTTTCTAGGTAATTTTGATAATTTTTGTTGTGCTTTAAATCTTTCCTCTAAAGGAAGCTTTTTATTCATAACAATCTTTTTTAGCTTTTGTCTTTTTTTAAATAATCTGTCCGATAATTTTATTCGTTTATTGTTCTTATTTATTGAGCTTAATTTAGCCATTTTAATTGTCTCCTTTTTTAATAAATGGAAAATTTAATTTTTCTAAAAGTGCATAACTATGCTCTTTGCTTTTAGCTGATATTACAATCACAATATCAATACCACGAATCTTATCTGCACGATCAAAACTTACTTCTGGAAATATAATATGTTCTTTAACACCAAATGTATAATTTCCGAATTTATCAAAACCATTTGCAGAGAGGCCTCTAAAATCTTTAATTCTTGGTAAAGCTATATTCACAAGTCTATCTAAAAATTCATACATTTTATCTTTTCTAAGTGTTACCTTTAAGCCAGCGTTTGATCCTTTTCTTGTTTTAAAATTTGCAACTGATTTCTTAAATTTGGTAATTACAGGTTTTTGACCTGTTATCTTTGCTAAATCCTCCTCACAAGACTTTAATATTTTTGAGTCATTTCCATCCAAGCCTAAGCCCATATTTAAGACAATTTTTTCAATTTTTGGACCCATGTATAGATTTTTAAAACCAAATTGTGATTTCAATGCAGGTTGTATTTCTTTATAATAAAGTTCTTTTAATCTCGGAGTCATTATTTTTTAGCCTCAGTTTTTTTAGTTTTTGTTTTTTCATCAATTAGTTTTAAATTTGATAAATGAATAAAACTTTCCTTTGAAAAAATTCCACCTTTTTTTTCCTTAGTTGTTTTTACGTGTCTCTTTACCAGATTAATATCTTTAACTTTTGCTCTATTATTTGGTCTATCAATTTCAATTACTTCACCTTCTTTTTTTTTATCTCTGCCTGATAAAACTCGCACTTTAGAACCTTTTTTAATCATTACAAAACCTCTGGAGCTAATGAGATTATTTTCATTTGCCCTTTATTCCTTAATTCTCTTGTCACTGGACCAAAAATTCTAGTTCCAACTGGTTCACCTTTGTCATCAACAAGAACAGCAGCATTATTATCAAATTTTACTTTTGATCCGTCATCCCGATGAATTCCTTTTTTTACTCTTACCACCACTGCTTTATGAACTGATCCTTTTTTTACTTTTCCCTTGGGAATTGCCTCTTTTACTGCGATCACTATCGTATCGCCTATGCTTGCATATCTTCTTTTAGATCCACCCAAGACTTTAATACATTCAATTTTCTTTGCCCCAGTGTTATCAGCTACATTTAATTCTGTTTGGACTTGTATCATTATTTTGTGTTCTCCATTACTTGAAATTTCTTATTTTTTGAAAAGGGTTTGCTCTCAATGATTGATACTTTGTCACCTGTTTTAAATTTATTATTTTCATCGTGAGCGTTGTATTTTTTTCTCACTTTTATTACTTTTTTTAATAATGGATGAGAATATTTTCGTTCAACCAAAACAGTTATAGTTTTGTTGGGTTTATCACTTACAACCACACCTGTTAATATTTTCTTAGGCATTTAATTTTCCTTTTAATATTGTTTTTAATCTAGCAATTGTTTTTTTTGTTTCACTAATTTTTGCCGGATTTGTAATCTGTGAATTCGTCTTTTGAAATCTAAAATTGAATAAATCTTTTTTAAATTTATCAATGTTTTTTATAATTTGATCTTTTGAGAGTTTTTTAATTTCTTGTTTTTTCATATTAGGCAAATCTCTTTATAGTTTTTGTTTTAATTGGCAATTTTGCGGATGCTTTATATAAAGCTTCTTTGGCTATCTGTTCCGAAACACCATCTACCTCAAATAAAATTCTTCCTGGTTTTACACGGCATGCATAGAATTCCGGAGAACCTTTTCCTTTACCCATACGTACTTCAATGGGTTTTTTAGAAACTGGAATATTTGGAAAAATTCTTGTCCAAACTCTTCCTTGTCTTTTCATGTGCCTTGTTAAAGCAACTCTAGCAGCCTCTATTTGTTTTCCAGTAACCCTATCAGGAGATAGTGCTTTTAAAGCATATGCACCATAGTTAATGAAATTTGCTCTTGAGGCAGTTCCATGAATTCTACCTTTGTGAGCTTTTCTCCATTTTGTTCTAACTGGCTGTAACATTTATTGTTTTCCCTCTTTAAGTGTGACTTTATTCGTTTCTTGACTAAATTCTTTAGCAAAAACTTCACCTTTATAAATCCAAACTTTTATCCCAATTATTCCGTAAGTCGTAAGTGCTTCTGCCTCTGCATAATCTATATCTGCTCTTAATGTGTGGGAAGGTATACTGCCATCTCTTAACCATTCAGTTCTAGCAATCTCATTTCCACCCAATCTTCCGCTCACTGAAACTTTAATTCCTTTAGCACCCAATCTTAAACAAGATTGCATTGCTCTTTTCATTGCTCTTCTATAAGAAATTCTTTTAACTAATTGTTGAGCAATATTTTCTGCAACTAAATAAGCATTTGTTTCAGGTTTTTTTACTTCTTTAATATTTAAATTTACCTCATTTGAAGTAAACTTAGATAAATTATTTTTTATCTTATCTATATCACTACCTTTTTTTCCAATAACAAAACCTGGTCTAGAAGTGTAAATTGTAACATAACATTTGTTTGCTGTTCTTTCAATCATCACTTTTGAAACCCCAGAATTAATTACATTTTTTTTGATATATTCTCTTATTTTAAAATCTTCTATGAGGTAATTACCAAAATCTTTCTTTTTAGCGTACCAAACAGAGTCCCAACCTCTGTTAACACCTAATCTAAAACCTACTGGATTAACTTTTTGTCCCATGACTCTCCATTTTTTTTGCCTCTGATAAAATAATTGTAACACTTGAATAAGGTTTTAAAATTGGTGCAGCTCTTCCTTTTGCTCTTGGTCTAAACCTTTTCATGATAATTTTCTTCCCACAATAGGCTTCTTTAACAACAAGTTTATCGATATCATACTGAAAATTATTTTCCGCATTTGCAACAGCAGATGAAATAGTCTTTCTGATATCACGAGTAATTCTTTTTTCTGAAAATTGAAGATCTCTAATAGCTAACTCTACTTTTTTTCCAACTATACCTTTTAAAATAGGATTAAGCTTTCTTACACTTGATCTAATATTATTATTAATAGATTTCACTATTTTTTCTTTTTTTTTCACTAATTTCTTTTTTTTACTCATAACTATTTCTTCGCCTCTGCCTCAGCAGGTTTTGCTTTTTTATCCGCAGGTGTATGACCAAAAAAAGTTCTTGTTGGAGCAAATTCACCTAACTTATGACCAACCATATCTTCAGATATGGTAATGGGTATAAATTTTTTTCCGTTATAAATCAAAAAACTAACTCCTACAAAATCTGGAATTATTGTTGATTTTCTTGACCAAGTCTTGATAGGAATTTTTTTTGGATCAGTCTTATATTTATCAACTTTTTTTATTAAGCTTTCTTCCACAAAAGGTCCTTTCCATACTGCTCTAGCCATTATTTTGTATCCTTCCTTTTGTTTCTTCTCTTCACAATATATTTATCAGTTCTCTTATTGTCTCTTGTTTTCAATCCTTTTGCTGATTGTCCTTTAGGAGAAACTGGATGTCTTCCACCTGCTGATTTACCTTCTCCACCACCATGTGGGTGATCTACTGGATTTTTAACTACACCTCTAGTGTGAGGTCTTCTTCCTAACCATCTTGATCTTCCTGCTTTACCAATTTTTATATTTTTTTGATCAGGGTTACTTAATACACCAATTGTTGCCAATGATCTTGAATCGATTTTTCTTACTTCACCTGATGCTAATTTAATCAAACTATAATTCCCATCCAATCCACTAATCGTAACAGAAGTTCCAGCAGATCTTGCAATTTTACCTCCACCACCTGGTTGTATTTCAACATTGTGAATATCTATACCAACTGGGATATCCTGTAATGGCATACAATTTCCAATTTTTATCTCTTTTTTTGATCCATTTTCAACTTTATCACCCACCTTTATTTTTTGTGGTGCAAGATAATATGCATGTGAATTATCATCAAATTTTACTAACATAATGTAACAAGATCTGTTCGGATCATATTCAATTCTTTCAACTTTCGCAGGCATATCAAATTTTTTTCTGTAAAAGTCAACATGTCGATACATTTTTTTATGTCCACCAGCTCTATTGATAGAAGTAATATGGCCATTGTTGTTTCTCCCTTTCATTGCATTTTTTGGAGAAACTAAAGATTTAAATGGTTTACCTTTCCAAAGACCAGTTCTATCAACAAGAATTGTTCCTCTAGTAGATTTTGTATATGGTTTAAATGTTTTTAGTGCCATTTTAAATTCCAGTTGTTAAATCAATACTTTGACCTTTTTTAAGTGTTATAATTGCTTTTTTAAAACCAGAGACTTTAACTTTTCTTCCTCTGGTTAATTTAGTTCTACTTTGTTTATTTATAATATTCACCTTTGTAACATTTACTTTAAAGATTTTTTCAATATTAATTTTTATATTTTTCTTATTTGCTTTTGATGGCACCTTAAATACAATCTTATTTTGTTCTGATAAATTTGTTGATTTTTCAGTTACTAATGGAGATAAAATTTTGTCATATAAGTGTATCTTTTCCATCTTAAGCATACCTCTTTTCTAATTCTTTTACGGATGTTTCAGTAAACACAAGCTTTTCAAACTTGACAATATCAAAGGCACTAAAATGATTAATGTCTGTTACTTTAATATTTGGAATATTTCTAATTGATTTTTCAACATTATCTTTTGAGGTTTTGTCTAGAATTATAATTGAATTTGATATTTGAAATTTCTTTAAAATTAAACTCATCTCTTTAGTCTTTTTTATTTTAGAACTAAAATCGCTAAAAATTAGAAGGTTGTTGTTCTTTATCTTGTCACTAATTAAAGATGCTATACTTTGTTTTTTTTCACTCTTATTTAATTTTCTTTTTTTATATGATAGCTCTCCTTTAGGACCATGAGCTATACCACCGCCAACAAAGATTGGGGCTTTTCTACTTGCATGTCTAGCATTACCTGTTCCTTTTTGTGCATAAATTTTTGATGTTGGACCTGAGACTTCGTTTTGCTGTTTAGTTTTTGCATGTCTACCTTTATAATTTGCATTAGTCTTATATAAAACTGTATTCACTAGTCTCTTATTTATCTTGGCTGAAAAAATCTTATCTAAGACTTCAATAGAACTTTTTTTACCATCTAAATTAATTTTATCGACTTTCATTATTTTTTCTTTTTCTCCGGTGTTTTCTTAGCTAATTCAGCAACTTTATGTTTTTCACTGATAGTCATTTTTTTTATATTTTTAACTGAACCTTTTACGAGAATTTCAGAGTTTTTTGCTCCTGGGATAGAACCTTTTAAATATAGAAGCTCATTTTCTAGATCCGTTTTGATAATTTCGATATTTTGCATAGTTCTTAATTTATCTCCCATATGTCCAGCCATTTTTTTTCCCTTAAATACTTTACCAGGATCTTGTCTTTGACCCGTTGAACCATGTGATCTATGTGAAATTGAAACACCATGTGTAGCTCTCAAACCACCAAAATTATGTCTTTTCATAGCTCCTGCAAAACCTTTTCCAATCGTTTTTGATCTAGTATCTACAAATTTAACATCTTTAAAAATCTCTAAACCAAATTCATTTCCCTCTTTATAATTTTCAATATTTTGAACTCTATATTCTTTAAGTTTCTTTTTAACTTCAGTATTTCTTTTTGAAAAATAACCTTTCATAGCCTTTGTTAGTTTTGAGTTTTTGATTTTTCCATATCCAAGTTGAACTGCAGTGTAACCTCTTTTTTCTTTATCTATTACCTGGATTACTCTAGCTTTTTCCATTTTTAATACAGTAACTGGAACTAACTGACCAGATTTATAAAATTCTCTAGTCATTCCAATTTTTTTTCCTAATAAAGCAATCTCACTCATAATTATATCTTAATCTCCACATCGACACCTGATGCTAAATCTAACTTCATTAAAGCCTCGACAGTCTGTGGTGTTGGCTCAATTATATCAATTAATCTTTTATGGGTTCTCGACTCAAATTGTTCTCTACTTTTTTTATCTATATGAGGAGATCTTAAAACTGTATATCTTTCAATTCTAGTTGGTAATGGAATTGGACCTTTTATTGTAGCCCCTGTTCTTTTGACTGTATTAACTATCTCTTCAGTTGAAGCATCTAAAATCTTATTGTCGTAAGCTCTAAGTTTGATTCTAATATTCTGTTTTTCCATTTTAGCCTGCTATTTTTTTTGTTACTTCGTCTTGAACATTTTGTGGTACTTTTGAATAGTGATCAAAAAACATTGAGTATTGTGCTCGCCCCTGTGACATTGATCTTAAACTATTAATGTATCCAAACATATTTGCTAAAGGCACCATTGCAGTTATTACTGTTGCATTACCTCTTTGTTCTTGAGTGCTTATTTGTCCTCTTCGACTATTTAGGTCTCCAATAACATCTCCCATATAATCTTCGGGTGTTACTACTTCAACTCTCATGACTGGCTCTAATAATTTTAAACCACCTTTTGTACAAGCATCTTTGAAACATGCTCTACTTGCGAGTTCAAAAGCTAATACGCTGGAGTCAACATCGTGATGTAAACCATCTAAAATTGTAACTTTATAGTCAATCATTGGAAACCCTGCTAAAATTCCACCATCTGATACTGTTTCGATACCTTTTTCCACTCCTGGAATAAATTCTTTTGGAATTGCTCCACCTTTAATCTTACTTTCAACAGCTCTTCCTTTACCAGGTTCTTGCGGTTCTACTAATAATTTTACTTTTGCAAATTGTCCTGCACCACCACTTTGTTTTTTGTGTGTGTATTCTACTTCTGAAGAGTTTTCGATTGTTTCTCTGTATGCTACTTGTGGAGCTCCAACATTTGCTTCAACTTTAAATTCTCTTTTCATTCTATCAACAATGATATCTAAGTGTAATTCACCCATTCCTTTTATAATTGTTTGTCCAGACTCTTCGTCAGATGAAACTCTAAACGAGGGATCTTCTTTGGCTAATCTGCCTAATGCTTCTCCCATTTTCTCTTGGTCAGCTTTTGTTTTTGGCTCAACAGCAATTTCAATAACTGGGTCAGGAAATTCCATAGGCTCAAGAAGAACTGGATTATCTTTATTACATAGCGTGTGTCCAGTAATGGTATTTTTCAAGCCAGCTAGTGATACAATATCACCTGCATTAGCTTCTTTAATGTCCTCTCGAGAGTTAGCATGCATTAATAACATTCTACCAACTCTTTCTTCTTTTTCTTTTGAAGAATTGTATACAGCTGTTCCTGTTTTTATTGTACCTGAATAAACTCTGATAAATGTTAATGAACCAACGAATGGATCATTTGCCACTTTAAATGCTAACGCAGAAAATGGTGCACTATCATCAAATTTCATTTCAATTTCATCCTCTGATCCTAATTTAGTTCCTTTAATTGAACCAATATCAATAGGACTTGGAAGATAATTAATCACTGCATCAAGAAGTGGCTGAACACCTTTATTTTTAAAAGCAGAACCAGTTAATACAGGAACAAAATCAAAGTTTAATGTTCCTTTTCTTATACATTTAATTAAATCTTCTTCTTTAATTTCTTCACCATTTAAATAAGACTCCATCAGTTTTTCATCTTGCTCTACAGCCATCTCGACTAATTCTGTTCGGTATTTTTGAGAGATTTCTTTAAGATCATCTGGGATATCTTTATATTCCCATTCGGCACCTAGAGCTTCATTTTTCCAAACTTGTGCTTTCATTTTAACAAGGTCAACAACACCAGTTAAAGAGGCTTCAATACCGATTGGTACTTGTATGACCAATGGTTTTGCTCCCAATCTGTCTTTGATCATATCTACACATCTAAAAAAATCTGCACCCGTTCTATCTAACTTATTTACAAAACAAATTCTCGGTACTTTATATTTATCAGCTTGTCGCCATACTGTTTCTGATTGAGGTTCTACACCTGCTACACCATCAAATACTGCAACCGCACCATCAAGTACTTTGAGTGATCTTTCTACTTCAATGGTAAAATCTACGTGACCAGGCGTATCAATAATATTAATTCTATGATCTTGCCAAAAACAGGTTGTTGCCGCTGATGTAATTGTAATACCTCTTTCTTGCTCTTGCTCCATCCAATCCATCGTAGCTGCACCATCGTGAACTTCACCAATTTTATGACTTTTACCTGTGTAATATAAAATTCTTTCAGTTGTGGTTGTTTTACCAGCATCAATGTGAGCCATGATCCCAATGTTTCTATATTTGTCTAATGTATGAGTTCTGGCCATAATATTTACCACCTAAAGTGTGCAAAAGCTTTATTAGACTCTGCCATTTTATGCACATCCTCTTTCTTCTTAACGGCTGCACCTTTTTTTTCATACGCATCATAAAGTTCATTAAAAATCTTATCAGACATGTGTTTATCTTTTCTTTTTCTTGCTGAGTCTATAAGCCATCTGATAGCTAAAGCTTGTGCTCTTTTACTTTTAACTTCAACTGGGACTTGATATGTAGCTCCTCCTACTCTTCGTGATCTCACTTCAACAGTTGGTTTAATATTATTGATTGCTTCGTTAAAAATATTTATAGGTTCATCTTTTGACTTTGTTTTAATCTTTTCAATTGCATCATAAACTATCTTAGTGGCTACACCTCTTTTACCATCGTACATAATATTATTAATTAACTTAGGAATAATTGTGGAATTAAATTTTGGATCAGGAACAATATTTTTTTTAGGTTGAGTTTTTTTTCTAGACATATCTATTTACCTTTTTTTGTTCCGTACAAGGATCTTCTTTTCTTTCTATTTGCCACTCCTTGAGTATCTAAATTACCTCTTAAAATATGATAACGTACACCTGGTAAATCTTTTACCCGACCACCTCTAATTAATACAACAGAGTGTTCTTGAAGATTATGACCTTCTCCAGGTATATAAGCAGTTACTTCAAAACCATTTGATAATCTTACTCTAGCAACTTTTCTTAAAGCTGAATTAGGTTTTTTTGGAGTTGTTGTGTAAACTTTTACACAAACACCTCGCTTTAAAGGTTGTTTTTGTAATGCAGGAACCTTGTTCCTAGCAATTGGTTTGGTTCTTTTTCTTCTTAACAACTGGTTAATAGTTGGCATATCTGTAAATTTTATAATTGTTTATTTTTGAATGAAATAACTGACAGGTTATTTGTGGCAGCGTTTAGTGTCTAAAGTTAACACTACATTCCAACCAAAAAATATCGCCAAAATACTTATTAATTTAATTTTGTCAAACTAAAACTAATTAGCAAAGGTGTTATTTTTATTGATTTACAGGGGTTTCTGGCTGTTCAATCTGCTCTTGCTCAGAAAGAAATTTATTGTCATCTTGTAGAGCTTTTTTGTTCCATTTGTTTTTAATATTACCAGTTCCAGCAGGTACTAATCGTCCAACTATTACATTCTCTTTTAAACCATTAAGTGGATCAACTTTACCTTTGATAGCAGCATCTGTAAGAACTCTTGTAGTTTCCTGGAATGATGCAGCAGAAATAAATGATTCTGTCTGCAGAGAAGCTTTAGTAATTCCCATTAAAACTCTTTCTCCAGTGGCTGGTTTTTTACCCTCAGATTTTAATTTTTCATTAACATTATCAAATTTTATTCTATCAATGATTTCACCAGGTAAATAAGAGGAATCACCAGTTGTTTTTACCTCAACTTTTTTCAACATTTGTCTTAAAATAGTTTCTATGTGTTTATCGTTAATAATTACACCCTGTAATCTATAAACCTCTTGAACCTGATTAACAAAATACTCAGTTAGATCTTTTATGCCCATAATTCTAAGAATATCGTGTGGTAATGGCTGTCCATCCAATAAGTATTCTCCTTTTTTAATTTTTTCACCCTGATTAAAATTAATATGTTTTCCCTTGGGTATTAAATAATTAGATGGTTCTGATCCATCTTCAGGCACAATTGATATTCTTTGCTTTCCTCTAACTTCTTTTCCAAATATAACTTGTCCATCATTTTCAGCAATGATTGCACTATCTTTAGCCTTTCTAGCTTCAAACAGTTCAGCAACTCTTGGAAGGCCTCCAGTGATATCTTTGGTTTTAGTCGTTTCTTTAGGTAATCTAGCAATCACATCACCAGCAGAAACTTTTTGACCATCTTTAACTGATAAAATTGAGTCAGGAACTAAATAATATCTTGCTTCATTATCATCCGCCTTTTTAATAACATTTCCTTTTTCATCTCTTAAAGTAATTCTTGGTTTTAAATCTGTACTTTTTGATTGAGAACGCCAATCAACCACTGATTTTGAAGAAATACCTGTCGCATCATCTGTAGTCTCTTGAATAGATACACCATCAATTAAATCAACATAGCTTGCAATACCACTTTTTTCAGCAATCACTGGGGTAGTGTAGGGATCCCATTCACAAATTTTTGTATTAGCTTTTACTTTATCACCATTTTTAAAAAATAATTTCGAACCATAGGCTACTTTATAGACTGCAATTTGAACACCATTATCGTCCTCAATAGATAATTGTGTATTTCTACCCATGACAATCAAGTTCTTTTTAGAATCCTCTAAAATGTTTGAGTTAATAATTTTTAAAGTCCCTTCATTTTTAGTAACTATTTGTGAGTCTTGTTTAACTGAAGCAGTACCACCTACGTGGAAAGTTCTCATTGTTAATTGCGTTCCTGGTTCTCCAATTGATTGTGCAGAAATCATTCCAATTGCTTCACCTACATGAACCATCTGACCTCTAGATAAATCTCTTCCATAAGAAGTAGCACATACACCTTCTTTAGATCCACATGTCATAACAGAATAAACCTTAACTGATTTTATTCCTGCAGAATCTATTTTATCACAACCAGCCTCATCAATCATAGTTAACTTTTTAATTATAATTTCACCAGTTATTGGATGCTTTACATCGTCAAAAGTAACTCTTCCCAAAGCTCTTTCTGATAAGCTTACAACAACATTTCCACCTTCCAAAATTTCTGAAAGTTCGATGAATCCAGGATTTTTACAATCACATTCTTTTTTTGTAACAGTTAAATCTTGGGCAACATCACATAATCTTCTAGTTAAATATCCTGAGCTAGCTGTTTTTAAGGCAGTATCAGCCAAACCTTTCCTTGCTCCGTGTGTTGAATTAAAATATTCTAAAGCTGTTAATCCCTCTTTAAAATTAGACGTAATTGGACTTTCAATAATCTCACCAGATGGTTTTGCAATAAGACCTCTCATACCTGCTAATTGCTTCATTTGTGCTGCAGATCCTCTCGCACCACTATCTGCCATCATAAATACTGAATTTATCTTTAATCCTTCTGTAGTTTTTTCTGTGGCAGAAATTCCTTTCATCATTTCGGATGCTACTTGATCAGTACATTTTGACCAAGCATCAACAACTTTGTTATATTTTTCTCCTCTTGTAATTAGTCCCTCAGAATATTGAGTTTCATAGTCAGCTATTAGTTTTTTAGTATCATCAATAAGTTTATTTTTACTTTCCGGAATGACTAAGTCATCTTTACCAAAAGAAATTCCTGCTTTAAATGCATGTTTAAAGCCTAGATCCTTTAATTTATCACAGAAAATGACTGTTGTTTTTTGACCACAAAATCTAAATACAATATCGATAATTTCTGAAACTGTTTTCTTTGGTAAAATTCTATCAATTAAAGAAAACTTAATATTATTATTTTTTGGTAATAAGTTAGCTAATAGAAATCTTCCTGCAGTAGAAGTGTATTTCTCAAATTTTTGGTTACCTTTTTCATCAATTGTTTCAAATCTAGAGATAATCGTACTATGGACTTTTATTTGACCAGAAGATAGAGCAAATTCAATTTGATCTGCATTTAAAAAATATCCAGCTGGCTTATCAGTGACTGGTTCTTGAGATAAATAATAAATTCCTAAGATCATATCTTGACTTGGGACAATTATTGGTTTTCCGTTAGATGGAGAAAGAATATTGTTGGTTGATAGCATTAATATTCTGGCCTCAAGTTGTGCCTCCAAACTTAAAGGAACGTGAACAGCCATTTGATCTCCATCAAAATCTGCATTAAACGCAGCACATGTTAAAGGATGTAATTCAATCGCATCTCCCTCAATTAATTTTGGTTCAAAAGCTTGAACTCCCAACCTATGAAGTGTTGGAGCTCTATTTAGTAAAACTGGATGTTCTCTAACAATTAATTCAAGTGCATCCCAGACAGCATTAGTTTCTTTCTCAACTAATTTTTTTGCTTGTTTAATTGTTGAAGCTAAGCCAAGTTTATTAAGTCTTGCATATAAAAATGGTTTAAATAATTCTAACGCCATTTTTTTTGGCAATCCACATTCGTGTAATTTTAGATCTGGACCTACTACAATTACTGAACGACCTGAATAATCAACTCTTTTACCAAGAAGATTTTGTCTAAATCTTCCTTGCTTTCCTTTTAACATCTCAGCTAAAGATTTTAATGGTCTTTTACCTGTTCCAGTAATTACTCTTCCTCTTCTTCCGTTATCAAAGAGTGCATCAACAGACTCTTGTAACATCCTTTTTTCATTTCTGATGATAATATCTGGTGCCTTAAGATCCATCAGTCTCTTTAAACGATTATTTCTGTTAATAACCCTTCTATAAAGATCATTTAAATCTGATGTTGCAAATCTTCCACCATCTAGAGGGACCAATGGTCTTAATTCTGGTGGAATAACAGGAACAACTGTCATAATCATCCACTCAGGTTTTTGTCCGGTTTCGATGAAAGACTCAATCAATTTTAATCTCTTAATAGCTCTTTCTTCATTCACTTTTGATTTCGTCTCTTTTATATAATCAACAAGATTTTTTCTCTCCAAATCTAAATCAAGATTTTTAAGCATTTCCAGAACTGCTTCAGCTCCAATTCCAGCTGTAAAAGCCTCCTCACCATATTCATCTTGATATTTTGCTAGTTCTTCCTCATTTAAAAGCTGATTTTTTTGTAGATCTGTTAAACCTGGCTCAATAACTATAAAATTTTCAAAATATAAAACCCTTTCGACTTCTTTAAGCTTCATATCAACAGCAAGTGCTATTCTACTGGGTAGTGATTTTAAAAACCATATATGTGCAACAGGTGTTGCTAAATTAATATGACCCATTCGCTCTCTTCGAACATTTGATTTTGTTACCTCAACACCACATTTTTCACATATGATGCCTCTAAATTTCATTCTTTTATATTTTCCACACAAACACTCGTAATCTTTAATTGGACCGAATATTCTTGCACAAAAAAGGCCATCTTTCTCTGGTCTAAAAGTTCTATAATTAATAGTTTCTGGTTTTTTAATTTCTCCATAGGTCCAAGATTTTATTTTCTCTGGGCTAGCTAGTGAAATCTTAATACTATTGAAATTTTGAGCTTCAGATATTTCTGAACTTTTAAATAGGTCTGTAAGTTCTTTTTTCATAATTAATTTAATTCCACATTTAAAGCTAAAGATTTAATTTCTTTAACAAGTACATTAAATGATTCTGGTATTCCAGACTCAAAGTTCTCCTCACCTTTAACAATAGTCTCATAAACTTTTACTCTTCCTGCAACATCATCAGATTTTACCGTAAGTATTTCTTGAAGTGTGTATGATGCACCATATGCCTCAAGTGCCCATACCTCCATTTCGCCAAATCTTTGTCCACCTAATTGAGCTTTTCCACCTAATGGCTGTTGAGTTACCAAACTATAAGGACCAGTAGATCTAGCATGAATTTTATCCTCAACCAAATGATGTAATTTAAGCATGTAAATTATTCCAACTGTAACTGGTCTGTCAAATTTTTCACCAGTTCTTCCATCCCATAAATAAGTTTGTCCTGATTTAGGTAAATTTGCTAACTCTAACATTTCTGTTACATTTTTTTCTTTAGCCCCATCAAAAACTGGAGTGGAAATAGCTATACCATTTTGTAAATTTTCACATAAATCCTTAAATTCTGTTTTACTTAATGTATCAACTTTTTGATCAAATATTTCTTCGCCATAAACAGATTTTAAAAAACTTTCTATTTTTTCATTTCTCTCAATCTTTTTATTATTTTCATTAACTAGATTTTTAATTTGTTCTCCAAATTCTTTGCAAGCCCATCCCAAATGAGTTTCAAGGATTTGTCCAACATTCATACGACTTGGCACACCTAAAGGATTTAATACTATATCTACTGGTCGACCGTCTTCTCTATAAGGCATGTCCTCAACGGGCACAATCTTACTAACTACACCTTTATTTCCGTGTCGACCCGACATTTTATCACCAGGTCTCAATCTTCTTTTGATTGCGACAAAAACCTTTACCATTTTCATCACACTAGGTAATAAATCATCGCCACTTCTTATTTTTAAAACTTTATCTTCAAATCTTTCAGTTATATCTTGTTTAGCTTTATTATACTGATCTTTTAATTGTAAAAATGCATTTTCATTTTTTTGATTTGAAATAGTTAATTTAAAAAGATCATTAATTGATATTTTATTAATAGTTTCAAAGTCTAATTTAGAACCAGCTTCAACATCTTTTATTTTTTTAGAAAGAGTTTCTCCTGATAAAATTTGAGCAGCTCTTTGTTTAATACTTCTCTCTAAAATTTCTTCCTCAACAATTTTATCTTGTTGTACTTGATCAATTTCTGCACGTTCAATTGTGATAGATCTTTCATCTTTCTCTATACCATGTCTATTAAATACTCTTACATCAACTACAGTACCACTGCTTCCTCTAGACATTCTAAGTGATGTATCTGTAACATCTATTGCTTTTTCACCAAAAATTGATCTTAATAATTTTTCTTCAGGGCCCGACGCAGAATCTCCTTTAGGTGTTACTTTTCCCACCAATATATCACCAGCATTTACTTCTGCACCAATATATACTATTCCTGACTCATCTAAATTTTTTAAAGCTTCTTCATTTACATTTGGGATATCTCTTGTAATTTCTTCTTCTCCAAGTTTTGTATCTCTTGCCATAATCTCATATTCAACAATATGTACTGAAGTAAACACATCATCAGTCACACATCTTTCTGAAATTAAGATAGAATCCTCAAAATTGTATCCTTGCCACGGCATAAAAGCTACAGTAACGTTTTTACCTAAAGCTAACTCACCTAATTTTGTTGAGGGACCATCTGCAATTATATCACCTGTTTTTACTTTATCCCCTACTCTGACTAAAGGTCTTTGATTGATACATGTATTTTGATTAGATCTTTTAAATTTTTGTAAATTGTAAATATCAACACCAGATTTTGAAAAATCGGTTTCTTCTGTAACTTTAATAACAATTCTCTTACCATCAATTTTATCTACTACTCCATCTCTTTTAGCAACGATTGTAACTCCTGAGTCTAACGCAACATCACTTTCTATTCCAGTTCCAACCAAAGGTGCTTCAGGTTTTAATAACGGTACCGCTTGTCTCATCATGTTTGAACCCATTAATGCTCTGTTTGCATCATCATTTTCTAAAAAGGGTATTAAAGAAGCAGCAACAGAAACCAATTGTTTAGGTGATACGTCAATATAATCTATTGTTTCAGGTTTAGCTAAAAGGAAGTTTAAGTTTTGTCTACAAGAAACTAATTCCTCAATTATTTTACCATTTTTATCAATTTTAGTATTTGCTTGAGCTATGGTAAATTTAGTTTCTTCCATTGCTGACAAATATTCTACTTTATCTTGAACAACGCCTTCTTTCACTCTCTTGTAAGGACTTTCAATAAAACCATATTTATTAATTTTTGCATAAGTAGATAAACTATTGATCAAACCAATATTTGGACCTTCTGGTGTCTCAATAGGACAGATTCTTCCATAATGAGTTGGATGCACGTCTCTAACCTCAAACCCAGCTCTCTCCCTTGTTAGTCCACCAGGACCTAAAGCAGAAACTCTTCTTTTATGAGTAATTTCTGAAAGTGGGTTTGTTTGATCCATAAATTGAGAAAGTTGAGAACTTGCAAAAAAATCTTTTAGTGA
>CACHMD010000004.1:0-50574 GCA_902580835.1 uncultured Pelagibacteraceae bacterium | reverse complement strand
CCTAATTGACCAAGTTCTATATAATCATTTTCTTTAATATTATTAGGTAAAAGGAAAGGACCTTTCATGTAATCCATGCTGTCGCATGTTGGTCCATAAAAATCAAATGCAGTTAATTTTTTTGAAATAATTTTGTTTGAATTATCTTTTATCATTTTAGATGGAAAAACAATATTTGGTGTTCCTGCATCAAAAAGTGTTCCATAAGTTCCATCATTTATATAAAGTTTTTGTTTTTTTCTTAAGTTAACCCGAACTATAGTTGAACCACTTTCAGCAACTAAGGCTCTACCTGGTTCACAAATTATTTCTGGTAATTTTTCAATCTTTAAATTTTCTAAACCTTTCTTAATTTCATCAAAATAACTCTCTAAAGAGGGTGGAATTAAATCTGGATAGATAGTTGGAAAGCCGCCTCCTATATTTAAATAATCAGGAACAATTTTCGTTTTCTTTATTATATTTGCAATTTCGGAAATCCCTTTTGAGTATGAAATTGGATGCATACATTGCGATCCTACATGAAAACTTAATCCAATCTTTTTTGAATGTTGTTTTACTAATCTTAAAAGTCCTGCCGCCTCTGAATTTATAGCACCAAATTTTTTTGATAAGTCAATTTCAGCATGTTCATTTGATACAGCCACTCTTACAAATAATTCTAAATCTTTTGCATTGCTGGTGCTCTCAATAATTTTTATCAATTCATCTTTAGTATCAAGTGCAAATGTTTTGACTCCGTATTTGAAATATGCTTCACTTATATCTTCTCTACTTTTAATTGTGTGCATGAAAGAACACTTAGATACTTGATCAAATTTTCTGACTGCTTTTATCTCCTCCACTGAGGCAACATCAAATTGATTAATACCGCTTTTTAACAAAGTTTTAATTACCTCAGGATGAGGATTTGTTTTGACAGCATATAGAATTTTACCTGGAAAGTTTTTTTGAAAAAACTTGGAAGCTGAAAGAATTGATTTCTTTCTAATACAATAAACCGGTTTGTCTGGTCTCAGTTGATTAACTAGTTCTTCAACCGACTTAAATTTTTGCATTTTTCATGCCCCCCAAAAAAAATTTAACAAAAAAAAGTCTTTTTATTTAAAAAAACTTTAATGAATCGAGCAATTAATTCAATACTTACCTAATGTAAAGCAAATAATGACCTATTGAATTGTGGTAAAAAATTCCCATATTATATCTATGAAAAACGAAAACGCATTACAAAATTTAGCTAATTTCAACAATAAATCACTATTAATTGTTGATGATGACAATCCATTTAGAGAAAGATTAGCTAGGGCTATGGAAAAAAAGGGTTTTGAAGTTATTCAAGCTGAAGGTGTGCAAAAAGGAATTGATACAGTCAAAGCAAAAAAACCAGGATTCGCTGTTGTTGATTTGAGGTTGGGCGATGGCAATGGTTTAGAAGTTGTAAAACAAATACAGACCTCGAATCCTGAAAGTAGAATAATAATGTTAACAGGATATGGAAATATTCCAACTGCTGTTGCAGCAATAAAAGAGGGTGCAATAGATTATTTGGCTAAACCTGCAGATGCAGATGATGTTGAAAAAGCTCTTTTAGCTGATCCTGCTAAAAAAGCGGCTCCACCTGAAAATCCAATGTCAGCAGATAGAGTAAAATGGGAACATATACACAGAGTTTTTGAATTGTGTAACAGAAATGTTTCAGAGACAGCAAGAAGACTAAAAATGCACCGAAGAACTCTTCAAAGAATTTTATCTAAAAGATCACCTAAATAAGTTTTCTAAGTTTAAAAATTTTCTTAGCAATAAGCACAAGTAAAACTATCTTAAATATTTCAGCTAATAGAAAAGGCTTAACACCTAAATCGAATATAGGTTTGTCCCATCCAATTAGTGTCCCTAACCACAAAATACCAAAAATATAGATTGTTGATACTGCAAGTATAAGTTTTGAGAAAATGATTAAATAATTATCTTTTAATTTTACAAAAGAAGCTAAAAAACAAGCTGAAAGAAATCCAACTAGATATCCCATTGTTGGACCTGTAAAATAAGCTAAACCTATTCCTCTTTCTGGGGAATTTGAAAACACAGGAAGACCTGCAATTCCTTCAATCAAATATAAACCAATTGTCGCAACACCTATTTTATATCCAAAGCTTATTCCAATAAAAAGAACTACAAAAGTTTGCATTGTCATTGGAATTGGATAGAAAGGAATTTTAATTTTTGCTGAGACAGCAAGTAACAAAGAACCTAAAAAAATTACAAGTATTGATTTAATTATTTGGGCTTGTGTATTTTGCTTTATAAGTTCCATAAAAAATAATACTCTTATTTCTGTCTATAATCTATATTAATTTCTAATGGGAAAAATTAAAAAAACAGATCATTTTTATTTAATTGATGGATCAGGTTACATTTTTAGAGCGTATTATGCGTTACCACCATTAACGCGTAAAAGTGATGGATTACCGACGGGTGCAGTGAGTGGTTTTTGCAGTATGCTTTTTAAACTTCTAGAGGACTCAAAGTCAAATCAAAATTTACAAAAACCAACACATTTTGCAGTTATATTTGACTCTGCTAGAAAAACTTTCAGAAACGAAATTTATAGTGATTACAAAGCTAATAGAGCTGAAGCACCTGATGATTTAGCTCCTCAATTTGATTACATCAGAAAATCAGTATTAGCTTTTAATTTACCTTCATTGGAATTGATAAATTATGAAGCTGATGACTTAATTGCAACGTATGTTGAAATGATTTTAAAAGAAGGTGCAAAAGTAACAATAGTGTCCTCAGATAAGGATTTAATGCAATTATATAAAAAAAACGTTCGAATTTATGATCCAATGAAAAATAAGTTTATTTCAGAGGAAGATATTAAAAATAAATTTGGTGTAGGTGCAAGTAAGGTAATTGATGTCCAGGCTTTAGCTGGTGATAGCAGCGATAATGTACCAGGAGTTCCCGGAATTGGTGTTAAAACAGCTGCAGAATTAATTAATAAATATGGATACCTTGAAAAACTTTTAAAATCTGCTCATGAAATTAAACAAAACAAAAGAAGAGAAACACTCATTGAGAATAAAGATAAGGCTTTAATAAGTAAAAAACTAGTGACATTAAAAAGTGATGCTCCAGTAAATAAAAACCTAACTGATCTTGAATTAAAAAGTATTGATAAAGATAAACTCTATAAATTTTTGAGGGAGATGGAATTTAATAGATTGTTGAGTTCGGCTATCTCTGCATATGGAGAACCAAATTTAACAAGTATTAAAAATGAGGTTAAAATTGAAAAAAATCAAAAAGCAATCAATAAAAAAGAATATTATTTAATTGAAAATTTGGAACAAATCGACAATTGGATAACTGAAGCTGAGGAGTTAGGTGAAGTTGCAGTGGATACCGAAACAAATTCATTAGATCCTCATCAGGCAGATCTAGTCGGTGTTTCATTAAGCTCAAAAATTGGAAAAGCTTGTTATATTCCTATTGGTCATAAATCTAACAAATGTATCGAAAAAGATTTAGTTTTAAAAAAGTTAAAACCTTTACTTGAGGATCCTAGTATCAAAAAAATAGGTCAAAATATAAAATTTGATTTTATAGTTTTTTTCAAACACGGAATTAATATGACTTCAATGGAAGATACCATGCTGATGTCCTATGTTCTTGATGCAGGAAAAAATAGACATAATATGGATACATTGTCAGAAATTCATTTAAACCATAAAACAATACCTTTTAAAGATTTAGTTGGGACAGGAAAAAAGGAAATTAATTTCAGTGAGGTAGATGTTGAAAAAGCCAAAGATTACGCAGCTGAAGATGCTGATATTACATTTAGATTATACAAAAAATTTCAAAAAAGTTTGAAGGATGAAAAAATGATAAATATTTATGAGATATTTGAAAAACCTTTATTAAAAATTCTTGCCTTTATGGAAATCGAGGGAGTTAAAATAGATAATAAATTTTTAAAATCATTATCCAATAAATTTGAAAAAAAGATTATTAAAATTCAAAATGAAGTTTTTAAAATATCTAAAAAAGAATTTAATATTGCATCACCAAAACAACTGGGAGAAATATTATATAATGATCTTAAAATTGCAGATTTAAAAAAAACAAAAAAAGGGAGTTTTGCAACAAGCGCTTCGGTTTTAGAAGATCTAGCATTTAAAGGTCATAAGTTTCCCCAATTAGTACTGGATTGGAGACAGGTATCTAAATTGAAAAATACCTACTCAGATTCATTACCGGAACATATCAATCCTAACACACAAAGAGTACATACCTCTTTTTTATTAGCAGCTACTACAACTGGCAGATTAGCATCAAGCGATCCAAACTTACAAAATATTCCGATTAAATCTGAGGATGGTAAAGATATTCGTAAAGCATTTATAGCCAAAAAAGATCATGTTCTAATTTCTGCAGATTATAACCAAATTGAGATGAGAATTTTAGCTGATTTGGCTGACGTAAAAGGATTAAAAAAAGCTTTCAAAAACAACGAAGATATTCATTCACTCACAGCTAGTCAAATTTTTAATGTTGATATTAAAAAAGTAAATCAAGATCAGAGAAGAAAAGCTAAAGCTATAAATTTTGGAATTATATATGGGATTTCACAATATGGATTAGCAAAACAAATTAATGTCACAAATCATGAAGCTGAGGAATTCCTTAATGCTTATTTTTTGAAATTCCCTGAAATTAAAATTTATATGGACCAAACAATAAAATTCTGTAGAAAAAGTGGATTTGTGAATAATATTTTTGGAAGACGATCACATTTTATTAATATCAACGATAAAAACTATAATATTAGAAATTTCCAAGAGCGCGCAGCAATTAATGCTCCAATTCAAGGTTCCGCGGCAGAAATAATGAGATTAGCCATGATAAGACTTAATAAAAAATTAAGTGATCAAAAAAATCAAAAAACAAAAATGTTATTGCAAATCCATGATGAGTTAATTTTTGAAACTCCTAAAGAAGAAGCAAAAAGAATCAGTAAAATTATAATTGATGAAATGTCTAGTGTTGTTAAGAGTGAACAGCATTCTTTTTCCATACCTTTAACAGTTGATCTAAATACTGGAGAAAATTGGGGTACACTTCATTAATTTAATTGCCCAAATTAGAACAATTTAGTATTTTTATAATTGAGTATGCAGAAACAAACAATTGCCCTTGTCGATGATGATAGAAATATTTTAACAAGTCTGAGTATAGCTTTAGAGAAAGAGGGATTTAAAGTTCAAACATATATTGATGGTGAAAGTGCTTTAATTGGCTTAACTAGAACCCCGCCGGATCTAGCAATCGTTGATATTAAAATGCCAAAAATGGATGGAGAAGAACTACTTAAAAAGCTAAGAAAAAAAACCTCATTACCAGTTATTTTTTTGACCTCTAAAGATGATGAAATTGATGAATTGCTTGGGTTGAAGTTAGGAGCAGATGATTTCATAAAAAAATCTGGAGGATTTTCAATTAAAGTGTTGATTGAGAGAATAAGAGTGCAACTTAGAAAGAAAGATTCAAAAGAAATTATAGAGGAAAACAAAAGTATAATATCTCATGGTAAGTTAAAACTAGATCCTTCACAATTAGAGTGTGAATGGAATGGCAAACAATTGCCAGATAAACTTACTACGACTGAATTTTTATTAGTTAAGGAATTAGCAAAAAGACCAGGTATAATCAAAGAAAGAGCTCAGTTAATGGATATAGCCTATAGAGAAGATACCGATATAGAGGACAGAACAATAGACAGTCATGTGAAAAGAATAAGAAAAAAATTTAAAAAGGTTGATCCTGAATTTTCAGCTATAGAAACTAGATATGGAAGTGGATATAGGTGGAATGTTAGCTGATGATAAGCAACCTTCTTAAAAACTTATCTATATTAAAAAAATTCTTATTTATAAATTTTATTTTTTTTACAATTGTTGGAATTTTTCTTTTTATTTACTTAAAAAATGTCCAACCAAATTTGATTAAAAAAAAATCATCTAATCACATTGAAGTGATCAATAATACAATTGATAATTTAACAAGACTAAATGTCGAATTTGTAGAAGATGATATTAGGAAATTTCTTTTTTCCACAAGATTTCTTTTTCAGAATTTAGATAGAGTGATATTTTTTGATAATCAACTAAACCTAATTGGTGATACAGACACCTTAGATCTTGATCCGAGATCATTTTCACAAAGATTAGACATTGTAGAATTTGAGGTATTAACTGAAAAAAAAACTAAAGAAATCACTGAGAAAAAAAATATTGATGTTGGAAATAATAACGTCGTTTCTCTGAATGATGTGCTTTTAAATTATGCGTCCTCTAAAAATTTTGGAACGCCTTTTACTTTTACCCGAGAAGAGTTCAATAAATTTAAGCTGACAACAATTAAAAATGTAATGCAAAAAGGTAAAAATATTGGTTATGTAGCTATTACAGAAAATGCAAATGATGTTAAAGCAGCTATAGATGAAAGAAAGACATTTGTTATTAGAACAGCTTTGGCTATTGGCTTAGTAATATTAATTTTCTCCTTTGTTTTAAATAGATATTTCCTAAAACCAATCAAAAATTTAGTAACGTATACGGAAACAATCAGAAATAAAGATCTGAAAGTTACTAATCTTGATATTTTAAAAAAAAGGAATGATGAATTAGGATTACTCTCAAAATCGCTAGATGATATGACAAATGAATTAACTAAAAGGATTTCACATGCTGAAAATTTTTCAACAGATTTAGTTCATGAGATAAGAAATCCACTAGCTTCTCTCAAGAGTGCTTCTGAAATTTTACATGATACGACTGATGTTGAGCAAAGGATTAAATTAATTGATATTTTGAGTCACGATGTTCAAAGAATTGAAAGATTAATTACAGATTATTCACAAATGTTAAAAGATGAAGTCGCCTTAAGTAAAGAAAAAATAAAAAAACTTGATATCGAGCCAATTATTAAATCAGTAGTAGATGATTTTAATAATATTTATAAATTAAAAAGAGGAATAAATATTTCTTATTCCAACGATGGAAAAAACAAATATTTGATAAATGGAATAGAAAATAGAATTGAACAAATAGTTGCTAATCTTTTGGATAATGCAATATCTTTCAGTGGTGATAATAAAGATGTAATTGTTAAGGTTTCAAAATTAGAAAATGATAAAGTCTCAATCAATATTTTAGATGAAGGACAAGGATTTAAAGAAAAAGATACCAATAAAATATTTAAAAGATTTTATAGTAATAGACCTGATAAATTTGGACAACATTCAGGACTTGGTTTAAATATTGTTAAAAATTTAGTCGATTTACATAATGCTACAATAAGAGCATCTAACAGATTAGACAGAAAAGGAGCAAGTATGGAAATTATATTTCCTAATGCTTAAAGAGTTCTATTGATTAATTAATTCTTTATTGTTAGAAGACGCACAATGGAAGATTTCAAAGTTAAAGATTTGACCCAAGCTGAATTTGGAAGAAAAGAAATTTCAATAGCAGAGAGTGAAATGCCTGGCTTAATGGCTTTAAGAGAGGAATATTCTGGAAAGTCACCGCTAAAAGGGGCGAAAATAATTGGATGTCTGCACATGACTATCCAAACAGCAGTTTTAATTGAAACACTTGTTGCCTTAGGTGCTGAGGTAAGATGGTCATCTTGTAATATTTTTTCAACTCAAGATCATGCAGCGGCTGCAATCGCCAAAGCTGGAATTCCAGTATATGCTTGGAAGGGAGAAACTGAAGAGGAATATATTTGGTGTATTAAACAAACGATTGAGGGTAAAAAAGATTGGGCGCCTAACATGCTTTTAGATGATGGAGGAGACCTCACTGCAATCATGCATCAAGAGTACAAAGAATTACTTAAAAATGTGAAAGGTGTTTCAGAGGAGACAACAACAGGGATTAAAGCTCTTAATAAAATGGAAAAAGATAAAACTTTGTTAGTGTCTGCAATAAATGTAAATGATTCCGTCACCAAATCTAAATTTGACAATCTCTATGGATGTAGAGAAAGTTTAGTTGATGGCATAAGAAGAGCTACAGATGTTATGATGTCTGGAAAAATTGCTATAGTAGCTGGATTTGGAGATGTTGGTAAAGGAAGTGCTGCATCTTTAAGACAAAGCGGTGCTAGAGTGTTAGTTACAGAGGCCGATCCAATATGTGCATTACAAGCAGCAATGGAGGGTTATGAAGTGGTTTTGATGGAAGAGGCAATTAGCAAAGCTGACATCGTCGTTACAGCAACTGGTAACAAAGATATTGTTACAGCTGATCATATGAGAGAAATGAAAGATAGAGCAATTTTATGTAACATAGGACACTTTGATAACGAAATTCAAGTTGATGCTTTGAAAAATTATAAATGGACTGAAGTAAAACCTCAAGTTCACGAGATAGAATTACCAAGTAAAAAAAGGATTATTTTATTAGCAGAAGGTAGATTAGTTAATTTAGGTTGTGCCACAGGTCATCCAAGTTTTGTAATGAGCGCATCGTTTACTAACCAAGTGATTGCCCAGATAGAGCTTTGGAATAATCATAAAAACTACGAGAACAAAGTTTATGTTTTACCAAAACATCTAGATGAGAAGGTTGCCACACTTCATCTTAAGAAAGTTGGAGCAAAATTAACTAAATTATCAAAAGAACAGGCGGACTATATAAGTGTCGGAGTTGAAGGTCCTTTTAAACCTAATGCCTACCGCTATTAAAAGTGATATAATAGATTTATCTTCAGAAAAAGAAACAGAGGAACTTGCTGGTACATTTTTAAAAAAAATCAAGCCTGGAAGCTTTATTTTTTTATATGGTGAAATCGGAGTAGGAAAAACTACTTTTATCAGATATCTTATTAATCAATTTCAAAAACTTAATAAATTAGAGATAACAGAAGTTACAAGTCCCACTTTTAATTTGTTAAATGAGTATCAAATAAATGGTTTCAAGATAAATCATTATGATTTATTTAGATTAAAATCTGCTGAGGAAATTAAAAATTTAGATTTATTTGAGGATAATAAAAATACAATTACGTTAGTAGAATGGCCACAAATAATTAAAGAAAAACCAAAAAATTTGATAGAATTATTTTTCGAGTATGGAAAAGATCACAAAACTAGATCTCTACAAATTAAAGGTTTATAGCTTCTATTCCTGAATGCCAAAATTAATAAAAATAAAGGGGGATGCATCTTTAAGAAGTTTTTTTAAAAAGAAAGTAAATGGTAAATCTTCTATTGTAGTTTACGCCAAAAAAGAAAAATTTAAAAATTTACTTGTATACGATGCGATAAATAAAATTTTAAACAAGAATAATATTTTAGCACCACGATTATATACTCAAAGATATGATAAAAATTTCATCGAAATAGAAGATTTTGGAAATGAAACTGTTTTCAAAATATTAAACAAAAAGGGTAAAAATAAACTAAGCTATTTTAATAAAATAATTAAATTATTAATACAAATGCAGTCTATAAAAAATAGAAAAGTAAAAAATTTTAGAAATCAAAATTATACAATTCCAAAATATGATAAAAAGATTTTGATAAATGAGGCAAATTTATTTTGTGATTGGTATGTAAAGAATGATTTATCAAAGTTAAAGAAAAAAAAATTTTGTAAAGATTTTAAAAAAATTATTAAAGAATTAACTTTGAAATTAAAATTAAAAGATAATATTTTCGTCCACAGAGATTTTCACGTTTCAAATTTAATGTCAGTAAAAAACCAAATAGGTCTTATTGATAGTCAAGACGCATTAATCGGTAACAAAGCTTATGATTTAGCTTCTTTGATAGACGATGTAAGACTAAAAACTTCTAACTCATTTAAAGATAAAATCTTTAAACTTTATATAAAAAAACAAAAAAAATTGGATATTAAAAAATTCAAGAATGATTTTGAAATATTATCAGTTTTAAGAAATCTAAAAATTATTGGAATATTTACCCGTCTAGCACTTAGGGATAGAAAAAAAAATTACCTAAGATTAATTCCTTACACTTGGCAACTGATTAATATGCGTATTGATCAAAATCAAACATTCGTTGATTTGAAAAATTTATTAAATCAAAATTTTAAAAAGATTAAATGAGAATTAAAACAGCTTTGATATTATGTGCAGGCCTCGGAACGAGATTAAATCCCCTTACTTTAAAGACACCCAAACCTCTTTTGAAATTAAATGATAAAACAATGTTAGAGGTTTGCATAAATCTAATTATGAAACTGGGTGTTCAAAAAATTTTTATCAACACATTTCATTTAGGTGATCAAATTTCAAAATTCATTGAAAATAAAAAGTTTCCAATAAATATTAAAATAATCCAAGAGAAAAATGAAATACTTAATACAGGTGGAGGAATATTAAATTTAATCAATTATTCAGATGATAATGATTTCATAATTTTTAACCCTGACACTTTATGGTACAAAGATTATCTTCATGAAATCACTCAAATGCAGAATTTTTATTTTTCAAATAAATTAGATAATGTTCTCCTGCTATCAGACAAAGAATTAAGTTTTGATAAAAATTTTTTAGGTGATTTTACATTGGAAAATAATTTGATAAAAAAAAATGAAAAAAATGATTTGATATATATTGGTTGTCAAATTCTAAACAAAAGTTTATTTGAAGAATATAAAGTCTCAAATTTTTCTATTTCAAAAATATGGGATAATTTACAAAAAGAAAATAAATTAAATGGTTTTCAAAGTAAAAAAAAATTTTATCATTTAACAAATTTAGATGTCTTTAAAAAATTAAAAGATCTTTAGCTCTTTCCTTATCAAGATATTCACATTTCGCTATTGTAAAATTTTCTTTAAATTCTATCAACATTGGATTTCCAGTCGGGATTTCTAAATTAGAAATTTGTTTATTATCTAGATTAAATAAATTTTTACATAAAGCTCTGATAGAGTTTCCGTGTGCAGATATTAAAACATTATTATTTTTTAAATTTTCTTTCACGTGTTCTTCAAAAAAATTTATAACTCTTTCATAAGTATCTTTTAAGGACTCAGTGTCAGGTAATAATTCTCTCGGAATTTTTTTATAAGTATCAATGTTAAGTGGATGATACGGACTTTCTTTTTTTAGCGGATCTGGTCTTAGATCCCATGATCTTCTAAACTCATGAATTTTATCCTCACCGATTTTTTTACTCATTTCAATTTTATTTAAACCAGTTAGCGCTCCGTAATGTCTCTCATTCAATTGCCAAGCTCTAGTAAAATTTTTTTTGTCATCTAACTCTTGTTGAATTATTTTAAGAGTGTTATTTGCTCTTAATTGAAGAGAAGTGTAATAAAAATCAATTTTAATGTTTTTGTTTTTTAATAAGGATCCTGCTTTTTTTGCCTCCAATATACCTTTTTCGGTCAAATCAACATCCACCCAACCAGTAAATTTTTTCTCTAAATTCCAAGTACTTTGTCCATGCCTTACTAATATTAAAAAACTCATATAATTATCTTTAAATTAAATTTATAAATAAAACTATCTAATTAAATGACAAATTTTTTTTCAAAATTTAAAATATTTTTTTATGTAATTAATTTATTATTAATTTCCTTATATTTATTTCCTGGAAGTCTATTGGGATGTATTTTTTTTGATAATTGTAAAGTTCAACCACAAATTACATCAGATTTTATAATATCATCTAACCATTTTTACGCTTTTGGATTAGTTACTATTTTAGGATATCTGACTTTTTTGAATTCAGAAAAAGTAAAACTAGCTTTATATTATCTTTTAGTAATTTCAGTTCTATTAGAAGTATTTCATATAGTAATTCCTGAAAGGAGTTTTCAGTGGTCAGATCTGTTCGGAAATTTATTAGGGGTGGTAGTTGTAATTTTTGTTCAGAATCTTATAAATAAATATGGGACTACTAAAAAATAAATTTATTATATTATTTATTTTTTTCTTAACAGGATGTTCATCAATTCCATCAAATACTGCAAACAGTTGTTCAATATTTAATGAGCGTTATCTCTGGTACAAGTATGCAAAAAAAACAGAGCAAAAATGGGGTACCCCTATTTATATTCAATTAGCTATAATAAAAATGGAGTCAGATTTTGATTGGTTAGCTAAACCAGCTAGAAAAAAAATATTTAAGGTAATCCCTTATAAACGCCCATCAAGTTCATTTGGATATTCTCAGGCAGTCAAAGGGACTTGGGAACAATATAAAAAAGAAACAGGAAATAAGTTAGCAACAAGAGCCAGATTTAAAGATAGTGTTGATTTCATTGGTTGGTATACTAGTAAATCAGAAACAATCTTAAAAATTTCCAAACAAGACGCTTTTAAACAATATTTGGCCTATCATGAGGGCTGGGGAAATTTTAAGCATTATAAAAAAAATAAAAAAGTTATTGGATTAGCTAAAAAAGTTGAGAAACAGTCTAATATTTATAAAAAACAATTATTGAGTTGCAGCAATTCTTTAAATAAAAATAAATATATTATTTTTTAGAAAGTTCTTTTTTTAACTCTAGGTCTATCACATCAATCCTTTTAGTGTTTTTTGCCAAAGCTAAATACATTGATGGGGTAACATATAATGTGAAAAAAGTTGAAATTATCATACCTCCCAAGATGGTTGCTCCCACAGCTAATCTTGATCCTTCACCTGCGCCTGGACCAATATTTCCTATAACCAAAGGTATCATTGCGATCATTGTACTTAATGATGTCATAATGATAGGTCTAAATCTAACTGAACAAGCTTCTTTCACAGCTAATTCAATGCTTTTTCCTGTAGTCCTAATTCGATTGGCATAATCAACAATTAAAATACTATTTTTAGTCGATATACCGATAAGTATTATCAAAGCGATCTGAGAGAAAATATTAACTGAACTATTTAAAAACAAAATAAATACTAACCCACCAAAAATTGCCAAAGGAACAGTTAGAATTATAATGAAGGGATGAATGAATGAATTAAATGTTGCTGCCATCACCAAGTAAGCTGTGAGCAATGCGAGAGCAAAAATTATGAATAATTCATTACTAGTTTCTTTAATTTCCTCTGATTTACCTTTCCAGGTAATTTGATTTTTTGGAGCTAAATCTGCCATGATATTCTCAAAGAATTTTATCGCCTCAGTTAGGGTGTATCCTTCATTAATATTTGCAGATATTGTGACTGCTCGTTGTCTATTGTACCTCGCAAGTTGTTTTGCTGAACCTTCTTCTTTAAAATTGACTAAATTTGATAAAGAGATTAGTTTTCCATTTGTTTCAGAACGAACAAAAATTTTAGAAACTCCTTCTTTATTCCTTCTATCAGATAAATATTGCTGAACTACAATTGGGTATTCTTTACCTAATTTATTAAAAGTTGTAATTTTTTTTCCACCATAAAGAGTTTCAAGTGTTTCTCCTATAGCTTTTGTTGAAACACCTAAATCTTTAGCTTTATTTTTATTGATAACTAATTTCACTTCAGGTTTGTTTCGATTGTAATCAGACTCAATTCTTGAGAGACTTTTGTTAGACCTTAATTTTCTAATTACTCTTTTTTGAATTTCTTCAAGTTCCTCATATGTACTTCCATAAATAACCATTTGTACTGGCTTATTATAATTAGATACCCTGATTGATTGTGGAGATATTGGAAATGCAAGAGCTTGAGGTAATGTAACAATTTTTCCAATAGCCTCTCTTAAAACAACCTGTTGTCCTTTTTTCCTATTTTTCCAGTCATCTAAAAGTGCAATTATAATAAAACTATTATATGAGTTTGCAGAACTACCAAAACCAGGTACTCTCATGATAAATCTTGAGTATGGACTATCTTCAGCTTGTAAAAGTGGAATTAATCTAGCTTCGACTTTTTGTGCTTGTTCTTGTGTATACTCAAAAGAGCTTCCTTCATCTGTTGCGCCAATAATTAAATAAGCACCACGATCTTCCATCGGCAATAATTCTTTTTTAGAGAAACTAAACAATAAAACAGAGCAAATAATTATAAATATAATAAAAGAACCCACTGATTTTGTTTTGTGAGCAATGACATCTAAAGTCTCTCTATAGAATTTTGAAAATCCTAAAAATATTTTTTCAAATTTTTGAATAAAAATCCTTTTTGAAGTCTTTTTATTTAAAAATTTACTTGCGAGCATTGGCGACAAGGTAAGGGCAACAAATGATGAGACAACTATTGAAAATGATAATGCAATTGCCGTTTCTCTAAATAAAGTTCCTGAAATTCCTTCGATGAAAATCAGTGGTAAAAATACAGCTACTAGAATTAATGTTGTCGCTATAATTGCAAACGAAATTTGTTTAGACCCTTTATAGGCAGCAACTAGTGGAGTTTCTCCATTTTCTATTCTTCGATAGATTGCATCAGTCATAATCACCGAGTCATCAGTAATTATTCCAATCGCTAAAATAAAACTTAAAAGAACAAATATATTTATGGACAATCCAAAAATATAAAGACCTAAAAAAGATGCTATCAAGCTTACTGGAAGAGCGATTGCTGGAACGACTACAGCTTTAAGATTACCAAGAAATAAATAAATTATTAGTACTACTAATACAAAAGCAATCAAAAGGGTTTTATATACCTCTTCAATAGCAGCCTCCACGTAGTTTGCTCTATTAAATGAAACTCTTAAATCTAATTCACTTGGTAAAGATTTTTTAACTTCAACTATCTTTTTTTTGATTTCATTCGAAAGTTCGACTGTTGAAGCTCCACTTCTTGCATAAATACCAATACCCACTGTCCTTAAATTGATTTGGTCTTTTGTTTGAGCTTTAAAAAGTGTTTTTTCTGAAACAGGTCCAAATTCAATGTCAGCCACATCAGATAGCAAAATGACTTTATTATTTGTTTTTTTGATTGGTAATTGTTTTATCGAATTTATATCATTGTATGATTTATCTAAATTTAAAGTTAGGTCAATATTATCTGCCTCAAGAGTACCAGCTGGAAGACTTATGTTTTCTCCACGCATTGCAATTTCAACTTCCTTAATAGTTAAATCATTTGCAGCAAGTTTAATTGGATCTATCCAAACTCTGATACTTAATTCTCTTAGACCACCAACAAGAATCCTTCCAACATTTTTAATACTAGAAAACTGATCAACTAAATATCTTTCTGCATAGTCTCCTAATTCAAGATCACTCCAAGTTGCAGATGATAACGACAACCACATAGTCGTAGTAAAACCAGCTGCCCTTTTTAATATTTGAGGAGGATCAGACTCAGATGGTAAATTATCTATAACTCTCGCAACTCTCTCTCTTATATCATTAGCAGCATTATCTAAATCAATTCTAGTATCAAACTCTACATTAATTGTGCTTCTTCCATTTTCAGATTTTGAGTCTATATTTTTTATACCTTCAGCACCTCCAATAACATCTTCAACGACTTGAGTAACTTCTTGATCCACAATTGATGCTGATGCAGATTTATAATCCACTTGAACCTGGACAATAGGCGGCTGTATTCCATTGGGTAATTCTCTTACTGGCAATTTCCAAAAGACAAATAAACCAAAAATAATTAAGATTAAAGACATTACCCAAGAAACAGCTGGTCTTTTTATGCTTAGTTCAGTAATAAACATTTATTTTGTAATAGGTTTTATTTTTCCTCTAGGTCTTACTTTTTTTAATCCTTCAGCAACGATTATTTCTCCCTCACTTAATCCAGAAATTACCTCGATGTTTTTATTACTCCTTAGACCTGTTTTAACCTCAGTTTTATTTGCAACATTTTCGCCATTTATTTTGTAAACATAGGATTTGTCGCCCTCAATCATCACGCTTGTATCAGGCACACTTAATGCGTTTCTAAGATTAAATTTAACGCTTACTTCTAATAGAGATCCCGAAATTAGTTCGAGATTACTATTTTGCACTTTAATTCTGGATAATATACTTCTTGTATCAGCGTTAATCCTGCTTGATACAAAATCAACTTCACCTGAAAAAGTTTTGTCTTTAAAACTAGATAATTTTACGTCAACTGGAAGACCTTTTTTAATAGATGCAGAATAATTCTCTGGAATTTTGATGTCTGAGTAAATAGTTGAATTATCATCCAATGTTATGATGAATATATTATTAGATACAAGAATATCTTCCGTAAGACCAGTATAACCAATTACTCCGCTGAATGGAGCTATAATATTTCCGCTTTTCAACTTGATTATTACATCTCCTTTTTTAACAAAGTCTTTTAATTTAAAATCTTCAAAAAGATCATCTTTTTTTATTTTAAAAGTCTCAGATTTTTTTGAAATTGCAGTACCAAAGGTCTCTATTGTTTCAGCAAATTCTTTTTTTACTACTTCAGTGACAATTATTCCTGGAGGGGGTCTTTTACTAAATTTTTTTTTAAAATGATTTCCAATCATTGTTCTACCAATAATTACTGCTGCAATGATTAGAAAAAATATTAAAATAATTGATATAGTTTTAGTTGATCTTTTCATTCTTTTTAAATTAACCCGTATTCAGCCCAAGAACCATCATAAATACAGGGTCGATATTTATCATTTATTAAAGAATAAGCTAGTGCCAAAACACACGCGGTTACCCCAGATCCACATGAAAAAACAATATTTTTATCATTTAAGTTTTTTAAGGAAGATTGAAAAATTTTTTCAAGTTCTTGTTTATTTTTAAAAGTTTTATCCTCATTCAAACAAGAGCCAAATGGTATGCATACAGAATTTTTAATACTTCCACTTTTTAATCCCTCTCTAGGTTCAGGAACCTTTCCTTCAAATCTTTCTTTGCTTCTCGCATCAACAACTCTAAAATTTTGGGTTTCTATATTTTGATTAATTGAATCTTTGTTTTTAACTAATTCCTGATTTTCAAAACTTTTATAGTCTGACTTTATAACTTTAGACAAATTATTTGTTACTTTTCTTTTTTCTTCCAGCCATTTTTTTAAACCCCCATTTAAAACATGAACTAGTTTAGGATCATGACCATAATAGATAAAATTAAACCAACAGCGACATGAGCTAACAACATCAGAATTATCATAAATAATTATTATATCCTCATTTTTGATTCCCATATTTGAGACTATTTTTTCCCATTCATTTTTATTCACTAACATATGTGGAAGATTTGTATTTTTGTCAGAATTATCATCTAGGTCAAAAAAAATGGACTCCGGGATATGTTGAGTTTTAAACTCTTCAAAACCATTTCTTTTCGTTTGTGGCATGTGCCACGAGCAATCAATTATTTTTACTTTGTCTTTGTTATTTTCGAGCCAATCAGTTTCTACTAATGACATTATCTCTTTTCTAAATATTTTTGATGATATTCCTCAGCAATACAATAGTTTTTAAGTACGGAAATTTTTGTTACAACTTTCCCTGATAACTTTTTATTGACTTTGTCCAGAACATCTTCTGCAATTTTTTTTTGATTGTCATTCAAATAAAAGATTTCGCTTCTATATTGTGTGCCAAAATCTGGTCCTTGAGCATTTAGCGTAGTTGGGTCATGAATTTCAAAAAAAATTTTCAAAATTTCTTCATAAGTAATTAACTTCTCATCAAAATCAATTTTGACAACTTCAGCATGATTTGTATTTCCTGTACAAACTTCTTTGTAGGTGGTTTGTGAACTATTACCACCGCAATAGCCAACTTCAGTTTTGATAACACCATTAATTTTGCTGAATTTGATTTCAGGCCCCCAAAAACATCCAAGTGCTAAAACTGCTATTTCCATTGATTATGATTTAAATTAATTTACAAATTATTCGTATGCTTAGTAAAAATCAATTGGGATTTTTGTACATGTTTATGTCTGTTTGTGCATTCTCAATAATGGATATAATTGTTAAGTGGTCAGTCGATTATCCAATTGGACAGGTTTTATTTTTTAGAGGGTTTTTTGGGATACTATTTTATTTTTTCATTATACCAAGAGATAGACTTCACAATTTTTATCAAACCAAAAGAACAGGCTTGCATGCCCTAAGGTGCTTGTCGGGTTTAATTGCTTTAGTAGCAATTTTTATTGCTTTAAGAAAATTACCTCTAGCAACTGTGGTGAGTATTTCTTTTGCTGCTCCAATTTTTACAACTATATTTTCAATTTTTTTATTGAGTGAAAAAGTTGGAATTTATAGATGGTTAGCTGTGATAGTTGGTTTTATAGGAATATTAGTAATCACTGAACCAGGGATAAGTGAACTTAACATTTATTATATTTTTCCCATAATATTTTGTCTTGGTCTATCTTATGTAGCGATATCAATAAGACAGTTATCGACTACAGAACCAGTTTGGTTAATTTCATTCTATTTTTCCTTATCAATAACCTTATTGAGTTTTTTAACTATTCCACAAGGATGGGTTTTGCCCAATTTACAGGATTTTATTTTATTATCTTTAGTCGGCATTTTTGGAGGTGTTGCAAATTTATGGTTAGGTCAGTCATATAAGTATTCTGAGGTTTCTTTGGTAACTCCTTTAAAATATCTAGCTCTTTTGTTTGCAATAATTTTTGGATATTTCATTTGGGGTGAGGTTCCAACAATCAAAACTCTTCTTGGAGCCTCTTTGGTAATTATTTCAACATTAATTATTTTTAGAAGAGAAATTTACAATAAAAAAATAATTACTTCTAAAACAATCAATGACTAAAGTTCCAAAATATTGGAATAAAGCTAAAAGATATTTATCCAAAAGGGATAAAATAATGTCAAGATTAATTGAAAATTATCGAAGTCCCAATGAAACGACTCTCACCTCAAGAAAGGATATTTTTTTTTCATTGTGTAAAAGCATTATTGGTCAGCAAATAAGTGTTGTCGCAGCAAATTCAGTTTTTTTAAAATTTAAGAAAAAATGTAAAAATAAAATTAATCCTAAAACTGTATCTAAATTGACCTCAACACAACTAAGAAATTGTGGATTAAGTAGGCAAAAAGTCTTGGGAATAAAAAGTTTAGCCAAACAAATTCTTAATAAATCCTTTAATCCCAAATTAATAAAGAATATGAGTGATGAGGAAGCTATAGTTTATTTATCTAATTTGAGACAAATAGGTAGATGGTCGGCTGAAATGATTTTACTTTTTACATATAATAGATCTGACATTTGGCCTATAAAAGATATTGGGCTTTTGAGAGCGATTTCTAAAAATTATAATAAAAAATATTTTCCACCGGAAAAATTTGTGTCTTTACTTCAAAAAAGATTTTCACCTTATTGTTCAGTAGCTACATGGTATTTATGGAGAAGTATAGATCCTGAGCCTATTCAGTACTAAATCCTTCAACGATTTGCATGTGTCTTATAGTGGTCTTTTTGGCTAAATCCCAACCAGCCTGATATTCTTTAGATTGATGACATTTTAAAGCTTGCTCGTAATTTGGAAATTCCCAAACCACAGTTCTAAAAAAATCATCACCATCGAAAGTTGTATGCTTGCCACCTCTAACTAAAGGTAAACCACCATAACTTTTAATAATTGGAGTTACTGTCTCTGCATACTTTTTTAAATTTTCTTGGTCATCCACTTTAGTATACAAACTTATCCAATAAGCCTTCATGATTTCTCCTTTTTAATTATTTTTAATTATGATAATAAATTTCATGGCAGAGAAATTAATTATCAGTTTTGATGAATATACTCAAATTGTTGAAAAGTTAGCAATACAAATTCATGAAAAATATAAACCAACTGTGTTAGTTGGTATTATGAGAGGGGCAGCTCCTATTATTGATATTTTATCAAGGATTTTGAAACTACCAATCGCATATATTGTTATTCAAAGTTATTCAGGTAAAGGTTTAGAGGATCAACAGGGCCAATTGATGTTTGCAAGAGAAATAAGTTCTTTGGCAAATAATAAAGATTTTAACAAGGTTCTTCTAATAGATGATCTTTCAGATACTGGTTTGACGCTTAATAAAAGCATTGAGTGGTTGAAAAATTATGGCCCAACTAAAGATTATATAAAAGAAGTAAAAACTGCTTGTTTATGGAAAAAGAAATCATCAACTTTCGAACCTGATTTTTGTCCTATCAAATTAGATTCAGATCCTTGGATTGTTCAACCTACAGAACATTATGAAGAATTGTCTATTGAGGAGATTGTGAGAAAAAATAAACAGGGCTAGTATAAACTAGCCCTGTTCAATTAATATTTAAGCAACTGCAAAACTTACAACACTCAAAATTGCTATTACCCAAATAGCTGGTGAAGTAGTTGCAAATTTACCAGTGAATATCTTGATCAAAGCATATGATACGAATGCTAGAGCAATACCATTGCTGATACTATAAGTTAAAGGCATAGCGATCATCGCAAGAATTGCTGGAGCAGATTCTGAAACATCATTCCACTCTATGTCAGTAATATTTCTTATAAATAGAACTGAAACAAAAAGTAAAGCAGCACCATCAATTTGTTTTGGCAAACTAGTTGCTAAGGGCGCAAAAAATATACATGCTAAAAATAATATACCAATTACCAAAGAGGTCATGCCAGTCTTTCCGCCAGCTTTTACCCCAGCCCCAGACTCAACGTAACTAGTTACGGTTGTGGTTCCCATTACAGCTCCAGCAACAGTGCTAACGCTGTCTGATAACATTGCTTTATTGATGTCTTTAACTTTTCCATCTTTGCCCACTTTTCCAGCTACATTGGCGACTGAAGTTAAAGTTCCTGCAGTATCAAAAAAGTCTACAAACAATAGAGTAAATATGACCGTAGACATTCCAGCTGTCATAGCTGCAGATAAATCAAATTCAAAAAGATAAGTCATTGAAGGCGGAGCACTTGCAATACCATTAAATTTTGCAAGACCCGTAGCCCAAGCAATTATACTAAATACTAAAATACCAATAATGATATTACCTTTGACATTCATCTTATCTAAAACAATTATTGCAATAAAAGTTGCGCATCCTAATAAAACAAGTGGATCACTTAAATTTCCAAGCTGTACTAATGTTACAGGATTATCAACAACTACTTCCATTATCTGAAGACCAATAATTGCTAAGAACAAACCAATTCCTGCGCCAATTCCTAATTTTAAACTCTTAGGGATAGAGTTGATAAGCCATGCTCTTATTGGTGTTAATGATATAATTAAAAATAATACACCAGCAACTAATACAGCACCCAAAGCTTGTTGCGGTGTATATCCCATACCAGCACAAACTCCAAAAGCTACAAAAGCATTTATCCCCATTCCTGGCGCAAGACCAATCGGCCAAGTTTTTCCATGAAATGCCATTATGAAACAAGCCAAAGCAGTTGCTAAGATAGTTGCAGTGTAAACTGCACCAAAATCAAAGAAACCTTTTTCGGGTCCAGCAAATTCACCTGATAAAATAAACGGATTTAAAAACATAATATAAGCCATGGTTAAAAAAGTAGTAGTTCCGGCTATTACTTCTGTTTTAAAATCTGTTTTGTGTTTTTTGTACTCAAAATATTTGTCTAACATTATTCCTCCTATTCTGACTAAATAGATGATTCTTTTGATAAATACTTAGCCAAATCTAATTTTATCAACATAATTCAACTAAGAAGTTTATATTTTGGTCATATTTAGAAGCTAGAATGTAAAAATGAGAAATTTTAAATTAATCGTTTTGTTAGTTAGTTTCTTCTTAGTGGTCACTGGATGCCAGACTGTACAAGAAAAAACTGACAAAATTGTTGAGCAAGAAAATAAAAGATTGGGTAAATACATAGGTCAATTATCCAGTGAACTTAAAATTGATTTAGGAAATCCTGATGAAGATTTTAAGAATGAAAAAGGAAATCAAGTTCTTGTATATAAAACAAAAAAATATGGTATTTCTTGTGAAAGAAAATTTGAGGTAGACACTAACTCAGTGGTGATTGGATTTTCATCAAAAGGGTGTTTTTAGTTTACTTGCGGAGCATGTTACCCCGCAAGCAAGGCTTTAACTTATCTAATTTCGATTAGTTTTTTCTTCTTATGCTCTGGTACAATTCTCTCACAAGATATCGTTAAAAGTCCATCTTTGAGCTCAGCACCATTTACTTTAACATCATCAGCAATTGTAAATGATCTAGCAAATTGTCTTTGAGATATTCCCTTATGAATGATCTCTCCATCAGCATTTTTATCTTCAGATTTATCAACTTGTTTTGTTCTTACAGTTAATAAATTATCTTCAAACTCAACCTCAACATCTTTTTTGTTGAATCCTGCTAAAGCAACTTCAATAGCGTAGTTATCTTTACCAGTCTTTCTGATGTTGTATGGTGGGTAATTGGATTGCATTGTCATTGCACCATTTCCCAACATATTCTCAAATTGATCAAACATATCGTCAAACCCAATTGAGAATGGTCTTAATGAGTTAAATATAGATAGATCCTTACTTGTCATATATCCTCCTTTGTTTAGCAAGTTTATTTATAAGCCCCATTAGGCGACTTATTTCAATTATGTAGGAACGATTTAAAGTTTTTCAAGATTGAGAAATTAAATTTTTTTTGAAATTTTTAGTGCAAAAGCATAGTCTAAAGCTATTTCCTCTATAGCACCGTCTCTACCTGATTTTCCACCATGACCTGCATCCATTTCTGTTTTTAAAAGTAATAAATTATTATCTGTTTTTAAGTCTCTTAGCTTCGCAGTAAATTTAGCAGGCTCATCAAACAATACTCTATTGTCACTTAAACTAGTGGTAATTAACATATGAGGGTAGTCCATTTTTTTTATATTATTATAAGGAGCATAAGAAAATATATAATCAAAGTGATCTTTATTATCTTTGGCATTACCAAACTCATCAAATTCACCAATTGTTAATGGTAGAGAGTGATCAAGGTTAGTAGTTAAAGAGTCAACAAATGGTACCGCCATTATAATTCCTAAAAATAATTTTGGAGATTGGTTTACCACTGCTCCCATTAATAATCCACCTGCAGATCCACCCATACCAATGATCTTTCCAGCAGAAGAATATTTATTTTCAATTAAATATTTAGCTGCATAAATGTAATCCTCAAAGGTATTTTTTTTGTTTGTTAATTTTCCCTCTTTCCACCATTTCATACCTTTTTCCATTCCACCTCTAATATGAGCTGTAGCCCAGATGATATCTCTGTTGATCAAACTCAAACGTGTAGATGAAAAACTAGGGCTCATTGAATTTCCGTATGAACCATAACCATATAATAAGACATTTGCAGTTCCATCAATCTTAGTTTTCTTATGTCTTGTTATTGTTAAAGGAACCATTCTTCCATCATGAGATTTATACTCAATTCTCTCTACGATATAATCTTTTGAATTATGGCCTGATGGAATTTCTTGTTCTTTAACTAATTTTTTAGATTTATCTGAAAGATTATATGAATAAACTCTAGAAGGAGTTTTCGGCGATGAATATCCAAGGTAAATTTCGTCTGTATTTCGATCTTTTTGTTTAAGAGAAATATTTGGTACGTACACTTTTTCATCTGAAAAAATTAATTCTTCCTCAAAATTTGTTGATATATTTCTAATAAATAACTTATCTAATGCATCAGAAGTTTCTGATCGAATTATCCAATTTTTTAAAAACACACAACCACCAATTAAAACCTCATTTTTTGAAGGTACAAAAGGTTTCCAATTTTGGTTCTCTAAGCTTGAAGAGATATCAATCTTGAAATCTTCAGCACTATTATTTGTATGATTATAAAAATTATTAGCCCAAGAATTTATAGAGTATAAAATCCCTCTTTGTCTTTTAATAATTAATTTTGGTTTTGGAGTTATTTCATCAACACCAAAGTAGTATTGTTCTGATGTGTTGTGATCAGAAGTTGTTATTAGATAATATTTTTCGTCAGAGGTTAAGCTTATTCCAACTGTAAAAGCTTCACTTTTTTCCTCAAAGACTAAATAATCCTCACTTAAATGGTCTCCAATTTTATGTCTATATATTTTTCGGGCACGATGATTTTCATCTAATTTTGAGTAAAAAATATATTTATCGTCTAGACTAAAAGTAATACTACCAGATGTGTCCGTAATTTCTTTTGTAACTAACTTATTTGTTGAAATATTTCTTATGAAGATTTTGTAATATTCCGACCCTTTGGTGTCCAGAGAAAATGCAAGTAATTTATCGTTATGGCTTACTTCTAAATCTCCCACTCCAAAATATTCAACGCCTAATTTTTCTTTTTCTTTATCTCCGTTCCAAATTTCTTCAACATTATCTGTATTAATTTTTTTACGTAGTTTGATAGAATAATTTCCTTCTGTTGTGGTTTTTGTCCAATAATCATAAGTATGGTCTCTAAAAGGAAGAGATTCATCATCTAATTTTATTCTCCCCTTTATTTCATCAAAAAGTTTTTTCTGTAAGTCTTTAGTATCTTTAAGATGATAATCAGTATGATTGTTTTCTTCAATCAAGTATTTTTTTACTTCTGGATTTAACTTATTTTTGTCTTTTAAGACTTCAAGAATATCTTTTTGATGTATCCAGCTGTAATTATCTTCCCAACTTGTGTTGTGACAAGATTTTATTTCCAGTTTTTTTCTAAGTTGTGGTACTTTCATAAAAAAGAAGAACTATATGAATATCATAATTTATACATTAGTCATTTTGACTATTTTATACTTTCTATTGAAATTTATAACTAAGATTTCTTCAAAAAAAATATCAAAGGGTCTAAGGATTTTATTAATACTTGGATTTATTGTATTAGCAATTTTATTTGCAATCGGTGGGCGTTTTTTATTAACTTTGCCTTTTACATTGGCTAGTCTTGCATTATTGAAATTAAAAGGTCTATCTATTTTTCAATTAATATCACTTTATAGATTAATTCAAACATTGAGAAGATCAGGAAGATTTTCTTTTAATCAATCGAACCTAAATAACTCATCTTCAATTTCAGTAACTGAAGCATATAAAATATTAAATTTAGATGTGAATAAAAAAATTACAAAAGAAGATGTAAATAAAGCTTATGTTAAAATACAAAAAAAAATCCATCCGGATATTTCACCGGAGACTGCTAGATTGTCTTCAATTGTAAATGAAGCAAAAGATATAGTTTTGAACGATATTTCCTAATTTAATATCTCTATAGCTTTATCAAATATTTTCTGTGGATTAATTTTGTCTTTTCCAGAGGTAAAATGACTAACTGTTACCTCACCATCTGGAATAATGGGAAACATTTTAGAGTTATAATTTCCATAAATCACTGGAGTATCAACCATTAAAGTTACGGTTTTAATACCTAAAGCTGCAGATAAGTGACTAAAACTGGAGTCATTACAAACAGATAATTTACAGTTCTTTATAATCGGCAATATTTCTTTGATTGGTAAATCATCCAAAGGCAAACATATGTCTTTAAATTTTGATTCAATTATTTCATTTAAAATAATTTGTTCATCACTATTTTTTCCAGTAGCTAGAAAAAATCTGCATTTTTTAACTTTTGAAATTTTATCCATAAAATTGATAAATATTTTGGGAGGAACTCTTTTTGTCGGTCCAGATCCACCAATTCCTAAAAGTATATTAGTTTCATTTTTATCAATTTTGTATTTTTTAATTGATTGTAAAATTGTGTCATCGTTTATATGAATTTCAGGATCCCCAATCTCATTAATATTCAATTTATCTCTCAAAAATTTTTTTGGAGTATCAATTATATGCTGGTTAGTTTTACTAAATAATGGGTATTGATAAATTTCAGATATTCCAGATAGTTTTGCAACTAAGTTAAATCTTAGAGAAGAATTAAAAATAAAAATTTTATCAAAATTAGATTTTTTTAAATCTTGAATTAAATTTATTGAACCAAAAAAACCATTATGTCTTTTTTTATTAGAATTTTTACCCCTTTCTAAAATAAGAATTTCATCAATATAATTTGTCTCGTATAAAAACTCATTAGCCTTAGAATTATCTTTTACCAATAAACTTATTGGTGAATTATATTTTTCAGATATAGCCTTTATGAAAGGTAAAAAGATCACAGTATCACCGATTCCCATTCTATTTTGGACAGCTAATATTTTCATATTCGATTTATAAACTTTACTAATTTTTATATTTTATATAAATTTTTAATATGACAAAAATAAGTGGGATATATGCAGCTTCAATGTCAATTTTGAACTCTGATTTAAGCTTAAATATTGAAAAAACCGTATCACATGCAGAAAATTTAATTGATCATGGTTGTCATGGCACAGCAATATTTGGAAGCACTGGCCAAGCACAATTAATTCCCATCGCTGAAAAGATTAAATTACTAAATCATCTTTCAGAAAGTAAATACAAAGAAAAACATTTAATTGGGACAGGTTTAAATTCTTTAAATGAAACAATTAATTTGATGAAAATTTCAGTGTCGCTAAACTTTAAAAAATTTTTAATCATGCCACCAGCTTATTATAAATATCAAGATAAGGATGTAATAAACTTTTACACAAAAATTATTGATGCAATACCAGATTCTAAAATTATACTTTATAATTTTGAAAAATTGTGTGGATATAAATTTAGTATTGAATGTGTAGAAAAATTAGTTCAAAAATTTCCTGATCAAATTGTAGGTGTGAAGGATAGTTCTTACAATTTATTTGAAAAGTTAGAGGTGGAAAATTTTTCAGTTATGCCAGGTTCAGAGTCAAAATTAATTAAAGGATTAGAAAATGGTTGTTCAGGTATTATTACTGCAACTTGCAATGCTACATCTCAATTAGCTCGAAAAGTTTACGATGATTTTAAAGAAAAGAAAGATCATTCTTTAAACCAAAAATTAGTTAATGTCAGAAATACTTTTGAAAAATATAATTTAATTTCAGCTCTTCATACTTTGTTTTCAAAAGAGAACAAAATTTATGGAAATCTATTACCACCTTTAAGTCTACTTAGCGAAGTTGATGAGAGAAATCTTTTGCAGAGTTTAAAAGATTTAAATTTTGAAACAAAATCAAAATTGGCAGCTTGAGATGTATTTAGCAAGATTTCTTAATAAAGTATTTAAAAAAGGAGGGTTTATCTTGACCGATGCTGACTCCAAGGATTATATTATTGGGCAGCCAACTGACGATCCTATTAAATTAAAAATTCTTAATAAGAAACTCCATTATAAATTACTTTTCCATCCAGATCTTTACTTTGGGGAGGCATATACAAATGGAGATATAGATATCGAAAATGGATCTCTGACAGATTTTTTAGATCTAGCATTGATGAATATTGGAAGAAACGAGTTAAACATTTTTAGTTATCTTTTAAATAAATTAAGGGGGTCTTATAGATATCTTACAAATTTTAACTTTATCAAAAAATCTAAAATGAATGTTGCACATCATTATGATATCAAAGATGATCTCTATGATTTGTTTTTAGATCCTAAAAGACAATATTCATGTGCTTATTTTAAAAATGAAAATGATAGTCTTGAAACTGCACAGAATAATAAGATTCAACATATAATTAAAAAATTAAATATTAAACCTGACCAAAAAGTTTTAGATATAGGATGTGGCTGGGGATCATTAGCAATTGATATTGCTAAAAATTCTAAGTGTGAAGTTACTGGAATAACCCTATCAGAAAATCAACTAAACTATTGTAATCAAAAAGCAAAAGAAATGAATTTACAGAACCAAGTAAAATTTAAAATGATGGATTATAGAGAGCTGGATGAGAAATTTGATAGAATAGTAAGTGTTGGTATGTTTGAACACGTTGGAAGGAAATTTTATAAAAAGTTTTTTAAACAAATTGAAAAATTGTTGAAAGATGATGGTGTTTCGTTAATTCACACTATTGGGTCTGTTAACCCGCCAAGAGATCCTCATCCTTGGATTACAAAATATATTTTTCCTGGTGGTTATACACCAAGCTTAAGTGAAGTAACGAATCCTATTGAAAAAGCTGGCTTAATTGTAACCGACATTGAAGTTTTAAGACTTCATTATGCTCATACTTTAAGACACTGGAAAGAAAACTGTTTAAAAAATAAAGATAAAATAATCCAAATATTTGATGAAAAATTTTTTAGAATGTGGGAGTTTTATCTCGCTGGTTGTGAAATGGCATTTAAGTGGGGTGATCAAGTTGTTTATCAATTTCAACTCACTAAAAATTATAGATCAACCCCTGTGACTAGAGACTATATTTATCAATAAATTATTGATAGAATCATTTCTTCTCAGAAATGAAAAAAAAACAAAAAAAATCAAAAAAAAAAAAGAAAGTATTAAAAAAAACCAAATCCTATAAGTTTGGAAGAAAAAGTAAAAAAACTAAAAGGGTTGTTAAAAGATTCAAAAAAAAAAGAGTTGTCAAAAAAAGGAGAAACAAGGTTAAAAATTTAAAAAAAACTAATTATTTAAAACAAATTAAAAAAACCCAAAATGAAAGTATAGTTTTAAAATTAGTTAAATTACAGCTATCCCTAAAACCTCAATTCAATTTTAAATTTAATTTTAGTTTAGAAAAACATATTCAAGGTTTTTTTGACAAAATTTCAGAGACAATTTCAAATTATAAAGTTTTAAAACGTGATGAAAAAAGAAGAATTAAGATAGAAAAAATTGAAAGAGAAAGAGCAGAAAAAATTGAGTTGGCTAAACAAAAAGAGGAAGAACAAGCTCTTAGAGTTAAACTAAAAGAACAAACACTTAAAGAAGAAGCTAGATTAGAAAAACAACGAGTGAAAGATATAAAATTATTCCTAAGAAAAGAGCAAGCACTTTTGAGAATTGAGCAAGCTGAAAAACAAAAACAGTTTTTAAAACAATTAAGACTAGATAAACAAATTGAAAAATTCAGAATTAGAGAAGTCAAGGAACTAGAAAAACTTGAGAAAATTTCTTTAAAAGAAAAAAGAGAAGACTATGCAGGTTTACAAGAAAGAATTGATAAACTTAAGGAAAAATATCGATTACTTCGAGATCAAAAAATTAAAGAAAGGGTTGAAGCATTAGGGGTCAAACTTCAAGGTGATGAAGATAGAGAAACCTTATTAGAAAAAGAAAAAGAATATACTTTAGCAAGACAAAAAATTGAATTTGCATTAGAAAGTTTTTACAGAAGTGCAAGTAGCCTAGTATTTCAGTTAAATAAAAGACATATCACCCGCGATATGTCTATTTTCCGTTGTATAGACAGAAGATTTGAAACAGGTGAAGTTTTTATTAAATGGGATGAGTCACAAGATGATGACTGGTTATTATTAATTTATATTAAAAATAATTCTCCAGATGAAGGAATTGTTATTGAAGATAAAACTAATCCTGAAAAAAATCTTTCACATGAGTTTAGAAATGTAGATATCTTCAAAGCCTCAGATACAATGGTAGACTCTTTAACGCAACTCATTGCAAGGAAAAGAGCCAAAAATAATAATTAAACATTTATATTAAATTAGGTATTATCTGTAATGATTTTAGGATCTGCCTTTTTAATAATTTTATATTTAGTTTTCAGATACATTATTGCTTGGATCACATATTTTAATAACTTAGATCCAAGACTTGGTGATAGTACATGGAGGTTTACATATGATTATCCAGTAGTCGGTGAGAGAGATATCTCTGATTTGGATGATAAGGACTTTGTTAGATTAAGAAGAAAAAAGAATAAAATTATTTTATTAATGTACTCAATAGTCTTAGTGATGTTTGTATCTTCTATGTCTCTATTAAGTAAATTTTTATTATTTTTTACAAGTTAGATTTTTTAAGTTGCTTTTTATTTTTTAAGTAAAGAAAAAAAGCTGCTATTTCATATACAATTGTAAATATATTAAAGATGATTGGTAATTTAAAAAATTTATAAAGAAATTTATATTTTGGCATTTTTTTCCATAATAATAAAAAAGCTTCTGCACCTCCAATAACTTTTTCACCATCTTTGACATGCAGTCTTCTTAAAAGTTGTTTACTATCTTTAGAGGTTTCTTGTTCTGCCAATTCATTATTTGTAATATCAACCCAATCAATTTCCTCTATTTCTTCCTTCTTATAGAGATCAATTTCTGCCTTACAAATTTTACAAGAATTATTAAAATAAACTTTCATAATTAGATGTTTTATTACTAATTTGTCTCATATATGTACATGCGTAAAATACTCTAGTTGAAAAATCTTTGAAACAATCTATTTAATGTCATCTATGAGTAATTTCTTTGAAAAATCTGACCTGTCAAGAAGTGAGGCTGAAAATATAATTTCGGATACTCTTCAAAAATGTGATGATGGTGAGTTGTACTTAGAAAATTCTAAATCCGAGTCAATTTTATTAGATGATAATAAGATAAAAAATTCTAGTTATAATTCAGATTTAGGATTTGGGTTTAGAGCTATCTCCGATGAAGTAGTTGCTTATTCTCACTCTAACGAAATTTCAAAAAACTCCTTAATGCAATCTTCAGAAAATTTAAAATCGACACTTAAATCTGTCAAAGGTACTTATAATCATGAAATTCCTAAATCCAATAAGAAATATTATGAAAACATCAACCCAATTGAACAAAAATCTCTTAATGAAAAAATTAAAATACTTAATGAAGTAAATAATTATTTACGTTCAAAAGATGACAACATTAAACAAGTTACAGCTAATTTTTTGGGAGAACAAAAATCGGTTGAAATAATTAGATCTGGTGGAGAAACTTTAACTGATGTTCGTCCTTTAATAAGATTTAATGTATCCGTTATGCTTGAGAAAAATGGGAGGAAAGAGACGGGTGTGTATGGTGTTGGTGGAAGACAATCTTATGACTCTTATTTAAAAGATGATAACTGGAAAAGTGTTTGTGATGAGGCTTTGAGAATAGCCTCGGTAAATTTAGAGAGTAAACCTGCACCAGCTGGTGAAATGAAAGTTGTGCTAGGACCTGGTTGGCCGGCAATATTAATTCATGAGGCTGTTGGTCATGGTTTAGAAGGGGATTTTAACAGAAAAAAAACCTCAGCTTTTCATAATTTAATGGGCCAAAAAGTTGCAAGTGAGGGAGTTACAATTGTTGATGATGGTACTATTGATAACAGAAGAGGTAGTCTTACGATTGATGATGAGGGAACTCCGACAGAAAAAACTGTTTTAATTGAGAATGGGATTTTAAAAAATTTTATGCAAGATCGTCTAAATGCTCGTTTAATGAAAACCAAATCTACTGGTAGTGGAAGAAGAGAAAACTATAGACATATCGTTCTTCCAAGAATGAGAAATACGATGATGCTAAGTGGTAATCAGACTCAAGATGAGATGATTAAAGCTGTCGACAAAGGTATTTTTGCTGTGAGTTTTGGTGGCGGACAGGTTGATATTACCTCTGGAAAATTTGTATTCAATTGTACTGAAGCTTATGAGATTGTTAATGGTAAAATTGGATCTCCAATTAAAGGCGCGACACTTATTGGAGATGGACCTTCAATTTTAAAAGAGGTTTCTATGGTTGGGAATGACATGATGATGGATCCCGGTATTGGAACATGTGGAAAAGCTGGCCAAGGTGTTCCCGTAGGCGTTGCTCAACCATCTATACTAATTAATAAGATGACTGTTGGTGGCACAAAACTTTAAATGGTCAAAGATCAAGAATTTCTAGAGAAAAAAGCATCGTATTGTTTAGGTTTGGCTAAGAAATTTGGTGCAACTGAGTCTAGTGTGATTGTTAATAACTCTGTATCTGAAACTGTTAATTTTAGAAATAAAAAACTAGACGAGTCTAATAGGTCAGATGATCTTGGAATAAGCATTACCACTTACATTGGAAAAAAAAAGTCATCAATATCTTCCTCCAATTTGCTTGATGATAACCTAAACATTTTGATTGAAAAATGTGTTGAGACAACAAAAAATACTCCTGAAGATGAATTTAATTCATTACCAGATAAAGATTTATTGGCCAAAGAGGTTAAGGATTTGAGTCTTTATGACGATACTCATATAGAAAATGATCAAAAAATAGACTATTTAAAAAAATTAGAGTCTGCTGCTTCCAATGATAAAAAGATTGTTAATACAGAATCTAGTTTTACTCAAAATAAATCAAATTTTATTTTAGCTAATAGCGGAGGTTTTTGTGCTGGTTACAAAACATCTTCATTTACAGCTTCGAGCGTTACAGTTGCAAAAGATAAAAAAAGTATGGAGAGAGATTATGAATATTCTAGCAAATGTTTTCTTAAAGACTTAGATACCGCAGAAGAATTAGGCAAACAGGCCGCTTATCAAACAATTAGAAAATTAAGCTCAAAAAAAATAGGTAGTGAAAAAATTGCTATAATTTTTGACAAAAGAATAGCTAAGGGAATACTAAGTACTTTTGCAAGTGCGATTTCATCATCAGCGATATCAAGAGGAACCTCTTTTTTAAAAGATAAAGTAAACCAAAAAATATTTTCTGATACAATTAATGTGTTAGATAAACCAGATATACTTAAAGGTTTAGGCTCAAGAAATTTTGATAGCGAGGGGGTGAAAACTGATACTCTTAAATTAGTAGACCAAGGAATTTTAAAACATTATTTGATTGATACTTACAATGGAAAAAAATTAAACCTTAAATCAAATGGAAGATGTGGCGGGACAAGTAATCTTTATTTTGAAAACGGAAATATAAGTTTTAAAGACTTATTGAATTCAAAATCAAAAAGTCTCTATATTACAGAAACTATAGGACACGGAAGTAATATTGTAACTGGTGATTATTCTGTTGGTGCAACAGGGTTTTTAGTAGAAAATGGAGAGTTTAAATATCCTATAAATGAAATTACTATTGCAGGTAATTTTAAAGATATGTTTAAAAGTATCACCCTCGCAAATGATTTAGATTTCAAATATGCAACCAATTCACCTACCATGATGATTGAGGGTATGGTTGTTGCAGGTAAATGAGTGAATTTTGCGTAATCGGCTCAGGTATTTCCGGAGCTACAATTGCGAATCTTCTTAATAGAAAAAATTCAGTAATCCTATTTGATAAAGCGCGAGGTCCAGGAGGACGTTCATCTTTCAAAAGAATGAAAGGCAATATAGGCTTTGATCATGGTACTCAATACTTTTCACCAAAAACCCCAGAATTTAAAAAATTTACAAAAGATTTAATTAAAAAAAGAATTTTAAAGGTTTGGGGTGGTAAACATATTTTTCTTAACTCCAAAAAAAAAGAAAATAAAAAACATATGAAAATAATAGGTAAAAATGGAAACAATGATATTAGCAAGTACTTATTAAAAGAAATTAAGTGCAACTATCAAAGTGAATTAAAAAAAATTCATTATAAAAACAAACTTTGGCATTTATCATTTGCTGATGGAAAATTGAGATCTTTTAAAAGTATTATTTTGACCTGTCCTTTTCCACAATTAAAAAAACTCTCTAAAAGATTCATAAATAATTCTTTTTTAAAAAAATCAATAAAAATGGATGCAAATATAACTACCATGATTGCTATAAAAAAAAACAAGAAATCAAATAGCAGCTATCTTTTTGAAGATCCAATTCTTGGTTGGGCTGGTAACGAAAATTCAAAAAAAAGATTTAAATCAAAATATGATTTATGGACCCTTCAAAGTACATTTAAATGGGCAAATAAAAAAATCAATCAAAATAAAAATAATAAGAAAGAGAATTCAAAAATTATGATTGATAAGTTCTTTCAACTTTCAAATATTAAAAAAACGAAAATAAACTTCTCTCTTAATCATGGTTGGAAATATTCTTCCAATTCAAAACCTTTTAAAATTAAAAGTTTTTGGGATCCAAAGAAAAAAATAGGTGTCTGTGGTGATTGGTTTGTAGGACCAAGACTAGAGTCGGGATGGATAAGTGCAAAGGACTTATTTAAGAAAATTTCAAGATAAGTTATTCAAAGCTTTTTAATCTGTACTCCCAATTACCCATCCTGGAATAAGTCACTTTTAAAATTCTTAAATTTTCTTGATCGTACCAAATATTAAAGTCTAATCGTTTATCTTTAGGAATATTCATATCTTTAGATTTTAGTGTAAAATGATCAGCATTATAAATTTTTCCATAAAGATCAATTTTTTCTTTTCCTATAAAAGTAACAACCTGTTCTTTAATACTTCCAGATATTGGACTTATTTGAGACCCTGCTTGTAAAATTCTATGATCCCACCAATTTCCAATAACATTATTAGTTGTCGCCTCGCCATTGAATGAGGAGCCCCTGATATCATATTTTTTACTTTTTTTATTTAATTCTAAATTTACAAATTTTTCTTTATCATTTTGAAGGGTTTTAGAATTATATGATATCAACTGATCCTTGATATATTTTTCTTCACCATATGACTCAACTTGAAAAATTGTAGCTCCTAATAGATCAACAGAAAATTTAAATTGATTTGTAATAATAGTTTCCTCACCATTTCTCTCAAAAAAATAATAATTGTATCCAATTAATTCACCATTTCTAAAAATCTCCATTTCAATTTTGTTATATTTATTGTAGTGACCCATATGTGCCATGGAAATAACTGGAAAAATTACAATAAATAAAATGGCTATAAATTTTTTCATTTGGCAATTACATTAGTGGACTTTATCTATAATAGAAATAACTTATTAAGATGTTTTTAAAAATAAAGAAAATACCAAAAGTTAATTGGAGTTCTGACAAGCCATATAATTTTAAACCAAAATTTTCTACTTTCTTTTTTTTATGCTTTGGTCTGACGTTGTTTGGTCTTGGTGAAGGATTATTAATTGTTTCCTTTACAGGCGCTTCTCCGTGGAGTGTTTTAGCTCAAGGTATTTCCTTAAATGTTAATTTAAGTATTGGAACAATTACTCTTTTAATAAGTATTGCTGTTTTAATTTTGTGGATACCTCTAGGCCAAAAACCAGGAATGGGTACAATATTTAATGCCTTAATTATAGCCTTTATGATTGATCTTTGTATTAAGTTTGTACCAACCCCGTCTAATTATCTTAATCAATTAATCCTAGCAGTAATTTCTGTATTGATGGTTGGAATAGGTGGGGGCATTTATTTAGTGTCTAATCTTGGTGCAGGACCAAGAGATGGATTAATGATTGGTTTACAAAAAGTAACTAACTTACCAGTGGCAGCCGTTAGAGCTTTTTTAGAAATTTCTGTTGTAAGTATTGGTTGGTATTTAGGTGGAATAGTGGGGGTTGGAACTCTTTTATTCGCTTTTGGTATTGGTCCGTGCGTTGCACTAGGTTTATTTTTAGTTGATAAAATTTTTGATTAGGCAGCAGCGCCAGACTTTTCACTTCTTTTTCTTTCATGAGGATCAAGAATAGCTTTTCTTAATCTACAAGACTCTGGAGTAATTTCTAAAGCCTCATCAGTATTTAACATACTTAATTGTTCAGCTATCGACATTTTTCTTACAGGAGTTAAGACAACATTTTCATCAGTACCTTGCGTTCTCATATTGGTTAATTTTTTACCCTTCATAACATTAATAATCATATCTCCAGGCTTAGGTGATAGCCCCACAATCATTCCTGGATAAACAGGATCGTTATGAGTTACAAACATTTCTCCTCTTGCCTGTAAATTAAAGATCGCAAAAGCAACTGCCTTTCCTTGTTCCATAGAAATTAGAGCACCATTTCTTCTGCCCTCCATTTCACCTTCAAATGGACCATATTCATGAAAAATTCTATTGATGACTCCATTTCCCTTTGTCAGCGTTAAAAATCTACTTGTATATCCCATTAAACCTCTTGTTGGTGCATGAAATATAAGCCTCTTTTTATTTTTACCAGTGTCTTTTAACTCTATTAATTTACCTTTTCTTCTATTCATTGAATCAATTATCTTTGATGAATGCTCTTCATCTAGATCCATAGTAATTTCTTCTATTGGCTCAAGTTTGTTTCCATTTTCATCTTTTTTATAGAGAACTTTTGGAGGGCTCACTGTCATTTCAAAACCTTCTCTTCTCATTTGAGTGAGTAAAATTTCCAACATTAATTCACCACGTCCACTAACCACAAAAGAGTCATTTCCTTCATTTTCAGTAAATGTAATTCCAACATTATTTTGTGCCTCTTGAACTAATCGATCTCTAATCTGTGTGCTTGTTAGTTTTTTACCTTCTGTACCAGCCAAAGGCGATGTATTTACAGTGATGGTAATTGACATAGTTGGGGGATCTATAGGAGTGGCTTCTATTGGCTCGTTAACTTCAAGATCACAAATAGTATCTGCAACGTTAGCTTTTTCTAAACCGGCAACAACTACAATATCTCCAGCTTCACCAACCTCAATTGGAACTTTTTTAGTTCCCTCGTATCTAAAAATTTTAGTTAATCGACCTTCATCAACTTTCTCTCCATTTAAGTTGATTGCCTTAATTGCTTGATTAGCTTTTGCTGTTCCTTGCGAAATTCGACCTACTAAACTTCTTCCTAAGAAACTATCAGCATAAAGAAGTGTAGAAAGCATAGCAAAAGGTTTTGCTTTATCTAATTCAGCTGGTTTAACATGCTCTATAATTTTATTTAAAAGTGGATTAAGATTCTCTCTTGGACCATCAACTTCATGATCAGCCCATCCAGATCTTCCACTTGCATATAATACTGGAAAATCTAGTTGTTCTTCATTAGCATCTAAACTTACAAACAAGTCGAATGTTTCATCTAGAACTTCATTAGCTCTTTGATCTGATTTATCTAATTTATTTATAACCACAATTGGCTTTAAACCTTGTTTTAATGCTTTTGCTAAAACAAATTTTGTTTGAGGCATCACACCTTCAGCAGAGTCTATTAGTAATAATGCTCCATCAGCCATACTAAGCACTCTTTCAACTTCAGCAGCGAAATCTCTGTGGCCGGGGGTATCAATTATATTTATTCTAGAATCTTTCCAATTAATCGATGCAGGTTTAGCTAATATTGTAATTCCTCTCTCTTTTTCTAATTCACCAGAGTCCATCAGCCTTTCATCCACAACCTCATTTTCTCTAAATGAACCACTTTGTTTCATTAGATTATCAATTAGGGTTGTCTTTCCATGATCAACATGGGCAATTATGGTGATGTTTCTTATAGTATTATTCATAAATCTGGGTTCTTATACATATTTAAACACTTTTGAAAACTTAAAAAAAACTACACTAGGCTTGAATAAATTAAGGATTTTTATTTAATTTTTATTTTTTTCGCTTTTCGCGTTTAAGTTTTCTTTTTTCTTTAAAATTTAATTTAGGTTTTTTTTTGACACTAGAGTCTTTAAACGATTTTCCACTATATCTTTTAGACATATTCCTGAGTTTATATCATTAACAAAATATTATATATCAATAAATATGCAAAATCTTCAAATGGCTTTTAAAAATAAAAAGAAGGTTTTTTTAAAATCTATTAAAAGTAAAAATACTAAAAGTCGAAACAAATATAAAAGAGTTGCTTTATCTACAATCAGATATGCTGGAGGAAAATCTCTAGCAGTAGGACACGTTTTTGAATTGTTACCAAATCATGTCAAAAAAGTAGTATCTCCTTTTTTTGGCGGAGGGTCTGTTGAGATAGCAATGAGTAAATTTTTAGGACTCAATGTAGTTGGTTATGATATTTTTGATATTCTTTGTAATTATTGGAATTTTCAAATTAAAAAACCAGATGCACTTTATAAAAAACTTAGTAAGTTAAAACCCTCTTTTAAAGAATTTGAAAGAATAAGAAAAATCTTAAATAAAGTTTGGAAAAAAGAGATTAAATTAGACCCTTTAACCCTAGCAGTTTATTATGTTTATAATTTCAACTTATCTTATGGTCCAGGCTTTATGGGCTGGACATCAGAAATTTATTTAAACAAAAAAAAATATCAAAAAATGTTGGAAAAAATTAAAAATTTTAAACCTGGAAAATTATCTGTGAATCAAGGAGATTTTGAAAAAGTCTTAAAAAAACATAAAAACGACTTCTTGTATTGTGATCCACCCTATTTCATTGGGCCTGACTCTAAAATGTTTAAAGGAGTTTACCCTATGAGAAATATACCTGTTCACCATAGGGATTTTCCACATGAGAGGTTAAGAGACATGTTAAAAAAACATAAGGGTGGATTTATACTATCTTATAACGATTGCCCGACGATAAGAAAATATTACAAAGGTTTTAAAAAGTTATATCCAACATGGCAATACACAATGGGTCAAGGTGAGACTAGAATTGGAAAAAACAGGATTGAAAAGGGGAATAAACACATAAAAAATTCACATGAAATTTTAATTTTTTCTCCATCTTAATTTTAGGTAAAAAAAAAGGGCAGTAAAAACTGCCCTTTTAGAATCTTGATTAGGAGTTTTTGGGTTACATTCCCATGCCGCCCATTCCTCCCATGCCACCCATGCCGCCCATTCCACCAGGCATTCCAGCAGGAGCCGCATCTTTTTCTTCTGGCTTGTCAGCTATCATTGCTTCTGTTGTTACTAATAATCCAGAAATTGATGCTGCATCTTGAAGTGCGGTTCTAACAACTTTAACTGGATCAATAATACCTTTAGCAAACATATCACAATATTCTTCATTTTGTGCATCATAGCCGTGAGTTTTTTTATTCTGTTCTAACAACTTACCAACTACAACTGAACCATCTACTCCAGCATTTTTAGTAATTTGTCTTATAGGAGCCTCTAATGCTCTTCTCACTAAATCAACACCAGCTTTTTGATCCTCGCCTTTGGCTTTTACTTTTTCAAGCTCTTGAGCAGCATATAACAAAGCACATCCACCACCTGTTACAATACCTTCTTCAACGGCAGCTCTTGTTGCGTTAAGTGCATCTTCAACTCTGTCTTTTCTTTCTTTAACTTCAACTTCTGTAGCGCCACCAACTTTAATTACAGCAACACCACCAGCTAGTTTAGCTAATCTCTCTTGAAGTTTTTCTTTATCGTAATCAGATGTTGTTTCATCAATTTGTTGTTTGATTGAAGAACATCTAGCCTCGATATCAGATTTTTTACCACTACCATTTACGATAGTACTATTATCTTTATCAACTTTAACTTTTTTACATGATCCAAGATCATCTAATTTAACATTTTCAAGTTTAATTCCTAAATCTTCAGAAATTACACTACCACCTGTTAAAATTGCAATATCCTCAAGCATAGCTTTTCTTCTATCACCAAAACCTGGAGCTTTTACAGCTACAACTTTTAAACCACCTCTTAACTTGTTTACAACTAAAGTTGCTAAAGCTTCGCCTTCAACATCCTCAGATATAATCATTAATGGTCTACCAGCTTGTACCACAGCTTCTAAAAGTGGAACCATTGGTTGTAGATTTGTTAATTTCTTCTCATGTAAAAGAATAAAAGGATTATCTAATTCTGTCGTCATTTTATCACTATTCGTAATAAAGTATGGAGATAAATATCCTCTATCAAACTGCATACCCTCAACAACATCAAGTTCCGTTTCAATTCCTTTATTTTCCTCAACCGTAATGACACCTTCATTACCAACTTTTTGCATTGCTTTAGAAATCATACTTCCGATTTCTTTATCACCATTTGCAGAAATAGTTCCTACTTGAGCAATTTCATCACTATCTTTTACTTTTTTGGCTGAAGAAACTAAGTTTTGCTTTACAACATCTACTGCTGCATCAATACCTCTTTTTACATCCATTGGGTTCATTCCAGCTGTAACATATTTTACACCTTCTTTAACAATTGCTTGTGCTAAAATAGTTGCAGTTGTTGTTCCATCACCAGCTTCATCATTTGTCTTGCTAGCAACTTCTTTAACCATTTGAGCACCCATATTTTCAAACTTATCTTCAAGGTCAATTTCTTTTGCAACTGAAACACCATCTTTGGTAATTCTTGGAGCACCATAAGATTTGTCCATCACAACGTTTCTGCCCTTAGGACCTAAAGTTACCTTAACAGTATCAGCTAAGATATTTACCCCTCTTATCATTGCTGATCTTGCTTCAGCGTCAAATTTAACAACTTTTGCCATTATACTTTCTCCTTTAACTTATATTATTTACTTGAAATACCCATAATGTCTGACTCTTTCATTATGCTATATTCTTTACCATCAATTTTGACTTCAGTTCCTGACCATTTGCCAAATAAAACTTTGTCTCCAACTTTAACATCCATTGGAATTTTTTTTCCATCTTCAGTTTTTGCACCACCACCAACAGCAACAACTTTTCCTTCTTGAGGCTTCTCTTGTGCAGTATCTGGTATGATTATTCCTCCAGCAGTTTTTTCGCTGCTATCTAAAACTTCAATTAAAACTCTGTCATGTAACGGTCTAAATTTCATATATTCTCCTATATAAATATGGAGTTCATATAGAGATTGGTAATACTATTTCAAGATATACTTGATATTTAGTTTATTAAAAAAGGTAGGAAATTGTGGATTTTTTGGGTTATAGATTATTTTGATGACTAAAAATTTAGACAAAGATGGTTTTTGCTCTATCGTTGACAATTATCAGCTTTTTTATATCGATTTATGGGGTGTTATTCATAATGGAATAAACCTTCACAAAGAAGCAATCAACGTTTTGAAAGAAATCACAAAAAAAGGCAAAGAATACATTCTACTCACTAATGCTCCAAGACCTAATGATGTTGTTAAATCCTTTTTAGAAAAAATGGGCATGGAAAAAGAAATTAGAGATCATGTTTTTACATCGGGCCAAGCATCATTAAATTATCTTAAAAAAAATTTATCCACCAAAAAATTTTTTCATGTTGGACCACCACGTGATTTTGATTTGTTTAATGACTTTGCAAAAATGAAGTCAGACAAAATTGATGATGGAGAGTATATATTGTGCACAGGGTTATTTGAAAAATTTGAAAAAGATTTGAATTATTATAAAGATTTATTTGAAAAAAATTTAGATAAAGAGATGGTTTGCACTAATCCCGACTTAATTGTGGATCGAGGTGATAAAAGAGAACTTTGTGCAGGTTCAGTTGCCATGGTTTTTGAAAAAATGGGTGGCAAGGTAGTATATTTTGGTAAGCCATATCCTGAGGTTTATAATTTATCTATTAATAACAAAGGTAAAAAAATTCTTTCTGTTGGTGATAATTTAAATACTGATATTAAAGGTGCAAATCTTTTAAATTATGACTCGTTAATTATTTCAAATGGTATTCATAAAAATGAAATCAAAGAAAAAGGAATTGAAGCAACCGCGAAATCTTATGAAACAATCTGTAACTATATACAATCAGATTTAAAATGGTAAAAATGAAATTATATAATACTTTTAATATTAAAAAAAATCATAAAAATTCAATTATTTTAATTGGTAATTTTGATGGACTTCATCTTGGACATCAAAAATTATTTAGATTAGCAAAAAAATATAAAAAAAAATATTCTTCAAAGATTGGCGTTTTAACTTTTGAGCCAATGCCAAAAATGTTTTTTAACTCCAATTTAAAAAATTTTCGATTATCTAATTTAAATCAAAAAATTGAAAATTTAAGTAAGCTTAATGTTGATTTTGTTATTACTAAGAAATTTGATCGTAAATTTTCAAAAACAAAATCAATTTCTTTTATTAAAGAAGTTTTAGGTAAAAGACTTAGTCCTAAATTTATTTTTGTGAGTAATAATTTTAGATTTGGAAATAAAAGAGAAGGTAATGTAAAACAATTAATTCATAACGAGAAATTATGTAATTATAAAATTGTAAAACCACAACCTTTATCAATTAAAAAACAAATTATTTCATCATCATTATTAAGAAAATATTTGCACAGCGGAAAACTTAATAAAGTTAATAAACTTTTAAATAGAAAATGGTCAATTGATGGAAAAGTTCAAAAAGGTAGACAACTAGGAAAAAAGATCGGTTTTCCTACAGCGAACATAGATATCAAAGATTATGTTCTAGCAAAACCAGGTGTTTATGGTGTTAAAGCTAAGAATATAAAAAGTTCAAAATATATTAAAGGAATAGCCAATTTAGGGTATCGACCTACATTTAATGGAAAAAAAATATTATTAGAAGTTCATTTATTTAATTTTTCTGGAAATTTATATAATAAGTATTTAAGAGTAGAATTTTTAAAATTTATAAGAGCTGAAAAAAAATTCAAAAATATAGATCAATTAAAAAAACAAATTAAAATTGATTTAGTAACTGCAAAAAAAGCAAAATGAGTAAAAACCAAATTAATTTACCTAAAACAGCTTTTTCAATGAAAGCTAATTTACCAATTAGAGAGCCAGAAATTCTAAAACTTTGGAAAAAAATTGATCTTTATAAAGAGTTAAGGAATTCAAGAAAAGGAGAGGAAAAATTTGTTCTCCACGATGGTCCCCCATATGCGAATGGAAATATACATATGGGTACTGCGTTAAATAAAATATTAAAAGATATCATCGTAAAGTTTCATCAAATGGATGGTAAAGACTCTGTTTATGTTCCAGGTTGGGATTGTCATGGTTTACCTATCGAATGGAAAATTGAGGAACAATACAAAAAAAATAAAAAAAATAAGAACGATGTTCCGATTGTAGAATTTAGAAAAGAATGCAGAACTTTTGCTGAAAAATGGATAGAGGTTCACAAAGACCAATTTAAAAGATTAGGTGTTGTTGGTGATTGGGAAAACTATTATTCAACAATGAGTTATGATGCAGAGGCACAAATTGTAAGAGAACTTGGAAAATTTTTAAAAGAAGGAAGTCTTTACAGAGGATTTAAACCAGTTTTATGGTCAACTGTGGAAAAAACTGCCTTAGCTGATGCCGAGGTTGAATATCAAGACCATAAATCTGATACGATCTATGCTTGTTTTCCAGTTAAATCATCAAAAATAAAAGAACTTAATGATTGTGATATTGTTATATGGACAACTACTCCTTGGACGATACCAGCAAACAAAGCCTTAGCATACAATGAAAGCTTAGATTACTTAATAATTCAAATTAATGATGACGGAAATTTTAAAAATAAAAAAATTGTTATCGCTGAGGCACTACTAGACTCTGTTTTAAAAGATTGTGAGATTAAAGAATTTGAAAACTTTAAGAAATTTAAAGGTAAAGATTTAAAAGATACTATCTGTAAACATCCATTTTTTGATTTAGGGTATGATTACGATATCCCAATGTTAGAAGCACGTTTTGTAACCACTGAACAAGGAACAGGAATTGTTCATTGTGCACCAAGTCATGGACCTGACGATTTTAATCTTTGTTTAAATAACGGAATAAAGGCAATTGAGACAGTAGATGATGATGGAAAATACACAAATAATGTTTCTCTATTTGAAGGTTTACATATTTTTAAGGCTAACCCCATTGTGATCGAAAAATTGAAAGATCAAAATAAACTTCTTTCAAATGGTGTATTGGTTCATTCATATCCTCATTCGTGGAGATCAAAAGCACCCTTAGTTCATAGAGCGACACCACAATGGTTTATTTCTATGGAAAGTCATAAACTGAGAAGTAAGGCTTTAAAAGCAATTGATGATACGACCTTTTATCCAAGTAAAGGTAAAGAAAGATTAAAATCAATGATCGAGACAAGGCCAGATTGGTGTGTGTCAAGACAAAGAGTTTGGGGTGTACCACTTCCTATTTTTGTAAATAAAAAGTCTAATGAAATTTTAATAGATGATGGTGTATTTGAAAATATTGCTAAAATTTATGAGAAAGAAGGTTCTGATTGTTGGTTTTCAGATGACCCTCAAAAATTTTTAGGTAATAAATATAAAGCGGAAGATTTTGAAAAGCTTAGCGATATTGTTGAAGTTTGGTTTGATAGTGGATCAACCCACTCTTTTGTATTGGAGAAGAGAAAAGACCTTAAATGGCCTGCATCAATGTATCTAGAGGGTTCTGATCAACATAGGGGCTGGTTTCACTCCTCTTTATTAGAGTCATGTGGGACAAGAGGTAAGGCACCTTTCGAATCTATATTATCTCATGGGTTTGTTGTGGATGGAAAAGGTCTTAAAATGTCAAAATCTCTTGGAAATGTAATTGCACCTGAGGATATTTTAAAAAAGTATGGTGCTGATATTTTAAGAATTTGGGTTGCTGCATCTAATTATGCTGAAGATTTAAGAATAGATTATTCTATTTTGGATCAGCATTCTGAGTCTTATCGTAAAATTAGAAATACATTTAGATATTTATTAGGAAATATAAATGACAAATATGAGGATATTAATTTTGATAAAATTGACATTGAAAACTTACCGGAGCTAGAGAAATTTATGTTAAGTAAGATTCATTCGCTTAACAAAAAATTTGAAAATTATTTTAAAAAATATGATTTTCACAATCTTTACAAAGAATTGTTGAATTTTTGTACAACAGATTTGTCGGCATTCTATTTTGATATAAGAAAGGACGCTTTATATTGTGATCCAATTAATTCTGAGAAAAGAAAATCTTGTGTTACAATTTTGAATGTTTTGTTAAAATCTTTACTCAGATGGTTCGCTCCAATATTGTCTTTTACAACTGAGGAAATACATCAACTGATATCAAAGAATACTAAAAGCATCCATTTAGAAAAATTTCTTACTTTTCCAGATAAATTTAAAAATGAACAACTTACCGAGAGATGGTCTAAATTAATAAAAATTAGAGATGTGTGTAACATAAGTATTGAGGAAAAAAGAGCTAGTAAAGAAATAGGTTCAAGTTTAGAGGCAGATCTAAATATTCAACTTAATGAAAAATATAAGGAAATAGTTGCAGATATGGATTTATCTGAATTATGTATTGTGTCGAAAACTGTTATTAATTTTGATAATCAGTCAGATATTTTAGTTGAGACAAAAAAAGCTTCTGGAAATAAATGCTCAGTTTGTTGGAAGATTAGAGAAGACCCATGTGAAAGACACCCTAAATGTCAAATTTCTTAAATAAAAATTTTGTAATAAATTTTTTTATTATTCTGAGCATCTTTGGTCTCGATAGATTTACCAAAGTCTATGTGATTTCTGAAAATGAAAAAAATTTGTCATCTGAATTATTTGTATCAAAATTTTTGAATATCAATTTAATTTATAATGAGGGAATAGCATTTGGTTTATTATCATTTGATCAAAGTCATATGTACAATATTTTGACAATTTTAATTGCAGCTGTAATTTTAATTATTTTTTTTATGAGTTTAAAAAGTGATGGTCTTAAAAAATATTCACTTTTAATGATATTTGGTGGAGCTCTAGGTAATTTATATGATCGAATTTTTTTTAAGGCGGTGCCAGACTTTATTGATTTTCATATCGGAAATTTTCATTGGTTTATTTTTAATGTATCGGATATATTTATCTCATTAGGAGTATTATTTTTGATTATTTTTGAAATAGTTGGTAATCAAAAAAATAAAATTGATGAAAAAAATATTTAAACTAACAACAATTATAATTTCTATTTTAGCTTTAAATTCATGTGGAACTATTAGCGAAGGTTTTAGTTCACAGAAAAAAAATAGTATAGACGAATTTTTGGTTGAAAAGAAATCACCTTTAGTGATGCCTCCAGACTTCAATGAATTACCATTACCGCAGCAAACTAATCAAGTAACTGAGAATGAAAAGAATACGGATATTAAATCATTACTTACTGACAATAAGGATACAGATTTAGATAATCAAAACACTAATCAAAATAAAAATTTTGAAAATTCCATTTTAGAAAAAATTAAAAATAATTAATGATAACATCAGGAATTTTTTTTAAAAATTTTAAAGGTAGTAAACAAAACTCTAAAATAAAAAAAAATCTTAAAAAATTAATTAAAGAAAATAATCAAATTCTTCAATCTTTTAGTAAAAATTATAAAGACCAATTTAAGATCAAAAATTCAGGAATTTTTAAGAGATTTAACGATATACGTATAATTGGGATTGGCGGTTCGTCATTGGGCACAAAAACTATTTATAGTTTTCTTAAAGATAGAATTAAAAAGAACGTATTATTTTATGATAATTTATCAACTCTCAACAAAAAATCTGGAAATAAAAAACATTTAAATTTAATCATCTCTAAATCAGGCAATACTTTAGAGACAATAGTCAATTCTAATATTCTTATCAAAAAAAGTGATAAAAATATTTTTATTACTGAAAATAAAAAAAATTATTTAAATGTGTTGGCTCATAAATTAAAATCAGAGATTGTTCATCACAATAATTTTATAGGTGGTCGATACTCAGTTTTATCAGAAGTTGGAATGTTGCCTGCAGAATTAATGGGTCTTAATTCAAAAAGTTTTAGGCAATTTAATAATTTAATTAAAAATCAAAAATATTTAAATGCGCTCATATCTAATGTGGGATCTACAATAAATTTAATTAAAAAAAGAAAATTTAATTCAGTGATCATAAATTATGATGAAAAATCTCAAAACTTTTTTTCGTGGTATCAACAATTAGTAGCTGAAAGTTTAGGTAAAAAGGGAAAAGGTTTATTGCCAGTTGTGTCTAACATGCCAAGAGATAATCATAGCGTTATGCAGCTTTATTTGGATGGTTTTAAAAATAATTTTTATACGTTTTTTTATGTTCATGAAAATAATACCCCCAAAATAGAAAATAAATTTATTTTACCCTCACAAAATTTTCTTAAAAATAAAAATATTCAAAATATTACTTACGCTCAAAAAAAAGCTACAGAAAATGTTTTTACAAAAAAAAATATACCTTTTAGAAGTTTTGAAATTAAAAAAAGAGATGAAAAAACTTTAGGTGAGTTATTTTGTTTTTTTATGTTAGAAACTATTTTAATTGGAAGAGCTTTGAAAATAAACCCCTACAATCAACCCGCTGTCGAGTTAATTAAAAAAGAGACTAAGAAAATTTTAGTTTAAATTACCAAATATAATTTTGGATATTCCATATTTCTTCTCATCTAGAATTCTAAAATTTTTTGGAAACTCGTCATCTTCCCTTTTATGCCTATGCACAATAATCACTCCATCTTTATTGAGAATTTTTTCTTGAAAAATATTATCAACAATATTTGACAATCTTTTCTCTTTATAGGGAGGATCTAAAAATATTATATTGAATTTAAGCTGAATTTTTTTCAAAAAATAATTAGATATTAAGTCTTCCTCTATAATCTCATATCTTTCTCTCATATTTAAATTATTTAAATTACTTTTTAAAATTGGCAAAACCCCATTGTACTTTTCCACAAAAGTAACATGTTTAGCGCCTCTTGACAGACACTCTAAACCAAACGAGCCAACACCTGCAAACAGATCTAAAACTATTGAATTTTCAATATCAATCTTAAATTTATTTGAGTGATTAATAATATTAAAAATAGATTCTTTTGCTAAGTCCTTTAAGGGTCTTGTTTCTTTGTCTTTTGGTTGTAAAATTTTTTTTCCTTTAAATTTTCCACCAATTATTCTCATTTTTTTATTACTTTATAACCAATATCTTTTCTAAAAAAACCATCTAACCAATTCAGATTGTTAAGAAGTTCATGAATCCTATTTCTTGATTTTTCAAAACTATCTGATAATGAAACAAAATTTAAAACCCGTCCACCCACCGCCAAAACAACATCATCTTTTTTAATAGTGCCAGCATGAAATAAGTGGTCATCAGTGTTTAATTGAATTTTATCGATATTTTTGATTTCAACATTTTTTTTGTAGGTCTCGGGGTAACCTTTTGAACACAAGACAACACATAAACTTTTCTTATTATTCCAATTAATTTTTTTTTCATTTAATTTTCCATTACAACATGAATTAATAATTTCACCGAAATCTGTATTTAGTTTAGGAAGAATAGTTTGACATTCTGGATCACCCATTCTCACATTATACTCAATTAAATAAGGTTCATTATTTGTTATCATTAGCCCAGCATATAAAAAGCCTTTATATGACGTTTTAAAATCTTTTAGTGCTCTTAAGGTTGGATCAATTATTTTATTTAAAATTTTTTTTTCGAGCTCTTCATTTATTAATCGTGATGGTGAATAAGCACCCATACCACCAGTATTTTTTCCTTTATCACCCTCATGAACTCTCTTATGATCCTGAGCAGTGCTAAAATTTTTGTAAGTAATACCATCACTTAAAATGAAAAAGCTCATTTCTTCACCCTTTAAAAATTCTTCAATAAGAACATTTTTGGCATCACCAAATTTTCCCTCAAATATTTCTGTAACAGCCTGATATGATTCTTCTTTATTTTCACAAATATAAACACCTTTCCCTGCAGCCAAATTATCTGCTTTAATCACTATTGGAAAATTTGAATTGTTCAAAAAATTTTTAGCTTGATTTGGGTCATTAAATACTCCGAAACTCGCAGTTGGAATGTTATATTTTTTACAAATGTTTTTTGTAAATATTTTAGATCCCTCTAATTGTGAAGCAACTTTACTAGGTCCAAAAACCTTAATATCAAAACTTTCTAAATAATCTGTCAATCCATCAACCAAAGGTTTTTCTGGACCAATTACCACTATCTCTATTTTTTTTGAAAGAATAAAATTTTTAATCTCCTCAAAGTTATTTATGTCTAAGTTAATGTTTTCAGCTAATGTATCAGTACCAGCGTTACCAGGAAAACAATAAATTTTATCAATTTTTTTTGACTTATTTAGTGCATGACAAATGGCATGTTCTCTTCCTCCACTTCCTATAATCCCTACAATCATGTATAAATATATAAACTATAAATGAATAAAAAATTAGCAAAAGTAAAATATTTACCAAATAATTTTCAAGTAATTGAGTCAGGCGACCATGTCATTTGTGCAGTTTCGGGTAAAGCAATTAGTCTTGAAAATTTGACTTATTGGAATGTTGAACTACAAGAACCGTATTATTCGTATGTTGAGGCTACAAAAAAAAAAGAGGAATTAGACAATAAATAGCGTTATTTCCAACGATTATGGGACCATATCCAATTATTAGGATTAGCAAGTATCATTTTTTCAAGAATATTATTTAATTTGTTCGTTATATTTTCAATAGAGTCTTGTTTTGAGAAGTGAATTGGTTCAAGCACTTTCATTTTAAATTTAATACCCTCATATCTTTCTATAAAAATGGGAACAACAGGCATATCAAATTTTTTTATCAATTGAGCTGGAATAGTAGTAGTAAACGCTTTCTCATTAAAAAAATTTGACTTAATACCCTGAGAAACTCTCTGATCTATCATCAGTGCGGTTGAGAAGCCTTGGTTATTAAGTTTTATTAATTCTTTTAATCCACCAATTCCTTTTTTAATTTGATTGTTACAGATATATCTCTTTCTTATTCGCTCCATAAATTTATTTAAAAAAATGTTATTTAGTGGTCTATAGATTGCTCCAATTCTAATACCTATTTTATCAATTTGCATCGCCATTAACTCAAAGTTGCTAAAATGTCCTGAAATGAATATTACTTTTTTATTTTGATCTCTAATATTTAAAAGTACATCCTCACCCTCTAAAGAAATATTTTTACTAAGATTACCATCTCTAAAGTTTTTCATATAAAGATATTCTGCAAAGACCCTCCCGTAATTATTCCACATTGAGGATTTAATCTTATTTAATTCTTCAGAATTATAATCTGGGAAAGCTTTTCTTATATTATTATCAATTATTTTTTTTGATCTAAAAACTGGACCAATAATTTCAAATAATTTTCCACTAAGAAAAGATGAAAGTTTTACTCCAATAATTTTAAATATAACGTAAAAAATGCAAATTATTATAAATTGTATTAAGTATTTAATTATCCTCATAAATCTTTGAAATAGTATTAACAAAATTTTCTTGGTTTATAATCTTTAATTCAGATTTTATATAAAAAATTTCATTATTATTGTTCAATCTCATGTAGTCTTTTTCAGTAGTCATTATTTTACAATTCAAATTTTTTGAAATTGAAATTATTTCATCAATTTCTTTTTGTAAGTATTTATAATGATCAGGAAATTCAATTTCCTTGACAATATTTATGTTATATTTTTTCAACATTGATATAAAAGTCTTATGATTTCCTATACCTGAAAAAACTAAATACTTATCATCCTTCTCAAACTCATTTATATTTAAAGGTATATATTCCCCTTGATAAATATTGATATTAGCATCGATGTTATGAATATATTCTATAATATTATTTATATTTTCATTATTTCCATTTATAAAAACATTTTTATATTTTTTTATATTTTTAATATTTTCTCTGAGTGGTCCAGATGGAATAGTTAAACTATTACCAATCCAGTTATCAATATTAAAGCAGACAATATTATAATCATAATCTATTGATGGATCTTGCAAACCATCATCAAAAATTGCAAGCTCAAAATTTTCATCAATTGCTTGTTTAATAGATAAGGATCTATCTTTCGATTTAAAAAGTGTTCCATGATTCGCTAATATTTTTTGCTCATCAATTTGATCTGAATAATATTTTTTAATAAAACAAGTTTTAATCTTATCTTTTAGAATTTCATTAATCTTTAAGCTTAAGGAGGTTTTACCTGTGCCCCCTAGATATATATTTCCTACACAA
>CACHMD010000003.1:0-68605 GCA_902580835.1 uncultured Pelagibacteraceae bacterium | reverse complement strand
TTCGATCAACAACAATCAGAAAATTCGATAAATCATTAGCAATAATTCCAAATTTTCAATTTGCAGAAAATGCTGTAGTAAATGTGAGTGAAACTTCAAACTGGTTAATTAGTTGGATTATTACTCTCCAATATGACACTTCGGTTGATCAATTAAAAAATATTAGAGATCAAATTGAAGATCACATAAAAAAAAGTGATGATTTTGACACTAACATAGGAATTGCAGTTAGGGTCGATAAGTTTTCAGATAGTTCTATAGACATGTATGTGCGTTGTTTCACAAAATCGGATAGTTGGAACGAGTGGCTTTCAGTAAAAGAAAAACTTGCAATTGCAATAAAACAAATTGTTGAAAACAATAAGGCTTCTTTCGCATTTCCAAGCTCTTCGATTTATATTGAAAAAAAATGATTGCTATCTTTTATTTAGTTTTACAATTATTAAAACTTTATTCTTATGTAGTGATAGCCAATGTTATTATCAGCTGGTTAATCGCTTTTAATGTATTGAATACTCAAAACAGATTTGTTTATGCAGTTTTAGATTTTACTTACAGATTAACAGAACCATTTTTAAGAAGAATAAGACGATTTTTGCCAAATTTGGGAGCGTTGGACATTTCTCCAATTATTTTACTGCTATTGATTTGGTTTATAGAAATGTGTATGAAACTCTACATCGCACCAATGATATTCTAGAATTTATGATTTTAATTGATGGAAAAAAAGAAGCAGCATTATTAAGGGAACAGCTTAAAAAAGAAGTATCTGATCTTAAAGTCAAGTATAACAAAGTTCCAGGTTTAACAGTAATTTTGATTGGAGATTTTACCCCTAGTCAGATTTACGTTCGAAACAAAGAAAAATCTGCTATTGAAGTTGGACTTAAATCAGATGTAATTAAATATCCAGATAGTGTTGAAGAAAAAGTCATTTTAGAAAAGATAGATGAATTAAATAAAGATAACTCTGTGTCTGGTATTTTAGTTCAATTACCATTACCAAAACATATTGATAAACAAAAAATTATTGAAGCGATTGACCCATCAAAAGACGTAGATGGATTTCATCCAATGAATGTTGGAAATCTTTCATCAGGTTATGAGAGTTCCGTTCCATGCACACCATTAGGATGTTATTTGTTAATTAAAAAGATAGAACCTAACTTAAATGGTAAAAAAGCAGTTGTTGTTGGTCGGTCTAACTTAAATGGTAAACCAATGACTCAACTTTTACTAAAAGAAAATTGCACTGTTACTATAACACACTCTAAAACAAAAGATTTAAAAGCAGAGTGTTTAGAAGCTGATATTATTATTGCAGCTGTTGGTATTCCCGAGTTAGTTAAAGGTGATTGGGTTAAAAAAGATACTATCGTGATCGATGTTGGAATTAATAAAACTGAGAAAGGTATCATTGGTGATGTTGCATTTGATGAAGTTTCAAAAAATGCTAAAGCACTCACGCCTGTTCCTGGTGGAGTTGGTCCAATGACAATCGCTTGCTTGCTAAAAAATACGATTGACTGTTTCAAAAGATCGCAAGCATAATATTGAATTCCATAAATTTTTTTTGATAAGATAGGTTATGAAAAAACCTAGATACCCTTATAGAATTGCACTTCTTATGCTCATACTGACAGTTCCACCAATTGGCGCGACACAATTAGGCTGGTATTTATATGATAAACAAACTGGATTTGATTATGGTATGATAGTTGGAACATTTTCAGTAATTTATGCTGCATGGTTAATGTATGAAAAAAATTGGAGAGAAGATGATGAGGATTAAATTGTGGAAAAAATAATTTTTTTCGGATTAGCGATACCAATTTTAGCATTTGTCCTTTACTTAGGCGGAACAGCTATCATGAAAGGTTTTGAGGCCAAAAGAGAAAATAAATCCAATGAGAGCTTAGAAGATCAGGGCCATGAAGACAACTTATCTGATAATAATGATAAGTTAACAGATGAATTGGATAAATTAAATCAACTCCTTAAAGATGGTGTTTTAACTGAAGAAGAATTTAAAAAAGCTAAAAAAAAAATTTTAGATAATTAATTATAATTAAGTAATTTTTTTTAAAGATCCAAATTCACCTATTTTATAAATAATTGTATCTTCTTTTTTAAATCCATATTTTTCCGCTCCAGCTTTAAATCTTACAGGTGGCTCCATGATTGGTTCTAGGGACAAAACAAACGTGCCCCAATGCATTCCAATCACTTTTTTGCTCTTTAAATTTTTTGCAACCTCCAAAGCTTCTTCTGGATTAGTGTGATAAACCGACTTATCTTTATAAGGCATTATTGGATAAAAATTATAGGCACCAATATTTATAAATGTAAGATCGATTGGACCATACTTATTACCTATATCTTTATAAATATTTCCTACTCCAGTGTCACAACCAAATAATAACTTTATATCTTTATATTCGATCAAAAAATTTCCCCATAAAGTTTTATTAGTATCCGTTAGACTTCTTTTTGACCAATGCACAGCAGGTAAAAAAGTAATTTTTAAATTTTTATTTATTTCAATTTTATCATACCAGTCCATTTCATTCACATTGCTATAACCATTTCTGGTAAAATATTTACCAAGTTTTAATGGAAGTAAAACTTTAGAATTTTTAAAAGGAAATCTCCGGATCGTCATCATATCTTGATGATCATAATGATTATGGGTGAGTAAAAAAATATCTGTTTGTGGAATTTCGTTTAATTTTAGTGCTGGCTCGGTAAATCTCTTAGGTCCAAAAATTAGTGGCCCAGCATTTTTTGAAAATACTGGATCTGTAATAATTGTTGTTTCACCAAGCTTAATTAAAAATGTTGCATGGCCAATCCATGCTACATAATCGTCTTCTTGAAATTTTTTTAAGTCTGTTAAAACTTTCTCTTTTTCAATAACATGTTCTTTGGGAACTGTCATATCAAGCTTTTTTCTCTCTCTATTAAAAATTTTGAAGGACCATTTAACATTAGGATCTGGTTTTGGTGAACCCTCAGGATTTCTAAAAGTACCGTCAGGTAAATGGTGATAAGGTTTTTTTTCCACTTAAACTAATTTTTTTTATTGTAAGTTTTTATAATTGTCTCCTCTAAAGTTCTACTGATTATTATGGTGCCCTCTTCATTTGGATGTATACCATCACTTAGATTAAATTCGGGCTTCATGGCCACTCCCTCAAGTAAAAAAGGAATAAGCTCTATTTTAAATTTTTTGGCTATATCAGGAAAAATTTTGTCAAATTTTTTTTTATAAGAAAAACCATGCGAGGTTGGAGCAATCATCCCAGCTAGGATAATTTCAATATTTTTATCTTGAGCAATTTTTATAATTTTTTCTAAATTGCTTTTTGTTTCTTTTGGCTGGATGCCTCTTAACATGTCATTAGCCCCTAAGCATAAAATTATTAGATCTATATCTGGCTCACTTAAAGTCCAATCAGCTCTATTTAATCCCCCTGACGATGTACTACCAGAAACACTGCCATCAACAATCTCAATATTATATCCCTTTGCTTCTAAATTCTCCTCTAAAACGACTGGTAAACTATTGTCATCAGATAAACCATAACCAGCCATCAAACTATCACCAAATAATACAATCTTTTCGATTGCATATGCATTAATGGTTAGTAGACAGATAATAATTATTTTAATAATAAAACTTTTGCTCATGAGTACTCTTCTTAAATTAAAAAAGATAAATCTTAAATACCAAACTGGTAAAGACAATATTAGTGTTTTAAAAGATATAAATTTGAGCACAAAAAAAAAAGAAACTATTTCAATAGTAGGTGAAAGTGGTTCAGGAAAAACAAGTTTAATCATGTTAATTGGTGGTTTAGAGCGTCCAACTTCAGGCAAGATATATTTTCAAAACCACGAAATTACAAAATTAAGTGAGGATGAGGTATCAAAAATCAGAAAAAAAAATATTGGTATAATTTTTCAGTCTTTTTATCTAATCCCAAATTATACAGCCCTAGAGAATGTAACCTTAATTCTTGAATTAAATAAATTTAAAAATCCTGAAAAAGAAGCAAAATCTCTTTTAGATAGATTTGGCTTAAAACATCGACTAAATAATTTACCCAGTCAGTTATCTGGAGGAGAACAACAGCGTGTCGCTATCGCAAGAGCTATTGCTATGAAGCCAGAGCTAATTCTAGCCGATGAACCTACAGGAAATTTAGATACAGAAAATTCCAATATGATTTCTAAAATTTTATTTAGGTATGTTAAAGATGAAGGATCCTCGTTAATTATGGTAACACACGACCCAAAACTTGCTAACCGCGCAAGCAGAAAAATTAAAATTAAAGATGGAAAAATTAAATAATTTTTATCAATACAAGTTTATCTTAATATATGCTCTGCGAGATTTAAAAAGGAACTATAAAAAAATTTCTAGTATAATCATCACTTTGTTCATCAGTCTTTTTATATTAAGCACAATATTTACTATTGAGGATAGTTTAAAAAAGGAACTCAAAGAAAATGCTAAAGAGCTTTTAGGTGGAGACTTAGAAATTGATTATAACAGAAATCAAGGAAATATAGATTTATTAAATAAAGTTGAAGAATTTACAACTATATCAGAGATGGTTGAATTCAGCACAATGCTTTCGACAACAAATCGAAAGAAAAATAAATCATTATTTACTAGAATAAAAACAGTTGACCAAAAGTATCCTTTATATGGTGAAGTAACTTATGAACCTGCTGATGCTTATGAAAGAATGCAAACTGAACCTTATACAATTTTAATTAATGAGAGTTTATCAAGAACCTTAAATATCAAAACAAATGAAATTGTAAAAATTCAAGATCAAGAATTTCTTGTTATTGGTAAGGTAAGATCTGTTCCAGATGTAAGTGGATTTGTGACTTTTGGAGATTGGGTTTTAACAGGTAAGCAAACTTTAGATACCTTAAAACTTAATGGAATAGGAAATTTTTTAAATTATGAATATAAAGTAAAATTTAATACCAATGATAATCCAGAAATAATCATAGAAAAAATCGAAAGTATTTTTAAAGATGATCAAAAGGTAAAAATTAGATATCCAGAAAATGCAGCAAGTGGATTAAAAAGAGTAATTGGTAACTTTTCACAATTTTTATCCCTAGTTTCAATAAGTGCGATGCTTATTGCTGGTATTGGTATTGCTAATACTCTTTTGTCTTTTATAAATCAAAATAACTTGTCTATAGCAGTAAGAAAGGCCTTAGGTTTCTATTCCGGTAATATTAAAAAACTTTATTATCTTCAATTAGTAATATTATTATTTATAATTACTATTTCAGCATATTTAAGTAGTTTATTAATTGTGCCATTAGCAGACAAATATTTGTCAAATAGCTTTGGACTTAAGATAAATTTATTTTTTTCTTTTTTTAATTTTTTAAAAATATTTTTAATAGGTTTATTAGTTTTGATAATTTTTTCGATTCCTACAATTAGTTCTATCGATCAAGTCAAAGCTTCAAGTCTATTTAGAAATGTATTCCAAAACTTACAATTTTATTATTCAAAAAAATTAATTGGCACGAGTATTATAATGTTATCGATTTTGATTTTAATATTTACTTATAGATCAGAAAATCTTGTTTATAGTCTTGGGTATTTTGGGGCATTTTTTATTTGTTTGATTATCTTTTTTCTACTTTCAAAGCTAATCATTTTTTCTCTAAAAAAGTTTAAATTTAATTCGAGCACTCCTTTGAAAGCATCTATTAAAAATATTACACAATCAAAAAGTATTACACCTATTACAATTATGTCTTTAGGCCTTGGTGTTACATTACTTTTGACTTTGGCATTAGTTGGAACTAATTTTAAAAGAGAGATAGCAAAATCAATACCTGACATCGCTCCTGATTATTTTTTTGTGGGCATTCAAAATGGAGAACGTGAAGAGTTCGAACAAAGAATTTTATCAATGGATCCTGGTGCAAATATTGAAATTGTGCCAATGGTTTCTTCAGGAGTAGTAAAAATTAATGGTATAAATCCTAACACATATATTACACCTGAAAATGATAGTTATTGGGTTATTGGCAGTGAACGGAGATCATCTTGGACAAAAGAAGTTCCTGAGGATAATCTAATTATTGATGGTAAGTGGTGGGATTTGTCTAAACCAAATCAACTTCAGATATCATTAGACGCTAAGGTTGCAAAAGATTTTAATATTAAATTAGGGGATATATTTACTTTAAATATCTATGGTAGAGAAATTGATGGTGAAATAGTCAACTTTAGACAAGTTGATTATAGAGATCTAAATATAAATTTTGCAATGCTTTTTAACCCTGACTTTGCAAAAAATATTCCTCACGAATATTTAGCAACCACAAAGTTCTATAATTTAAATAAATTTGATGAAACAAAAATGCTTGAAATTTTCCCTAGTTTATCAATGATTAAAATTGCTGATTATTTAAATAAAGTAACTAATGTTTTAAATAAAGTTTTCATAGCAGTTATTGTTATTTCAACAGTCACTATCGTCATTGGTTTAATTGTAATATCAAGTGCAATAATGGTCCAAGGAAAAGTAAGAGAATACCAAAATTTGGTTTTTAAAATTTTAGGTTTTTCAAGAAAAGAGATTGTTTTTTCTTCGCTGATTGAATTTATGATTATTTTTATATCTGTAATAATGATTGCAGTTTTGTTTGCTGTAGTTGGTTCAAAATTTATTATTGAAAATATATTTGAGTTATTCTGGAAGTTTGATCTTAAAGTTTTGATTTATCTTGGTTTATCCATTGGTTTAGTAACGTTGGTATTAATATTATTGACTAATATTAAATATTTAAATCCAAAGGTTTATCCTCTTATAAGAAATCAATAATCACTAAGATCTATTTAGCCTTCTCCATCAGCCAAAGGTTATCACTCGCCAAAAAGTAAATTTTTCCATTTTTTGGATGAACCTGGATATCTCTAATTCGTCCGATCTCATCTTTAAAAATTACATCTTCTTTTATGTTGGACAAATCATTGAAGATTAGTTTTCTTAAGGATTGATCTTTTAATGATGTAATTAATGCATGACCATTCCATTCATTAAATTCGTTTCCTTTATAAATTGTAATTGCACTTGTTGCAATTGATGGCACCCAATATTGTATTGCTTTTGTAAAGCCAGGTTTCCATTTTGGACCAATAGGAAACCCAGAATAATTTTTTCCTCCCCAGCCTAATATTTTCCAACCATAATTTTCACCTTTTTTTACTTCACCAAACCAATCACCACCTTTGGCACCATGGTTACTCATATAAATTTTACCATCGTATGATGATAAAGTTAGACCTTGAGGATTTCTGATACCAATTTGATAAATTTCAGGTAGCCAATCTGGCTTATCTACAAATTTAGGATTGTCATTTGGAATACTTCCATCAAGTTTAATTCTAATTATACTCCCAGGATGTTTTGAGGGGTCTTGGGCAATCATGCCTTTACCTCTTTCACCAGCAGAGGCAAATAAGTGATTATCTTTGATAGCTAACCTTGAACCAAAATGATAACCAGAATCAATAGGAGGTTCAGCTTGAAAAATATTTTTAAAATTTAATTTTTTTTTATCAAAAATAGCTTTAGCGATAGAGGTACTTGTTTTCCCATTACCTCTGTTTTCAGAATATGAAACATAAATAAAATTATCTTTATATAAGATATCTAAAAGACCACCCTGTCCGTGTTCTAGAAAATTTAGGTTATGATCAATTTCAACAGCTTTTTTTTGGCGTATATCTATGATCTTAATTTTTCCACCTTTTTCAGTAATAATTAGTTCTTTATTATTCAAAAAAGACGAACCCCATGGGTCGTTAAGAACAACTAGTTTTTTAAATTTTAAATTTTGAGCAAATAAATTAGTTGAAAAAAATATAAAAAATATAATTACAAAAAAAAGATTTTTCACCTTATGAAAGTTTAGATCTTCCACCATCTACTGCAATAATTTGACCTGTTATCCAAGAGCTATCTTCAGTTATTAAAAATCTAGCTAGAGAGGCAGAGTCTTTTCCCTCTCCCAATCTTTTTAAAGGATGGGCCTTTGCAATACCATCTGCTAGGGCTTTATTCTTTAACATGGGCTCAGCAATTTTTGAATTAGTCAAGCTTGGCGCAATACAATTCACTCTTATGTTTGGAGCAAATTCAGCTGCAAGTGAGACTGTTAAACCCTCAACAGCTGCTTTTGTTGATGCAATAATAGCGTGATTGGTAAATCCTCTTTGAGCAGCAACAGTTGAAAATAAAACTATTGAGCCCTTATTTTTTTTCAAACTCTCTTGATAACCCTTAATAACTTCAACCGCAGAATAAAGATTTAATTTCATACATTTTACAAAATCTTGCTCTGTTACCATTCTCACAGGTTTTAAGTCAATTGACCCAACACAATAAGCAACACCTTTTACATCAGAAATATCATTTTTAACTTTTTCTATAAATCCCTCTTCCAAAACATCTGCGATAGTAAAAGAACACCCTAATCTCTCTGAAATATTTTTAACCTCGTTTTCATCTCTACCTACTAAATGTACACCATTTCCAGAATTTACTAATTGTTCAGCCAAGCTTGATCCGATTGAACCTGTCGCACCAAAAATAAGATATTTTTCTGACATAAAAAATTTAATTAGTTATATTTAATTATGAAGTTATTTTTTATACTGGGCAATCAATTATTTCCATCAAAATACCTAGACCGCTTCAAAAAAGACCACCTCTTTTTCATGGCTGAAGATTACGAGCTTTGTACTTATGAAAAACATCATAAACAAAAAATTCTTCTATTTTTATCATCAATGCGATCTCACGCAGATGTACTTAAAAAAGATAAATTTAAAATAGAATACTCAAAAATAGAGGATAAAGAATTTAAGGAAAGTTATTTTAAAAAGCTTAAAAAATTAATTAGCACAAAAAAGATTAAGGAAATATCCAGTTTTGAAGTTGAGGATAAGTTTTTTGAAAAAAAAATTAATCAATTTGTTAATAAAGAAAAAATAAAATGGAATATTATCCAGACACCAATGTTTTTAAATTCAAGAGAGGATTTTAAAAAATATTTATCTAAATCCAAAAAACCATTTATGGCAACTTTCTACAAAGATGTCAGAAAAAAATCTGGAATATTAATGGGTGCTGATGGGAATCCTACAGGAGGTAAGTGGAGTTTTGATGAGGATAATAGAAATAAATTACCAAAAAATATTTCAATCCCAAAATTTCCAAAAATAAATGAAACTTCTCATACCAAAAAGCTAAAACCTATTGTTGAAAAGCTATTTAAGGATAATCCTGGCAGTACTAAAAATTTCTGGTTTGCTACAGAACACAATGATGTTTTGAAGCTTTTAAATTTTTTCATTAAAGAAAAATCAAATTTATTTGGTGATTACGAGGATGCAGTTGATCAAAAAGATAATATTTTGTTTCATAGTGCACTAAGTCCATATATAAATTTAGGTTTTATAACTCCAGAATTTATAATTAAAAAAATTTTAGAATTTCATAAAAGTAAAAAAATAAGATTAAATTCTTTAGAGGGATACGTTCGTCAAATAATTGGTTGGAGAGAATTTATGAGAGGAATTTATCAAAGTTATTCTAGTGAAATGGAGACAGGAAATTTTTTCAAACAAAATCGTAAGATGAAAAAATCCTGGTATGACGGCACTACTGGATTACCACCATTGGATTATGCAATTAAGAACGCATTAAATCATGGATGGTCTCATCATATTGAAAGACTTATGATTTTATCAAACATAATGAACCTTTGTGAGATCAAACCCACTATTGTTTACAAGTGGTTTATGGAAATGTTTGTGGACTCCTCAGATTGGGTGATGGTTCCAAATGTTTATGGAATGGGATTGTTTAGTGATGGTGGAATATTTGCAACTAAACCATACATTTGTGGATCAAGTTATTTTATGAAGATGATGGATTTTAAGAGGGGTGATTGGTGCAATATAATGGATGGGCTTTATTGGAGATTTATAGATCGAAATAGAAAGTTTTTTTTAAAAAATCCAAGGCTTTCAATGATGGTGAGAATTTTCGATAAGATGAAAACTGATAGAAAAAAATTGATTTTGTCAGCTGCAGATAAATTCATTAAAGAAAATACAATTTAGTGAAAAAAGAAAATTTACCAATTAAAGTTTGTCCAATATGTCAAAGGCCATTTAAATGGAGAAAAAAATGGAGACTTAATTGGGAAAAAGTTAAGTATTGTTCAAAAAAATGTTCATCAAAAAAATAAAAAATTTTTATAAATATTCAATTTTATTTTTATTAATAATTCTTACAAACAACGCTCGTGCAGAATTTTTTGAGGATCTATCAAAAATTATTGAGAATAATGAAAAAAGACTGAGCTATGGTATTTCAGTGACAGATTTTAATATGGATGGAAATAATGAGTTTTTAGTCACAGGTTTTGGTTTTCCAAATTTAGCGTTATCTTTTCAAGATGGAAAATTGAAGAATATAAACCAACAAAAAATTTTTTCAGATATTTCAAAGAAAACCATTGGAGTTGCTGCATGTGATATTGATAAAGATGGCTTTGAAGAAATCTACTTTTTAAATACCGATACATATAGTGGAGTTAAAAAATATTCAGACAGATTATTGGATTTAAAAGATAATAATTATTTTGATTTATTTGAATTAGAAAAAAATAAAGAAAATCTAAATTTAACAGCAGGAAGATCTGTTGTTTGTGTAGATAGAAAAGGAGATGGTAAATATGGAATTTATGTTGCAAACTACGGAGGACCAACAAGGTTTTATGAGATTGAAAATGAACTTATCAAAGATAAAGCTGAGAATTTAAATCTGGATAATATTACTGGTGGAAGAGCAGTTGTATCTGGGCATATTTTGACAGAAAGAACTGATATCTTTGCGGCTAATGAGAGAGGAGCAAATTTTCTTTTTAAAAATAATAATGGAAATTTTGATGATGTTGCATTTGATTATAGATTAGATGATGCAATCCAAAATGGACGGGGTACAGCTTTATCAGACATATATTACCGTGGTAGATTAGATATTTTAAGTGGTAATTGGCTTGGATATCACAGAGCTTGGGTCCTGGAAAATAATGAATTTAAAGACATTGGAAATAAAGATTTTGATGAACCCTCTAGAATAAGAACAATTATTTCTGCAGATTTTGATAATGATGGTTTTGATGAAGTTTTCATGAACAATATAGCAGAACCAAATAAGTTATTTCGTATTAAAGATAATGGAAAATTTGAGCAGATAAATTTTCAGGTAGGACTCGAAGCTAATGGATATGGAACTGGTGCTGCAATCGCGGATATAGATAATGATGGAATTTTAGAATTATTAGTTTCTCGTGGTGAAAGTAAAGCACAAACATTAACTTTGTATAAAGCAAAAGTTGATAAAGGAAGTAAATACTTAAGGATTAAACCATTAAATAAGTATGGTGCGCCAGCAAGAGGAGCCACTGTTACCTTAATAACTAGTCAAAGAAAACATTCAAAAACAATTGATGCAGGATCTGGTTACTTATGCCAAATGGAACCTGTGGCACATTATGGAATTAGAAAAAAAGAAAAAAATTTTAAAGTAGAAATTAGATGGACAAATGGAAGTAAAGAAATGATTGATATAAAGAAACTTAACCAAACAATTATTGTAAGACAGAAATGAAAAAAATATTCAATATATTTTTAATTGTATTTTTAATATCATTTCAACTAAAGTCGTTTGCTGGAGAAAAAAATTATCACAAAGAGCTTATTACTGATTGGTCTAGAATATTCCCTGATAAAAATAGAAATGCCGCGGGACCAAAATTTTTTAAATATATCATAGATAAAAAAATTACTTACAAAGACTTTGTTGAATTTAACAAATTATATTGTGCAGTTTCTGGGTCTTTAATTGACCCAAATAGTGACTCAGAATTCTTATTTATTAAAGAAAGTAAAACGAATAAAAAAATTTGTGGAAACTATTATAGGTGTTGTATTCCATGTTCTTGTGATCTTATGAAGTATTCTGAAGCTCAAAAGATGAAACATAAATTTGAGGATGGTTTTAAAGAATTCTATGTTTTAACAATAAAAAATCCTTGTTCTAAAAAAGATTTTCCCAATAGAGTAAATAAAGATTATTTTTGTAATGGTGAAAAAATCAACAAATCAGAAGTGTATAGTCTTAACGATCGAATAGTAATAGGTTTATTGCACAATGGAAAAAATTGTGCGAAAGATGAGGTAGACTTTGTTAAAAGTCATCAAGTGACGGGTAGATATTGCGAGTTGAGAAATAATACACCTTTAGAAAATTTAGATGCTGGAATGGGTGATATTTTTATAAAACTCGCGAGATAAATAAATATGAATAATAAAATTTTTGAGTGGGCAGGTGTTATCACTGCAATATTGTACTCATTATTTGTAGCTATGAATATTGGTATAGAGTTTTTTGGTTTTTGTTTACTACTAATATCTGCAATTCTAATTGGAATTTGGGCTTATCGAGGCGGTCATAGAGGAATATTATTTTTACAATTCTTTTATGCTACAGCTGGGATTATTGGAATGTTTAGATGGTTTTAGTTAAGTGTTGAAATAATTTTTGGAATATAATTTTTAAAGTTAAAGAAACCTTTATTACAATATTGCCAAGAGTTTTGATCAAGTTCTCTATAAAGGAAATTGATTTTAAAAGTATTTGAATTCAAATAATCTAAATTTTCTCCAATAGTTGGATACAACCCCACTGCTTTTTCTATCTTTTTAATTTCGCTAATATCTATAACTTCACAATCAATAGATTGATTTTTAAATCTTTGTTCCTGGTCTTGAATAAGTGATGACTTAAATTTAAGAACTTTTTCACTTAGTTTGATGCATCTATTTTTATTTTTATTCGAAATTATATAAAATTTTTTAAATTTATTATTTTGAAAATCACTTGTTTCAAAACAGAGATTATTCTCGAATATTATCAAATTATTTTGATCAATATTTCCAGGATTAGTAAAATCCTGTTTTAAAATTGAGTATTTTTTTTCAGAAACCTTGGGTGGAGCGTTTTCATTTAATTTAATATTGCTAAATCTATTATTTGTAAATTTTTTGATATTCCACTCATTTGCTAAATAATGTTTTCCCTGTGTTTGAACACCTGCAACCCATCTCCACCCAAGAGTGTTTGATGCAGCGTCTCCATCATAAAGATGTTGCATAAAAAATTCCGCACCCAATTGCCATGGCAAATTTAGTGTAAAAATCCAAATACTGGCAAACCACATTCTAGTATGATTATGCAAATAATTATTTTCTTTGAGTTCGTTGACCCAATAGTTAAAGCACTCAACATTTGTTTTTCCATCAATCGCATTTTTATAATTTTGATTGTTTTGAAAATCCCCTTTAATCTTTTTTAATTCAATTAAAAAATCTGTCCAAACACTAGGTCTTAATTCTAACCAACCTTTCCAATATGTACGCCACAATACTTCTTGAATAAATTTTTCATTTTTTGCAAATGAAAATTTATCAAGAGATTTTTTGATAACTTCTTTTTCATTAATAATACCGTGAGTAATATATGGAGATAAACAAGAAATATTAGACCTGTTATCAGGTCCATAATCAAAGTTTCTAAGTTTTGAATATTCTGAGAGATTGTTTTCCACAAAATTATTTAGTTTATCTAAGGCCTTAGCCCTTGAAGCTTCAAAATTCATTTTTAATTATTTCGATTTTTTTTTCTTTAGACCTAATTTATCGCTATGTCTTAATCTCAAGATTACAATAGCACCTGCAATTAAAACTATTGCTACCGCTTCATATACTAATGCACTTGGATCCATTTCTTTTCCTTGTAAAATAATAAATCGTGCTAATGCTGTAATAGCTATAAGTAGTGGTAATGTAATACTTATAGATTGCTGGTTCCAAAAAACTCTTACCATCGCTAGCACCTCTAAGTAAAGAAACATTAGCAGCAAATCAGCTAAGGTAACCGATCGATTTTCAAACATTTTATAAATCTCTATCCCAACTGCAATTACAGTGCTTACCAGAATGATACACATTAGAAGAAGTTGTAGGTTTTTAGCTATCTTTTCCATTATTTATCTTTACTAAATGGTAACCATTTTTCAAATACTGATTTTGAGGAACCATCATACGGAATTGAATAAGAATATGGATTTGGACTTGTCAACACTTCGATACCTTTTGAAAACACGAATATAAAAACAATTACAAAAACGAGCACCATTATCTTAAAGGGGTCAAAATTTTTTGTTTTAAAAACGCTTGCAGAATTTTCCTCAGCTCTATGAAAATGTTTAAATGTCAAATATACCGCAAATATTAATCCAATGTGGGCTAAAAAAAGTCCAGTCCACCCAAATACAAAAGTTGTATATGAGAATACGTACAAACTAAAAACAGTAGTCCAGATAAAACTTAACACCAATAAAATTTGCAATCTTACTGTTTTAGGTAATGATCTAAGATCATTTTTGCTATCATCAAACAAAATGTTTGCTGTATCTTTCATCCAATTTTTAAACGATTCCATAAATTTAAATTAAGTTTTTTTCAAAAATAAACAATCCCCAATTTGTCACCGAATAATTAGCTAGTTTCTTAACTTTTTTTTGTGAAAATTTATAAATTTCTCAACATTAGATTTAATAAATGATTTATTTTCCTCAAACGAAACTTTTTTCATTGAGTAAGCATTGCTTTTTGTCATTCTTGATTGAATTGTAACATTTCCTTTATAAAGTTTAAGTTTAACAGATCCATTTATTTTGTTTTTTTTCAAATCAACAATTTTTTGAAGTTTAAACCTTTCTTTTGAAAACCAATATCCATTATAGATCAATTCTGCGTACCTTGACATTATTGCATCTTTTTTGTGCATTGTTTCTTTATCAAGCGTAACTGACTCAATCGCTCTATGTGCATGGATTAACAATGTACCACCTGGAGTTTCATAAACTCCTCTAGACTTGATGCCTAAAAATCTATTTTCAACAAGATCAACTCTTCCTATTCCATTTTTTCCTGCCAATTGATTAAGTTTAAATAACAATTTTGCTGGTCCAAATTTTTTTCCATTAAGACCAATGGGGTCACCATTTTTAAAATTAATTGTTACATGAGTAGCTTTGTTAGGAGCTTTTTCTGGAGAAACAGTTCTTTGAAAAATAAATTCTGGTGCAGAATTTTTTGGATTTTCTAGCAACTTACCTTCAGTTGATGTATGAAATAAATTATCATCTACTGAAAATGGAGATGCACCTTTTTTGTCTTTTGGGATAGGAATATTGCGTTTCTTCGCGTAACTAATTAAATCTGATCGAGATTTTAAATTCCATATTCTCCATGGTGCAATAATTTTTATTTTGGGACCAAAATAATGATAACCAAGCTCAAATCTTATTTGGTCGTTTCCTTTTCCAGTAGCCCCATGAGATACTGCATATGCTTTGAATTTTTTTGCAACCTTTATTTGATCCTTTGCTATCAGAGGTCTGGCGATTGAGGTTCCTAATAGATAAACACCCTCATAAATTGCATGACCACGGATCATTGGAAATACATAGTCCTTTACAAAAATATCTTTTAAATCATTTATAATTATTTTTGTAACACCAAATTTTCTTGCATTGTAAATAATCTTTTTTCTATTTATTTCTTGTCCGATATCTGCGGTGTAACAAATTACTTCTGCATCATAATTTTCTTGAAGCCATTTAAGAATAATGGATGTGTCCAAACCGCCTGAGTAAGCTAATACAATTCTTTTTTTTGATTTCATTAACTAACTACAAGCTTTTTTTGCAGTGTTATATGCTTTAGTGAATCCCAATAATGAATAATGGTCGATTGTTTGAGAGCCTTTTTCATTGTATCCAGTTACCATTATTCTTGAACCTTTTTTCATAATCTTGACCATAATCTTTTCTTTTTTATTACTAGTCATCCATGCAAAACCTTGTTGCTTAATATCAAATTTAAATTTGTTATTTCCAGAGGTTGCTAATACAGTATTGTTTTTATTAAATTCATAACCAGCAGTAGTACTGATCTCATTCGCAATTTTTTCACCAGGTCTAAATGTTACAAATAATCTAGCATCTCTTTTATTTGTTTTAGGAGATTGCAGAATTGGAGAAGACTGAGCAAAACATACTTTACCGGATGCTTCCGCTAAAACCATTGTTTCCCAGTCTTTATATTTACCAATTTTTTTTAGATCTTCCCCAAAAGATTTCGATGTGAATAAAAAAGTAAAAAGTATAAATATGAATAAAATCTTTTTAATCATGGACATGGGTTTGGGAACATTTTTTGAATTTTATTAATCTCATTTAAAATTTCGCTTGTTAAACTTACATTTACACTTTCTATGTTTGTTTTCAACTGTTCGATTGTCGTTGCACCTATTATCACACTTGTCATAAATGGCTGAATTTCACAAAACTTCAATGACATTTGAGTAAAATCAATATTGAATTTTTGCGATAACTTATAATACTCTTCGATAGCTTTTTGACCATTTTCATTTTTATATCTTGTGAAATCTTTAAATAGTTTCATTCTAGATTTTTCTGGTAAATTATTATTTCTATATTTTCCTGTTAAGTATCCGAATGCTAAAGGCGAGTAGGCTAACAATCCACTTTTCTCCCTAACAGAAATTTCCGCAAGTCCAACTTCATAAGTTCTATTAAGTAAATTGTATGGATTTTGCACCGACATCATTTTTGGTAAATCTTTTAATTTTGATATCTCAAGAAATTTTGACAAACCCCATGCAGTTTCATTAGATAGACCAATGTATCTAATTTTACCTTGTTCAATAAATTTTTTTAAACTTTCAAGAATTTCTTCAAACGGTGTCCAATCATTATCGTTTTCGTCATGTTCATAACCATGTTTCCCAAAAAAATTTGTATTTCTCTCTGGCCAATGAAGTTGATAGAGATCGATATAGTCTGTTTTCAATCTTTTGAGACTTTCCTCTAAAGCTTCAGAAATTTTTTTTTTCCCAAAATTATAACCACCACCCCTGATATATTTGTTTGAAGTATTACCACAAACTTTTGTTGCTATAACAACCTTGTCTCTTTTTTTAGTTTTTTGAAACCAGTTACCGATTATTCTCTCTGTTTCCCCATATGTTTCTTCTCTCATCGGTATGGAATAGATTTCTGCAGTGTCCCAAAAGTTTACACCATGATCTAAAGCATAATCCATTTGCTGAAATCCCTCTTCTTGAGTATTTTGTTCGCCCCAGGTCATAGTACCGAGACAAATTGTACTCACATCAAGATCTGTATTGCCTAATTTTTTATAATTCATAGTGATTTTTAAAGTATAATTTTTTTATTAATCTTTTAAGGTATCTTGAATATTTAGTAAAAGACTATATATCTATAGAAATTATGGCAACAGACAAAAAAGGTATTTTAGCAAGAGCAAGAGCAGCAGCACGTGAAACCACTGCGGTTACTGATGAGGGCTTAAGAGCCTACATGTTAAAAGTTTATAACTACATGGCGACTGGAATATTACTTACAGGAATTATAGCGTTGATAACATTTAAGATGTCAGTTGTTACTGATGCAAGTGGTTCTATTGTGGCTTTAACTGAAGTTGGAAATGCCGTTTATTTATCAGGACTTAAGTGGATAGTTATGTTAGCTCCTTTGGGTGTCGTATTTTATATGAGTTTTGGGATCAACAAAATGAGTGCATCAAAAGCTCAGACAACTTTTTGGATTTTTGCTGCTTTAATGGGTTTATCACTATCTTCAATTTTATTAGTTTACACAGGTTTAAGTGTAACAAGAGTATTTTTTATTTGTTCAGCTACTTTTGGTGCTATGAGCATTTATGGTTATACAACAAAGAGAGATTTAACTAAGTTTGGATCATTTTTGATGATGGGGCTAATAGGAATTATTATTGCATCATTAGTTAATATTTTTCTAAAATCTTCAATGATGTATTTCGTGATTTCAATTTTAGGAGTTTTAATTTTTGTCGGCCTTACTGCTTATGATACTCAAAAAATAAAAAACATGTACTCTGCTAGTGATACTGGCGAGTTAATGGGTAAAAAAGCGGTAATGGGTGCCCTGACTCTTTATTTAGATTTCATTAACCTGTTTATTATGCTCTTAAGACTTTTCGGTCAAAGAAGATAATTTTATTTTAAAGTTTTTTCCATTTAGTATTTTTTAACAACAAATTAAGTTCTGAGGAATTCTTTAGTATTTTACCATTGGTATCCGTAATTAAATATTTTAAATTTTTATTTTTTGGCTTAAAGTTTTTGCAAATTTTATAAATAGCATTTTCAGCTGCATTTTTAAAAACACTAAATCCTACCTGTTTGCTCGAAATATTAAGACCGTAATCTTTCCAAGAACCCTCCGAAACCATTTTTGCATATAAATCTAATATTATTTTAAGCTCATTTTTTTCAAAAAAATGATTTTCATTAAATTTTTTTTTATCAAGATTATTAACAACCAGTCTTAAATTATTCTTCATGAGTTTTATATTTATTTATTAAACCGATTTGAAAGGCTGTAAAAATGAAAGTTATTGGAAGTAAACCCCAAACTTTAAAGTTGACCCAAAATTCTTCAGATTGTGTTCTCCAAACTAATTCATTTAAAATAGCAAGTCCAAAGAAAAAGTATACCCATCTTTTACTTAACAATTCCCAACCTTCGTTTGTAAGCGGTATTGATTTTCCCATTAATTTTTTTAACACAGGTTCATTTGTAAAATATCTTCCAAATATTAAAGCCAGACCAAATAAAATATTAATGATTGTTGGCTTGATGTAAATAAAAACTGGGTTATCAAAATAAATTGTAAGGCCACCAAAAAAAGTAATTAATATTCCACTCAACAAAGGAACTTTGGGTATTTTTTTTTCTAAAAACCAAACAATCGCTAATGCTATAATTGTCGCAATTATAAATGGTGGAATGGCTACTCTTAAATCTTTTCCACTATCGTAATAGTAGTAAAAAAAAATTACTAAAGGTCCAAAATCAGTAAGAAACTTTAAAAAAGATTTATTCACTGGAAGAATATTAACATAAATAATATTTTCACAAAAACTATAAATTTTTCTTATTGATTTTTATTTTTAAATACCCATACTAATCTTAATGGCAATTCAAAAAGCTAAATTTTCAATAGGCGATATTGTAAAACACAAACACTTTGAGTTTAGAGGTGTGATTTATGATGTAGATTTTGAGTTTAATAATTCTGAGGAATGGTATCAATCTATTCCCAAGAATGTTAGACCAAGAAAAGATCAACCATTTTATCATCTGTTAGCTGAAAATGATGAAATAACTTATGAAGCCTACGTGTCAGAGCAAAATTTATTGACCGATGACTCTGATGAGCCAATCAAACATCCATTAATAGAGGAAATTTTCTCTGGTAAAAAAGGTTCAAGCTATTTTAAGCCGTCAAATTAAGTAAATTCACTTTTTAAACACATTTAGCTCAAATCTTTGTCACAGGGCATTGTTAAGTTTAATTAATTCTGATCAAGAGTGTTAAATTTTACCCTTCGTTATTATCTCCCTCTACATTCTTGATCAGATAATTATTTCGTACTAAATAACCCTAATATTTATATTAAAAATAAAATTTTATGTTTCAATTACTAGAACCTAATAGAATTTTTTCTATAACTTCTAAAGCACCAAAATACGTTTTATTATTATTTATTTTGGTAGTCTCTATAGGTTTAACTGAGGCTCTAATTCTCTCACCAGAAGATTACAAACAAAGTCACTCTGTAAGAATAATGTATGTTCATGTTCCCGCGGCATGGATCTCACTAGGTATCTTTTCCACTATTACTATTCTTTCTATCGTTGGCTATATATTTAAAATTAAAAATTTCTTTTTAATTTCAAAGAGTTTGGCTCCATCAGGATTTGTTTTTAATGTAATTGCTCTTGTAACAGGTTCTATTTGGGGAAAGCCCACGTGGGGAACATGGTGGGCGTGGGATGCCAGAATTACATCTATGTTAATATTGGCAATATTTTATTTGATGTATTTAATTGCTTGGAGAATTTATGAAGATAAAGAACAAGTTTTTAAGGTAACCTCAATTATTACAATTTTAGGAATAATAAATGTTCCTATAATTAAATATTCTGTAGACTGGTGGAACACACTTCATCAGCCAGCATCAATTAATATATTATCAAAATCTACTATTCATTCTTCGATGCTCGTTCCTTTACTAATTATGACTGCGGCATTTGCCCTATTCTCATTGCTAATTTTTTTAATGAAATATAATACAGAACTGATAAAAATTAAAAATAAGGGTTTAGACAGATTATGATAAGTGAAATTTTTTACATGGACGGATACGGAATTTATGTTTGGAGTTCATTTGCTTTTACTTTTTTAAGTTTTATTTCATTGTATCTGGTAATTAAAAATCAATATGAAAGAGAAAAAAATAAGTTTATTGTTAAATTTGGAAACCTAAACTCTGAAAGAGCTGCCTCTGCTAGACTACAAAGAATTAATAGAGAGATTCTATCCAACACTTCAACTATTTAACTTTTAAACCATGTATGGTCGTAAAGTTAAACTAAGATTTTTTTTTATATTCTTAATCGCTGTTACATTAAGTTTAACGATATTCCTTATTCTAAAATCATTAGAGGAAAATGTTGTATATTTTAAATCTCCATCTGAAATAAAAACTTTATCTGAAATGCAGCAGAAAAAGATTAGAATTGGAGGAATGGTAAAAACTGACTCAATTTCCATTGTAAATAAAGAATTAAGTTTTGTTATTACAGACTTTAAAAGTGAAATTAATGTTGTTTACTCAGGATTAATACCCAATCTTTTTGAAGAAGGTAAAGGTGTTGTTGCAGAGGGATTTTTAAAAGATGAGAATTTTTTCTCAGCAACGAAAATCTTAGCTAAACATGATGAAAATTATATGCCTCCTGAAGTAAAGGCTGCTTTAGAGGAGAAATAAATTGTCGAGTTTAATTGGATATTATTCTTTAATCTTTGGTGTCGGTGTTTCAATTTTAGTTATATTTTTTTCAATTAAAAATTTTAATGATACTCAGAAGTTAGATACTAAAGTAATATCCTTAGTATTCTTACAACTTTTATTTGTAATAATAAGCTTCTCAGGCTTAATTTTATCTTTTGTTAACTCAGATTTTAGTAATGAGACAGTTTTTAATCATTCCCACACAACTAAGCCGCTGTTTTATAAAATCTCTGGGACCTGGGGCAATCATGAGGGTAGTCTATTATTATGGTTGTTAGTTTTAACATTATTTATATTTGTCTTTTTAATGAGGTCAAAAAATCAACCAAAACAATATAAAATTTTAACTTTATTATTCCAGCAGATAATAATAGTTGGTTTTTTTATTTTTCTAATACAAACCTCCAACCCTTTTAATCATGTTTTTCCAGTTCCAAAAGAGGGATTAGGTTTAAATCCTATATTGCAAGATCCTGCATTAGCAATTCACCCGCCGATTTTATATTTAGGCTATGTTGGAACTTCCATAATTTTTTCCTCAGCACTAGCAGCAGTTTGCTCCAATAATATTACAAAAATATGGGCATCACATATCAAAAAATGGGTTTTAGTTTCTTGGATTTTTTTAACTTTAGGAATTTTACTTGGATCCATTTGGGCTTACTACGAGTTAGGATGGGGAGGTTTCTGGTTTTGGGATCCAGTTGAAAATGTATCTTTAATGCCATGGTTTGCATTAACAACACTATTACATTGTGTACTAGTTTTAGAAAAAAAGCTAATTCTTACCTCGTGGGTTGTTGTGTTATCAATTGCAACTTTTACCCTAAGTATGTGTGGTACTTTTTTGGTTCGATCAGGTATTTTAAACTCTGTCCATACATTTGCTAATGATCCAGAGAGAGGTTTGTATATTCTAATATTTTTATTTATTTTGATTTTCTTATCTTTTTTTATATTTTTAATTTTTCATAAAAGTGAAAACAACAATTCCAAAACTTTCTACTTATTAAGTAAGGAAACATCAATTCTAGTTAATAATTGGTTTATGATGTATTTTTTATCTGTTGTTTTAATTGGAACAATTTATCCAATATTTTTAGAGGTTATTTCATCTCAAAAAATATCTGTAGGTCCACCATTTTTTAACAAATTGATCCTACCATTTTTAATCCCATTTATGTTAGCGATGGCAATAGGACCTAAATTAAAGTGGATTAAATCAGATATTGAAGACAAAATTTATTTAATTTCATTTTTTGTAATTTCTTTAATTTTATCAGTATTGATAATTAGAAATTTAGATATTAATTTTCTTTACAATACTATTCTAATTACAGCAGCTTTTTATTTATTTTTTATAACTCTTAGAGATTTTTTTCACAGAAAATATAGAAACCTGTCGCAAATTACTGCTCATTTTAGTTTTAGCATTTTGATACTTAGTATTTTATTTAATAATATTTTTTCATCTGAAGTTATTACAAATTTAAAAATTAATGAAACTTACCAAGCTCAAAATTTGAAGATTAATTTTGAGAGCATTGAGCAAGAAAATAAACAAAATTTTAAAGCAATTAAAGGTAAGTTTATTGTAGAGGATCAAAGTGGATTAATTGAGGTTATGCAACCTGAACTAAGAATATATAATCAACCAAATATTGTTACAAGTGAAGCAGACATCAAAACTAATATATTCACTGATAAATTTATGACAATGAATTACGTCCAAAATCAAGATTATTTTAATATTCGTTATCAAGTAAAGCCATTCATGATTTGGATTTGGATTTCCACAATTCTATTGTGCCTTAGTGGCTGTTTATCTTTAATTAGAAAAAAATATGAAAACTAAAATTTTTCCAATATTTTTAATTTTTACATTCTCAATAATTTTCTTTGTTTTTTACAAAGGTTTACAAAATACAAATGTTTATACACCTACAATAAAATCGGAAATTAAAATTCCAAATTTTGACGCAAAAGAGTTTTTTTCAAAAGACAAAATAAATTCAGATCAGATATTTATAGGAAGTGATTATTATTTATTAAACATTTGGGCTTCGTGGTGTATTCCTTGCAAAGAGGAACATAAGTATTTAATGGATTTAAGTAAAAAAGAGAATATCAAAATTATTGGTCAAAACTATAAAGATAATTTTGAGAATGCAAAAAATTTTTTGATAAATTTAGATAATCCATACGACTTAATTTTTTTAGATAATGATGGTACAATAGCAATTGAATGGGGTGCATATGGGGTACCTGAAACCTTTTTAATTCAAAACAATGAAATAATAAAAAAAATAATTGGTCCATTGAATGAAAAATTACTTTTTGAGATAAAAGAATTGACACAATGAATATTTTAAAATTTTTAGTTTCTGTGATTTTTTTGGTTTATTGTTTTTCTTCTGATTTAAAAGCTAAAAACTTAGAAATTGAAATAACAAAAAATTTAAGATGTTTAATTTGTCAAGGACAATCAGTGTATGATTCAGATTCTGAATTTGCTAATAGTTTAAAAATTTTAGTAGAAAAAAAATTAAATGAAGGATTAGACGAAAAACAAATTTATGATTATCTTAAAAATAAATATGGAGATTGGATTCTGTATGATCCAGGATTCAGTAAAAATACCTATTTTCTTTGGTTATTACCTATATTGATGTTTGTATTTGGTGGTGCAATAATACTTAAGAAAGTTATATTAAATAAAAATAAATTATGAATTATCTAAAAATTTGTTACTTGGTAATATTGTCTTTTTTAATTTCTTCTTCAATTATTGCAGAAGATACTAAAGTAAGTAATGATAATACAAAGTTTAATATTTATTCAGGGATGTTCGACTTTAGTGATAATGGAAAGAGATCTACTTTAATTGGATTTCAACATCAAAATACAGATTTAAATAGAGATACTTTTCTTGGAAACCTATCTCCCATAACAGGATTTATGTTTACTGCTGATAGTGCTGCTTATCTGTATACTGGTGTGCAGGCTCAATATTCATTAGGGGCATTAAATATTATACCGAGTTTTACCCCGGGTCTTTATAATCAGGGAGACGGCAAAGATCTTGGACATTTGTTAGAATTTAAAAGTGAAGTTCAGATTTCTTTAGATTTATTCCAAAATAGCCAATTAGGTTTTTCATATAATCATTTATCCAATGCAAGTTTAGGGGATAAAAATCCTGGGGCAAATAGTTATATGTTTAATTTTCTAAAAACCTTTTAAAAAAACACCTTATGATAATGAGATTAAAAGATTGTCACAACTTTGGTGATTTTAGAAAACTTGCTAAGCTAAAGCTTCCATCTCCTATCTTTCATTATATTGATGGTGCAGCTGATGATGAGATTACATATGCTAGGAATACTAGTGCCTTTGACGATGTAGATTTAGTTCCAAATGTTTTAAGAGGTGTTGAGAATGTAGATTTGTCCACAACAATTTTTGGTAAAAAATTGGATTTACCATTTTATCTTTCACCAACAGCATTACAAAGACTTTTTCATTATGATGGTGAAAGAGCAGTTGGAAAAGCAGCTAAAAAATTTAATACAATGTTTGGTGTTTCTGCATTAGCAACTGTTAGCGTAGAGGAAATATCCTCTTTGATTGATACACCCAAAATGTTTCAGTTTTATTTTCACAAAGACAGAGGTTTAAATGACTCTTGTTTGGAGCGAGCTAAGGCTGCTAAATTTGATGTAATGGCTCTAACAGTCGATACCATTACAGGAGGAAATCGTGAAAGAGATTTAAGAACTGGTTTTACTTCTCCACCGAAATTGACTCTATCAAGCTTATTTAGTTTTGCGACCAAACCAATGTGGGGAATAAATTATTTAACAAAAGGAAAATTTGAATTACCTCACCTTCAAGATTTTGTAAAAGAGGGTACAAGTACAAACTCTTCCATAGGAAATTATTTTTCAACAATGTTAGATCAGTCAATGAATTGGAAAGATGCTGAAAAGCTTTGTTCTCAATGGGGAGGTCATTTTGCACTTAAAGGTATAATGAGTGTAGAAGATGCTAAAAAAGCAGTTGATATAGGATGTACTGGTATAATGGTTTCAAATCATGGTGGTAGACAACTTGATGGATCGAGATCACCATTTGATCAGCTTGCAGAGATTGTTGATGCGGTCGGAGATAAACTTGATGTTATATGCGAGGGAGGAATTCATAGAGGTACGCACATGCTAAAAGCATTATCTCTTGGTGCAAAAGCATGTTCTGGTGGAAGACTTTATCTTTATGCGCTTGCAGCAGCAGGCCAACCAGGCGTCGAAAGAGCCCTTGAGTTGTATAAATCTGAGTTAGTTAGAGATATGAAGCTCATGGGATGTACAAAAATTTCAGATCTTAATAGAAATAATCTTAGATTTAGAAAATAGTGAGTTTACAAAATTGTTATAATTTTGACGATTTTAGAAAACTTGCTAAAAAAAAATTACCTTCACCAATATTTCATTATATTGATGGTGGTGCAGATGATGAAATAACACTCAAACGAAATACAAAATCTTTTGATGAATGTGATTTAGTTCCTAATATTTTGGCAAGTGTCGGAAAACCAGACCTCTCAACAACTATTTTTGGAAAAAAAATTGATATGCCACTCTTTTTATCACCATGTGCCATGCAAAGACTTTATCATCATGACGGTGACAAAGCATCTGCTAGAGCAGCTGATAAGTTTGGAACATTTTACAGTATGTCTACGATGGCAAATAACACTATAGAAGAAATTTCAAATATTTCAGGTGGACCAAAGTTATTTCAACTTTATGTTCACAAAGATCAATCAATCACTGATGATTTAATTGATCGTTGTAGAAGATCAGGATTTGATGGAATGTGTTTGACTGTAGATACTTTAGTAGCAGGTAACAGAGAAAGAGATCATAGAACAGGTTTTACAACCCCACCAAAGTTAACTTTACAAAGTTTAATGAGTTTTGCTCTTCATCCTAGTTGGGTATTTAATTATCTTACACATGGGAAATTTAAATTAGCAAATGTGGCTACAAAAACAGATAAGGGCACCAATATTGCAAAATCAGTTATAGAGTACATTAATGAACAATACGATCCTGCAATGAACTGGAAGGACGCAGAATATTGTGTGAAGAAATGGAATGGACCCTTTGCACTTAAAGGTGTTATGTCCATTGAAGATGCGAAAAGAGCAATAGATATTGGTTGTACGGCAATCATGATTTCAAATCATGGTGGAAGACAACTTGATGGATCAAGATCGCCATTCGATCAAGTTAAAGCAATCTCAGATGCAGTTGGAGATAAATTGGAAATCATATTAGACGGGGGAGTTAGAAGAGGAACTCATGTATTAAAAGCAATCGCTGCAGGTGCAAAAGCCTGTAGTTTTGGTAAAATGTTTTTGTTCTCTTTAGCCGCAGGGGGACAACAAGGTGTTGAGCATTTACTTAAAAATATGCACGAGGAAATCAATAGAAATATGGTTTTAATGGGATGTAAGAACCTAAAAGAGTTGAATAGTTCAAAATTAATTTATAGAACTTCTAATGAAATATAAAAATTATGGAACTAGCAAAGAATTTAGATAGATTAGGAACAGAGTCTGCTTTTTCGGTATTAGCAGAAGCGAAGAAATTAGAAGCTCAAGGCAAACCGATGATCCATTTAGGTCTAGGACAACCAGATTTTAAAACACCTAAGCATGTTGTTGAAGCGGCAAAAAAAGCTTTGGATGATGGTCACCATGGATACGTGATGTCAAATGGAATACCTGAGTGTCGACAAGCTGTAACAAGATGGATTAAGAAACGTTATAAAGCCGAGATTGATCCTGAAAGAATTTTAATCATGCCAGGCGGAAAACCTACAATGAGTTACGCGATACAATGTTACGGAGAACCGGGAGTAGAAATAATCCATCCTACACCTGCGTTTCCAATATATGAGTCTATGATTAATTATACAGGTTCAACGTCTGTGCCTTATGATTTAACTGAAGATAAAGATCTTAAATTTGATCCGGATAAAATTTTATCTCTTATAACTAAAAAAACTAGATTACTGATTTTAATAAATCCAAACAATCCAACAGGAAGTTTTGTTGAGAAACCTGTAATTGACTATTTTGCAAAGGAGTTAGAAAAACATCCTCATGTTACTATTTTAAGCGATGAAATTTATAGTAGACAAATTTTTGACTACAAAGAAATGCCTTCTTTTTTCCATTATCCAAATTTAAAAGATAGGTTAATTGTATTGGAGGGTTGGAGCAAAGCTTATTCGATGACTGGATGGAGATTAGGTTGGAGTTATTGGCCTAAAGAACTTATTGAGCACGTTAACAAATTATTGATTAATAGCGTATCATGTGTAAATGCTGCCGCACAATATGCTGGTATTGCTGCATTAGATGGCCCCGACGACTCCATCAACGATATGTTAGATAAGTTTACTTTGAGAAGAAATTTAATTCATCAAGGGTTAAATGAGCTGCCGGGAGTAGAGTGTAGTTTACCTGGAGGAGCCTTTTATGCATTCCCAAAAGTTATTGGTGCTGGAATGAATGGATCTGAATTCTGTAAAAAAGCGATGCATGAAGCTGGAGTAGCAATAGTACCAGGAACTGCTTTTGGTAAAACTTGTAATGATTACGTGAGATTTAGTTTTGCAGCTTCAAGAGATAACATCCAACAGGCTTTAGAAAACATAAAGAAAATGCTTACTAAATAAGCTGTATTTTTGATAAATTTTTTACTAATATTCTTTAAATGAACGAGCAAGTCCAAGCAGAGTTTAAAAAAATTTTTAATGGAAGATTTTCCACCTCTGAGTCAACGAGAGCAAATTATGCTAGAGGTGAGGATACTTATGATCCCGTTTTGTCTAAAGCTGTAGTTTTTCCTGAAACAAATGAAGAAGTCTCTAAAGTGCTCCGTTTGTGTAATGAGCACAAAATTCCCGTTGTACCTTTTGGAACAGGAACATCTTTAGAAGGTAATGTTGTTGGTAATGAAAAAGGCATAACCATATGTCTTGAAAAAATGAATAAAATTTTAAGTGTGAATGTCGAGGACTTTGATTGTCGAGTTCAGGCATGTGTAACTAAAGAACAATTAAATGATTATTTGAGAGAAGATGGAGTTTTTTTCCCGATTGATCCAGGTGCTAATGCAGCAATTGGAGGTATGGCTTCAACATCAGCTTCAGGGACAATGGCTGTAAAATATGGAACAATGAAAACTGTAATCAGTGGACTCACAGTTGTTTTGCCTAATGGAGATATTGTAAATACTGGTAGCAGAACTAAAAAAACATCAGCAGGTTATAATTTAACCAATTTATTTATAGGTTCAGAGGGAACATTAGGCATAATTACAGAAGTTCAATTGAGATTATCACCAATACCAGAAAGCATTATGTCTGCAGTTTGTCATTTCCCAACTTTAGAAAATGCAGTTCAAACTGCCCAACAAGTTATTCAATATGGAGTTCCGATCGCTAGAATTGAAATGCTAAACAAAGATCAAATGGGTATTAGTATTAATTACTCTAAATTGAAAGATATCGAAGCAGTGCCAACTTTATTTTTTGAGTTTCATGGATCCGAGGCATCTAATAATGAAAATATTAAAATTGTTGAGGAAATATCGAAAGATAATAATGGAAGTTCTTTTAAATGGGCAAAGGATTTAGAAGAGAGAAATAAGCTTTGGAAAGCCCGATGGGATGTTTATTATTCAGTAAAAGCATTGATAAATAATGGAAGAGTTTATTCGACTGACGTGTGTTTACCAATTTCAAATATAACTGAATGTGTAAATTACGCAGAAGAGCAGGCAAAAAAATTTGGATTAAGAGCTCCGATGGTAGGTCATTTAGGAGATGGAAACTTTCATGTGCTTTTGCCTTTTGACCCTGAAAACAAAGAGACATACAAAAAAATAAGAGAATTTAACGACTTATTAATAAATAAAGCACTTGAATTGAAAGGTACAATCACCGGAGAACATGGAGTTGGGTTACATAAAAAAGAATATCTTTTAAAAGAACATGCTGACAACATTCCATTAATGAAATTGATTAAGAGGAGCATTGATCAAAATAATATAATGAATCCTGGCAAGATATTCGATCTAAATTAGTTAATTCTATATTTTAATGAAAAAAATTCTAATCACTAGAAAATTAATTAAGGAGAGTGAGGATAAAGCCACTAAAACTTTTGATCCAATATTCAATAATAATGATGAGCTATATTCTCAGTCAAAAGTAATAGAAATGAGTAAAGGATGTGATGGAATTTTATCTTCTCTCACAGATAAAATGGATAAAGAAACAATCAACAAATTGCCAGACACGATAAAAATTATTTCAAATTTTGCAGTTGGATTTGGAAATATTGATTTAGATGCTGCAAAAAAAAGAGGCATTGCAGTTACCAATACTCCTGAGGTTTTATCTGATGCGACAGCTGAAATTGGGATACTTTTAATTTTAGGCGCATGCAGAAGAGCTTCTGAAGGAATAGTATCTGCTCAAGAAGGTGGATGGAAGTGGTCAGCAGACTATTTAATAGGTAAGCAATTGACAGGCTCCAGACTTGGTATTCTAGGCATGGGAAGAATAGGACAAAAAATTGCAAAGATTGCAAAGTCGTTAGGCATGATAATTCATTATCACAATAGATCAAAGTTAAGTGATGAAAAAGAGCAGGGAGCGATTTATCATGATAATATTAAAAGTCTTTTTTCAGTTTCTGATGTCCTGTCAATTTGTTGTCCTGCTACTAAAGAAACAGAAAACATGATTAACAAAGAAACAGTTGAATATTTCCCTAAAGGAGCAGTAATTACTAATGTCGCTAGAGGAGATATTGTCGATGATGAAGCCTTAATTGATGCATTGAATCGAAGAAAAATATATGCAGCTGGATTAGATGTTTATAAAAATGAGCCAAACTTAAATCCTGGTTATAATAAAATTAAGTCAGCATTTATTCTTCCACATCTAGGAAGCGCAACAAAGGATACAAGAATTGCAATGGCAAACTTAGCAATCGATAATATTGATGAGTTTTTTAAAACTGGAAATTGTAAAAATAAAGTAAATTAATTCTACTCTGGATTGAATCTAATTCAACTATTGCGACATCTACGCCTTTTTTTAGAAAGACTCTAATCTGATTCTATGTTTTAATTAATCAAGTTAATTAACTTTAATAGGAGTAATAATGACTAAAGAAAATAAATCATTGAAGGTGAAAACATCTTCAAGACGTAAGTTCTTTAAAACTGCTGCTAAGACTGGTGCTATAGCTGCAGCCGCTGTTGCAATGCCATATGTAAAGGCAAATGCAGCAACAACTTTAAAGATGCAAGCTGCATGGCCAAGTGGAGCTAACATCTTTTTCGAAATGGCTGGAGACTATTGTAACATGGTTAAAGAAATGTCTGGAGGATCTCTTCAGATTGATCTTCAACCGGTTGGAGCAGTTGTAAAGACTTCAGAAATCGGACAAGCGGTTAGTTCCGGTGTAGTAGATATGGGTCACTGGGTGACTGCATATTGGTATGGTAAAAACCCTGCTGCATCATTATTTGGAACTGGTCCTTCATACGGAATGTCATCTCAAGAAGTTATGGGATGGATGGAGTATGGTGGAGGAAGAAAATTATATGACGAAACACTTGCAAAAGTTGGTTTCGATTATGTTGGTTTTTTCCATATGCCTATGCCAGCTCAGCCTTTTGGTTGGTTCAAAAAGAACGTAACTAAAGTGTCTGATGTTAAAGGTATGAAGTACAGAACTGTTGGTTTAGCGACTAACGTTTTAACTGCAATGGGAATGGTAGTTAGACAATTACCAGGTGGTGAAATTCAGCCAGCGATGAAAACTGGTTTGATTGAAGCTGCTGAGTTTAACAACCCTACTTCAGACTCTCAGTTTGGTATGCAAGATGTTTCTAAGCACTATCACTTAGGAAGCTTCCACCAATCTCAAGAGATGTTTGAAATACCAGTTAACAAAAAAACATATAATAGTTTATCACCTGCACACCAAGCAATATTGAAAAATGCTGCTTATGCTGCAAATAGTGATAACTACTTTAAAGCTTTAGTAAGATACTCAGCTGACTTAGCTAAGTTAATGAATGAGCATAAAGTAAATGTTTACCAAACTTCTGATGAAATCTTAGCTCAACAATTAAAAGGTTGGGATAAGGTAATCGGTGATTTCAATAAGAAAGATCCTTTCTTTAAGAAAATCGTAGATTCTCAGAAAGCGTATGCGAAGAGAGTAATGAAATACTTGCTGATGAATCAGCCGAATTACAAACTTGCGTATGAAAATGAGTTTGGTCCAATAGCAAAAGTTAAGTTATAATTAACTTTTCATAAATTTTAATGAGGGGGCCTCGGCCCCCTTTTTATTTGATTAATTCAAAACAATTCAATAAGAGTCTATATCTATGATGAGATCTTATATAAAATTTGCCGACCGATTAAGCGTCTCAATGGGTAAAGCATTTTCCTGGTGTATTGTAATTTTAATGGGTGGAACGTGCTATGAAGTTTTTATGGCATATGCTTTAAATGCACCAACTTTATGGAATTTTGATTTTAGTCTCCAAATGTATGGTGCAATTTTTATGATGGCTGGTGCATATACTTTGTGTACCGAGGCACATGTAAGAGGAGACGTTATTTACAGATTATTTTCTCAAAGAGTACAAGCTTGGATAGATATAGTTTTATATTTTATTTTCTTTTTCCCAGGCGTAATTGCATTAGCTTTTTATGGTTATGAGTATGCTGCCCTAGCTTGGAAAATAAAAGAAACAAGCTGGAATAGTCCAGCTCAAATTCAAATTTATATGGCGAAATCTTTAATACCTTTATCTGGTAGCCTGTTAACTCTTCAGGGAATAGGTGAAGTGTTCAGATGCATTATATGTATAAAAACTGGCAATTGGCCAGAAAGAGGAACAGAGCGTGATGCTGAAGAAACTGAAAAAGTATTAATGAGAACTTCACAAGAAGGAAATAAAGAAGATGTTATTTAGTCTGACAAATCCTGAAGTGGCAATTATGATGATGGGTATATTTTTATTTGCCGTGCTATTAGGTTTTCCGATTGCCTTTACTTTAATGGCGATGGGGCTAGGTTTTGGATATTATGCTTACTTTGATCCAACTAAGATGGAACATCTTTTTGATAATAGGATATTCCAACTTTTTGTTCAAAATACCTACACTGTTATGGATAATAACGTCCTTACTGCTGTCCCGCTCTTTTTATTTATGGGATATTTAGTTGAAAGAGCAGGTATTGTAGCAAAACTATTTTTTGCAATTAGATTAGCATCTCATAAGCTTCCTGCATCAATGGCAGTTGCAGCACTGATTACTTGTGCCCTATTTTCAACAGCAACAGGTATTATAGGTGCAGTTGTTACTTTAATGGGACTACTGGCATGGCCTGCTATGATTAAAGCTGGTTATGATAAAAAATTTGCATCTGGAATAATTTGTTCGGGTGGGTGTTTAGGAATTTTAATTCCACCTAGTATTATGTTGATCGTTTACTCTGTAATTGCTCAACTATCACCACTTAGATTATTTGCAGCCGCTATTTTTCCAGGACTTATGTTAGCGGGACTTTACATTGCATACGCAGTGTTCAGAGCTTGGTTAAATCCATCAATAGCGCCAAAACCTGCAGCTGAGGAAATACCTCCTACTGCAGTAATTCTTAAAGAAGTTCTTGTCTCCTTCTTACCTTTATTTTCATTGATAATTTTAGTTCTAGGTACAATTTTAGCTGGAATAGCAACACCTGCTGAAGCTGCAGCCGTCGGTGCATTTGGATCGTTGGTGCTTTCATATTTTTATAAAACCCTTAAGTGGAAAAATTTTAAAGAGTCTGTCTTTTTGACAGCTAAAACAACTGCAATGATCATGTGGCTTTTCATAGGATCGTGGACATTTGCTTCTGTATTTTCTTATCTTGGAGGCCACGAGGTTTTCGAACATTTCTTTAAATCTCTAAATTTACAGCCTTGGCAATTTTTAGTAATTACACAATTGATTATATTTTTATTAGGTTGGCCATTGGAGTGGACGGAGATATTAATTATTTTTGTACCAATATTTTTACCATTAGTCGAATTTTTTGGAGTAAATCCATATTTCTTTGCAATGTTGATTGCTCTAAATTTACAAACCTCATTTTTGACACCCCCCATGGCAATGTCTGCTTACTATCTAAAGGGAGTTCAATCAAAGAATGTTGAATTGATGCAGATCTTTGGAGGAATTATGCCATTTTTAGGTATTGTGATTTTGGCTATGGTTTTAATGTATTTATTTCCAGGTATAGCACTTTGGTTACCAGAGACATTATTTGCAAATTAATTTTAAATGACAGATATATTTTCTTTAAGTCTTGAGGAACTTGCCACAAAGATTAAAGATGCCCAACTCACCTCTGTTGATGTTTGTGAAAAGTATATCGAGAGAATCAATAAATTTGACAAAGATATAAAGGCTTGGGCTCATTTTGATAAAAAAGTTTTATTAGAAAAAGCTGCAGAAGCCGACGATCATAGAAGATCTGGTAAACCAATTGGTCCACTTCATGGAGTGCCTATTGCGGTTAAAGACATTATTGGGACAGTTGATATGCCAACCGAATGTGGAACAGTTATTAGAAAAGGTAAATCATATTCACAAAATGCTGAAATAATTGATCTGCTTCATGCATCCGGAGCGATTGTAATGGGCAAAACAGCAACTTCAGAACTTGCTTATTTAGGACCTCCGGCAACCACAAATCCACATGATAAAACAAGAACACCAGGTGGTTCTTCAAGCGGATCTGCTGCTTCTGTAGCTTCTTTTATGGCACCAGCATCAATTGGATCACAAACCGGAGGATCCATTATTAGACCAGCATCCTATTGTGGAGTTGTGGGTTATAAACCTAGTTATGGTTTGATATCTAGAAATGGTGTTTTAAGAACTTCTTACAGTCTTGATCATATAGGAATTTTTGGCCGAAAAGTTGAAGATGTAGCCATGTTAGCAAAAGTATTGATTAAAAAAGATAAATTTGATCCAGCAACTATACATTACTCAACAGAAAATATTTTATCTGAAACAAAAAAAGGACCTTTATTTGATCCTAAATTTATTTTTTATAAAACTGAACATTGGAAATTAATAGATAAAAAATCTAGAGAATCATTTGAATATTTCATTAATTCATTTAAAAAAAATATTGAGATCTTTGATACACCCTCTTATTTTAAGGATATTCACAAGTACCACCAAATTATTCATGAGACTGATTTAGCCAATAATTTTTCAGTTTATTTTAAAAAATTTAAAAAGAAATTATCGAAGTATATGCAAGATGCAATTACAAAAGGCAATAAACATTCGGCGAAAGAATACGCGGAAGCAATTGATTTTATGAAAAGAAGCTATGAGTCTTACGAGGAAGTTTTTGAGGATTATCACGGAGTTTTGTCACCAGCTAGTCCAGGTGTTGCACCAAAGGGTTTAAAAAGTACAGGAACAGCAGAATTTAATAAAGTTTGGTCTTATCTTGGCACACCATGTATTTCGTTACCTTTACTTGAAGGTGAAAATAATTTACCATTAGGGGTTCAATTAATTGGCAATAAATATGATGATCATAGATTTCTAGGGATTGCCAATTGGTTAGAAAAAGAATGTCAGGAATGAAATGAATAAAATTACTACAATCATAGGATTATCTTTTGCAGTTTTCTTTTTAATTGGTTTAGCAACAACTTTAACGAGATCAATGATGATAGGCTTCTTGGATGTTATTCCAGTTTATCTTTTAATGGGTGCAGCTATCATCATGATGATATACGAAGCCTTTTTTGATAAAGATTAATATCAATTAAATTGAAAAATATTAAGACAGATATATTTCCATTATCATTACTATTTATACAACCAATCTTTATGGCTAGTAACTTAGTTGTTGCTAGAGGTGGTGTTGAATTTGTTCCGCCTATTTCACTTGCATTTTGGCGTTGGACAGTAGTTTTTTTGATTTTATTACCATTCACTTATGTAACTTTAAAAAATAATTTTCATATAATTAAAAAGGAATATAAAAAATTATTTTTTTTAGGATCAATGGGATGTGGTGTATGTGGCGCTTTCCCTTTTTTAGCTGGTGAGACAACAACTGTAACTAATATGGGGATAATTTACACATCCTCTCCAGTTTTTATTATTTTGATTTCATATTTCTTTTTTCAAGAAAAAATAAATTTGACAAAGGTAATTGGTTTAATTGCTTGTTTGATTGGTGTTTTTGTCATTATTATCAAAGGTGATATTGATTTATTAATTAATCTTAGATTTACAATTGGTGATTTATGGATGTTAGCTGCTGCAGTTGGTTGGGCTTTATATTCTATTTATTTATTTTATTGGAAATCAAAATTAAAAATTTTCGATAGATTTACTATGATTTCCTTTTTTGGTGTTTTAAGTTTGCTACCCTTTTATGTTGGTGAGGAATTATTTTATAAAGAGACTATTTTTGTAACAGAATTTTATTTATGGGTGATTTTTGCTGCTATATCGCCAGGGATAATTGCCTTTACACTTTATACTATAGCCCAAAAAAAATTAGGTGCATCTTTAACTGGCTTTACACTTTATGTTTTTACAGTTTACGGTGCAATTTATGGATACTTTTTATTTGACGAAAAATTTGAAAATTACCATATTATTGGGACTATTCTGGTATTTTTTGGCGTATATTTAGCAAAGAAAAATAATGTTAAAAAGGTTTAGGAATAGTTTGTTATTATTTTTACAACTAACAATTTTAGTTTACCTATTTCTCTTAGTATTTCTTTATTTTTATCAAAGGAACTTAATGTATCATCCTGATGAAAATAATTATTTTGATGATAAACACTCAGTTTATATTGAAAAAGTAAAAGTCCCAACCCAAGATGGATTAGATTTATTGGGTTGGTATCATGAAAAAGATATAAAAAAAAATAAAACAATTCTATTTTTTCATGGAAATGCTGGATCTTTAGAAAATAGAATTCATAAATTAAATCATTTTAGAGACATGAGTGTTAATTTTTTAATAATTGCTTGGAGAGGTTTTAGTGGTAACGAGGGTAAACCATCAGAGTCTGGATTATATGAGGATGGTGAAAGTGCAATTAAATGGTTGGTAAAAAAAGGTGTAGATGAAAAAAATATAGTAATTTATGGAGAATCATTAGGAACAGGAGTTGCAACACATTTATCCCAGAACAAAGAGTTTGCAGGTGTTATTTTAGAAACTCCATTCACATCAATGATTGATGCGGCTAAAAAATTTTATCCATATATACCCGTTGGTCTTTTACTCAAAGATAAATTTGAAAATAAAAACAAAATTAAAAATATTAAATCTCCAATTTTGATAATGCATGGTGAAAAAGATCAAATTGTTCCTTTTGAGATGGGTAAAAAGATGTTTGAGATAGCTAATGAACCCAAATATTCGTATTTTACCAAATATGACAATCATATGATGGAGTATGACAAGAGTCTTGTAAAAGCACTAAACTCTTTTTTGATTAATTTAAATTAAGCCATATTCTAAACAAATATTTTTCAAAATTTAAGATTAAGTTTAAAAAGTGAAAAATGTTTTTATTATTATAATTTTATTCATAACTTTAAAAAGCTTTGCTTTTTCGAAAGATAATTCATTTTATCCTGACGATTTATTTCACATAGATCATATGGACTCTCACAACAAAAAATTTGCGCTATATTTTAAGGGGCGAGAGAAATCGATTTTAGCTAGAGGTGAAGAAAGTAATTATATAAATGATTATCCAAAAGATCTTTATATCTATAATTACTCAACAAAGTCATCTTCACCATTGATCTCTTATGATTGGTTTCCCTCTCAAGCCAAGTTTCATTTAGAGGAATATGACTTTCCTGTATTTCCAGACGACTTTGCTTATTACCTTTTAAAAGATGATAAAACACTGGTGATGATTAGTGCAGTTAAAAGTTTAAACGCAAACTTTAAGTATGATATTTTTAATAAGAAACTTGAACTTTACCCCACTACAGGAAAATTTGATTTTATTATTTCGTCTTTTTCTAAGGATTGTGGGCATTATAAATTTAAAGATAATTATAAGTGTAGTATTTATAAACCTTTAATCTCGAGTAATTTAATCAATTAACCCGCGTAAAAGCCTCAGCAAATTTTTCTGCATTAAATAATTGTAAATCGTCTTCTTTTTCGCCCAAGCCTAAAGCAATAATAGGTAATTGATATTTTTTTGCTATCGCCAGTAGAATACCGCCTTTGGCAGTTCCATCTAATTTGGTCATGATTAAGCCAGTTAATGGAATAATTTTGTTAAATTCTTCTACTTGATTAATTACATTCTGTCCCGATGTTGCGTCTAAAACTAAAATAATGTTGTGAGGGGCATCCTGGTCAATTTTTTTTGTTACATTGGCTATCTTTTTATATTCCTCCATTAAATTTTTTTTATTTTGTAGTCTTCCAGCAGTATCGATTAATACTTGGTGAAAATTATTTTTGATTGCTTCTTCAACTGCTTTATATGCGACTGATGCTGGATCAGAACCTTGAGATGATTTAGTTATTTTAACGTCAATTTTATTTGCCCAGTTTTCTAATTGTTCAATAGCTGCTGCTCGAAAAGTATCAGAAGCGGCAAACATAACTTTGTTTCCATTAGTTTTTAAAATTTTACCTATTTTACCAATAGTTGTTGTTTTGCCAACACCATTCACACCTGAGATTAATGTTGCATTGAGTTTATCTTTTTTTTCGAAAAAAGAATTATTCTCTAAAGGTTTCATTAGATTAATAATATATTCTTTTAAAATAAGATTTATCTCGGTTGATAAATCTTTATTTGGATCGATTTTTTTACTTGAAATGATTTCCTTGATCTCAGACGCAGCCTCGACACCTACATCTGACTCAATTAAAAATTCTTCAATTTTATTTAAATTTTTATCGTCAATCTCTTTTTTTATAATTATTTCTTTTAGTCCAGATGTCAGTGCAGATGCACTTTTTTTAAAGCCTATCTTAAATTTATCAAAAATTCCCATTATAGTTTGAACTCAATTTCTTTTATTTCTGAAACAGGTCCTTTCATGTGGATTGAATTTTTATCATCTATAAGAATTGATAATTTACCTGTTTGAAATTCTATGTCTGTTTTATTTTCAGTAAGATCATTTAATTTACCAGCAAATGCTGTTGCACATGCAGCTGTTCCACATGCTTTGGTCAGCCCCGCTCCTCTCTCCCATACCTTCACTCTAATTAAATTTTTATTAATTATTGTAGCAATTGTAACATTACATTTTTCTGGAAAAATTTTATGATTTTCAATTTTGGGTCCAATTTTTTCAATATCAAAATTTTCAATTTCGTTTACAAAAAAAACAATATGTGGATTCCCAACATTAACTGCCGTCCCACCTGAATGTTCTTTGTTATTTGAATCAATAATCTTAATATTTAAATTTTTCGTATCTAGTTTTTCTGATAAAGGAATTTCGTTCCATTGTAATTTAGCTTTACCAATTTCAGTCGTAACAATGTTTTTATCTAATATTTTTGACTCTAAATTTCCATTTGAAGTTGACAAAATAATGTTTTCAGATTTTGTCTCCTCGGAGATTAATTTTGCAACACATCTAGTACCATTTCCACACGCACCAGACTCCCCTCCATCAGAATTAAAAAATTTTAAATTTGCATCACTTGATTTGCTAGATTCAATAAATATTAATTGATCACAGCCAATAAAATTTCTATCACAAATTTTTATGATTTGATCTTTAGTCAAATTGGTAATCTTTTGTCTATTATCAATTATTACAAAATCATTACCTAATCCATCCATTTTAAAAGCCCTAATATCCATATATAGTTATTTAACTTATTTATTGACTTTTTGAACCTCTATTATAGTTTGTGGCAGTTTCCGCAAAAACGTTAAATTTGCGGTGTCTTTGGAAACAAAGAGATCGACACTAGTCAGCGAGGGTTCGCCCACTAGTGCGATTACTGCTGTGTGAAATAAATATGTTTGAAAATTTAACAAATAAATTTGAGGAAGTTTTTTCCTCTCTGAAAAAAGCCCCTTCGCTTGATGAGAGCCAAGTTGATGAAGGCCTTAGAGCTATTAGACAAGCCTTACTAGAGGCCGATGTATCACTTGAGGTCGCAAAAGATTTTATTGAAAAAGTTAAACCTAAAGCTTTAGGGCAAGAAATTATCAGATCTACATCTCCTGGTGATATGGTTGTAAAAATCGTTTATGACGAATTAGTTAATTTATTAGGTGAAAAAAACATTGATGTAAATTTAAACGCCGTTCCTCCCGTACCAATGATGTTAGTTGGTCTACAAGGTTCAGGTAAAACTACCACTACTGCAAAACTTGCAAGATATTTAGAAAATACAAAGAAAAAGAAGGTAATGATGGTCAGCTTAGATATTTATAGACCAGCTGCACAAGAACAATTGAAATCTTTAGGTGAGCAAAATGATATCTTAACTTTACCAATTATAGAGGGTCAACAACCAGCAGATATTTGTCAAAGAGCAATAAGTGCTGCAAATTTAAATGGTGCCGACATTATCTTATTTGATACAGCTGGCAGAACACAAATAGATCTTCAAATGATGAGTGAAATAAAGCAGATTGAAAATATAATCAATCCCGCTGAAACTTTTTTAGTTGCAGATTCTTTAACAGGTCAAGTAGCAGCATCAGTTGCAAAAGAATTTAAAAATACTGTAAGTTTATCAGGAATTATTTTAACAAGAGCTGATGGTGATGCCAGAGGTGGGGCCGCGGTAAGTATGAAATTTGTATCAGAGGTTCCAATTAAGTTTTTAGGGGTAGGAGAAAAAATTGAAAATTTTGAGGTGTTTCATCCTGATAGGATTGCTAACCGAATTCTTGGAATGGGAGATATTGTATCTCTAGTTGAAAAAGCAGCACAAGATTTAGGTGAAGAAAATATTAAAAAGACAGAAGAGAATTTAAAAAAGGGACAATTTTCAATGCAAGATTATTTAACTCAACTAAGACAGATGAAAAAAATGGGTGGAATAGAAGGAATTATGTCTTTTATGCCAGGTATTTCTAAAGTTAAATCACAAATGGATTCTGCTGGTATTGACGAGAGTGTTATCACTAAGAACGAGGCTATAATTTTATCGATGACAAAAAAAGAAAGAGAGAACCCAAAAATAATTGATGGTTCTAGAAAAAAAAGAATTGCTAATGGCTCTGGAACTGATCCAGCCACTATCAATAAATTGTTAAAACAATTTAAAATGATGTCTGAAATGATGAGAAAGATGTCTAAAGGAAATCTGAAAGGTATGTCTGACAAAGGAATACCACCAGAATTATTTAATCAATTAAAATAAAAAAGGAGAGTAAATGTTAAAACTTAGATTATCAAGAGGTGGAACAAAGAAAAGACCAGTTTACAAAGTTGTTGTAGCTGATAGTCGTTTTGCAAGAGATGGACGTTTCATAGAAAAAGTTGGTTTTTTTAATCCTCTATTACCTAAAGAAAAAAAAGAGAGAATAGGATTAGAGGCTGAAAGAATTAAATATTGGTTAGGCCAAGGTGCACAACCGACTACAAGAGTAGCAAGAATCTTAGGTGAAAATGAGTTAATGCCAATGCCTGCTAATGGTAATAATCCTCAAAAAGCTATTCCAAAAAAAGATAGAAAAAAAGAAGGGTCTGATGATCCTAAAAAGGAAGAGGCAGTAAAAGCAGATGCAGCACCGACAGATGGAGCAAAAAAAGAAGAAGCACCAAAAGCAGAAGCTCCAAAAGCAGACGCTAAAAAAGAGGAAGCTCCAAAAGCAGACGCTCCAAAAGAGGAAGCTCCAAAAGCAGACGCTCCAAAAGAGGAAAAAAAGTAATTTAAGGTTTACTTATGTTAAAGACACAAGTGTTAACACTTTATCCAGAAATTTTCCCTGGTCCGTTAAATAAAGGATTATATGGAAAAGCAATGGCTAAAAAGATATGGAGTCTTGATGTAGTAAACATAAGAGATGCAGCCACAGATAAACACAAAACTGTTGATGATACTCCATATGGTGGTGGATCAGGTATGCTGTTAAAACCAGACATATTAGCAAAATCAATTGATAAAAATATCCAGAAGGGGGAAAGAATTTTTTATCTTTCGCCAAAAGGTAAAAAATTTGATCAAAAACTTGCACAAGATTTATCAAAAGAAAAATCATTCAGTTTAATTTGTGGACATTTCGAAGGTGTTGATGAAAGAGTACTATCCACAAGAAATATTGAGGAAATAAGTATAGGAGATTATGTGCTTTCTGGAGGGGAAACAGCTGCTCTTGTAGTTCTTGATAGTGTGTTAAGACTTTTGCCTGGAGTTTTAGGTAATGATAAATCATCTTCAGAGGAAACTTTTGAAAATGGTCTTTTAGAGTATCCTCAATATACAAAACCTCAAATTTGGGAGAAAAAATCAGTACCAGATGTCTTATTATCAGGGGATCATAGCAAAATTAAAGACTGGCGTTTATCTCAATCTGAGGCTATAACACGCGTCCGAAGACCAGATTTGTGGCAAAAATATAAGAAAGATTAACTTGATAAATATTGAAATGAAAACGATTGAAGAAATAAATCAACATAATGTAAAAAAAATTCTTTCGGAAAAAAAGATTCCAGAATTCTTTCCAGGTGATGTTGTAAAAGTTGGTGTAAGAATTACAGAGGGAAAGAAAGAGAGAATTCAGTATTTTGAAGGTGTATGTATTGCCAAAAAAAGCAGAGATTTAAATTCTTCTTTTACAGTTAGAAAGATTTCTTTTGGTGAAGGTGTTGAGAGAACATTCCCACTATTTGGTACAGTAATTGACTCAATTAAAGTTATTCGTTCCGGAAAAGTTAGAAGAGCTAAACTATATTACTTAAGAGATAGAACTGGTAAATCAGCTAGAATTGCCGAAAAAATAAGAAAGAAGATTGGTATTGATATAGATGTAAAACCAGAAACAGTAACTGAGGAAAATTTAGCTCCTGTTTCAACAGAAGCATCTGATAATAAAGAAGATGTAACTAAGGCAGAGGCTAAGAAAGAAGAAACTCCTAAGGAAGAGCCAAAAAAAGAAGAAACAGCTAAAGTTGAAACAAAACCTAAAACTGAAGAAAAACTTGAAACTTCTCCAGAAAAAAAATAAATTTTTTTTCAATGCCTAATACTCTTTACGACAAAATTTGGAAAGAACACTTAGTTGATCAGCAAGATGATGGAACAGCTTTATTATTTGTTGATAGGCATCTCGTTCATGAAGTGACCAGTCCACAAGCATTTGAAGGTTTACGAAATTCTAAAAGAAAAGTAAGACACCCAAAGCTTACATTGGCCGTTGCAGATCACAACGTCCCAACTACTGATAGAACCAATGGTATTTCAGATAAAGAATCTAAAATTCAAGTTGATACATTAGAAAAGAATTGTAAGGAATTTGATATCCAACTCTTTGGAATGGAGGATAAGCGTCAAGGCATAGTTCATATAATTGGTCCTGAACAAGGATTTACTCAACCTGGAACAGTTATAGTTTGTGGAGATAGTCATACAGCTACACATGGAGCGTTTGGTGCTTTAGCATTTGGTATAGGCACCTCAGAGGTTGAACACGTACTAGCAACACAAACTTTAGTGCAAAAAAAAGCAAAAAATTTCAGAATTAATGTTAATGGAAAACTTCCGTTAGGTGTTACTTCAAAAGATGTAATTTTACAAATAATTGGAAAAATAGGAACAGCAGGTGGAACAGGATGTGTTATTGAGTATGCTGGTGATTTAATCAGATCATTGAGTGTTGAGCAAAGAATGACTATATGCAACATGACTATAGAGGGTGGAGCAAGAGCAGGTTTGATTGCACCAGACGAAAAAATTTTCAAGTATTTGGAGGGAAAACCTATGTCACCCAAAGGTGAAAAATGGGATAAAGCTTTAGCGTACTGGAGAAGTTTAAAATCTGATGATGGTGCAAATTTTGATAAAGAAATAAGTCTTCAAGCTAATGAAATTTCACCGATGATTACCTGGGGAACTTCACCTCAAGATGTCATTACTATTGAGGATAAAGTACCAAACCCAGACAATGAAAAAGATGAGGATAGAAAAAATTCTATTGAAAGAGCTCTAAAATATATGGGTTTAAAACCTGATATGGCTGCTAAAGATATTAAGATTGATAAGGTTTTTATTGGTAGTTGTACAAATGGAAGAATTGAGGATTTACGAGAAGCAGCAAAGATTTTAAAAGATAAAAAAATTGCCTCTCATGTTCATGCAATGGTTGTTCCAGGATCTGGTTTAGTGAAAGAACAAGCAGAGCAAGAGGGTTTACATAAAATATTTGAAGAATCTGGTTTTGAATGGAGAGAACCAGGATGTTCTATGTGTTTAGCAATGAATGCTGATAAACTAAAACCAGAGCAAAGATGTGCATCAACATCAAACAGAAATTTTGAGGGAAGACAAGGTAGAGGTGGAAGAACACACCTTGTGAGCCCAGGAATGGCAGCTGCAGCAGCAATTTCTGGAAATTTGGACGATGTAAGAAAGTATCAAAATTAATGCAAAAATTTTCTACATTAAAAAGTATTCCAGCATATTTACCAATAGTAAATATCGATACTGATATGATTATCCCAAAGCAGTTTTTAAAAACAATTAAAAGAACTGGACTTGGAAAAAATTTGTTTTTTGAAATGAGGTATGATGATAATGGAAATAAAATAGGCGATTTTATATTAAATAAAGATCCATTTACAAATTCAAAAATACTGATAGCAGGAAAAAACTTTGGTTGTGGATCCTCAAGAGAACACGCTCCTTGGGCATTATTAGATTTTGGTATTACATGTGTAATTAGCTCCAGTTTTGCTGATATTTTTTATAGCAATTGTTTTAAGAATGGAATTTTACCAATTATTGTTGATGAAGAAAAAATAAAAGAGTTGTCTGAATATGCTAATAGAAAAGAAGAAATTTCAGTAGACCTTAAAGAAGAAAAAATAGTTTATGGTAATAATGAAATTAAATTTAAAATAGACTCCTTTAAAAAGAAATGTCTTCTTGAAGGTTTAGATGATATTGCGCTATCTTTAAATAAATCTGATAAGATAAAAAGTTTCGAGCAAAAATTAAAAAGCTCTAAGCCATGGATTATAAGTGATTAAGGTAAAAAAGAGAAAGATACTATTACTTCCCGGAGATGGTATTGGTCCCGAAGTTATTGGTGAAGTAAAAAAAATTATCAATTGGTTCAATGATAAAAAGTCTCTAGATTTTGAGATGGATGAAGATTTAGCGGGAGGATGCTCTTACGATAAGCATGGTACACCTATTACAGATGAGGTTTTTTACAAAGCATTAGAAAGTGCAGTTGTTATGTTAGGCGCTGTAGGAGGACCAAAGTGGGATAATGTTGAGTTTTCCAAAAAACCTGAGAGAGCACTTTTAAAACTAAGAAAAGAATTAAAACTATTTGCTAATTTGAGACCAGCGATATGTTTTAAACAATTAGTTGATGCCTCAACATTAAAACCTGAAATTGTTTCAGGTTTAGATATTATGATTGTAAGAGAGTTAACTGGAGGAATATATTTTGGTGAGCCTAGAGGAATTAAACCAATTGAAAATGGGGAAAGAAAAGGGATTAATACTCACACTTACACAAGCAATGAGATTATAAGAGTTGCTAGAGTTGCCTTTGATTTAGCAAAAAAAAGATCAAACAAAGTAACTTCTTGTGAAAAATCAAATGTTATGGAGGCAGGCCAACTTTGGAAAGAAGAGGTTCAGACATTACACGATAAAGAATTTAAAGACGTTGAACTAAGTCATATGCTTGCAGACAATTGTGCTATGCAGTTGTTGAGAAATCCAAAGCAATTTGATGTAATTGTAACAGATAATTTGTTTGGAGACATGTTATCTGACCAAGCCTCAATGTTGACTGGATCATTAGGTCTTTTACCTTCTGCATCTTTAGGTGCAAAAAATAAAGATGGAGAGATGAGGGCTATGTATGAACCTATTCATGGTTCGGCTCCAGATATAGCTGGTAAAAGTATTGCTAATCCAATAGCTACAATTTTAAGTTTTGCTATGGCTTTGAGATATTCATTAGATTTAGATAAAGAGGCAGAAGCTCTGGAAAAAGCTGTACAGGATGTATTAAATGATGGTTTAAGAACTAAAGATATTTTATCAAAAGGTACAAAAGAGGTGACTACATCACAAATGGGTGATGCGATCATTTCAAAATTGCAATAATAAATTAATTATTTTAGAATCAAATTATGCCAACTTATACTGCACCTGTTGAAGATATGATGTTTCTTTTTGAAAAACTAAGAAACAACAAAGAGTATAATGAATTGGAAAAATATAAAGAAGTTACCCCAGATTTAGTAAAAGATATTCTACAAGAAGCAGCAAAAATAAATCAAAATTTAATTTTACCATTAGCTAAAGTTGGGGATGAAAATCCTGCAATTTTAGAAAATGGAGTTGTAAGAACGCCTCCGGGTTACAAAGAGGCTTATAAAAAATATATTGAGGATGGTTGGACATCTTTATCATGTGATCCAAAATATGGGGGTCAAGGTATGCCAAAAACAGTGAGCGCATTTTTTGATGAAATGTTATCGTCTGCTAGCCTTTCTTTTAAACTCTATAGTGAACTTAGTATTGGTGCTTATAATTGTATTAATCATCATGCTAGTGATGAAATCAAAAATAAATATTTACCAAAAATTGTAGAAGGTAAGTGGAGTGGAACAATGTGCTTAACTGAACCAGTATGTGGTACTGATTTAGGGCTACTAAAAACAAAGGCTAAAAAACAACCTGATGGAACATTCAAATTAACTGGACAGAAAATTTTTATTACCTCTGGTGATCACGATTTAACTGAAAATATTATTCATTTGGTTTTAGCAAGAGTGGATGACTCTCCGGCTGGCACTAAAGGTATCAGTCTGTTTTTAGTTCCAAAGTTTATTGTAAAAGAAGATGGGAATGTTGGTCCAAGAAATGGAATATCAACTGGTTCTATCGAAACAAAAATGGGAATCAAAGGATCAGCAACTTGTGTTCTTAATTTTGATGAAGCAACTGGTTACATGATTGGTGATAAGGAAAAAGGTTTGAGTGCAATGTTTACGATGATGAATCTTGAGAGGATCGTTGTTGGGATACAGGGTTTGGGTATATCAGAGATTGCTTATCAAAATTCACTTTCATACGCAAAAGAGAGAAAGCAAGGTAAGTCGAATAATTCAAAATCTAAAAATGGTGCTGATTTTATAATTGAGCATGCAGATATTAGAAGATCGTTGTTAAATATGAAATCTATTATTGAGGGTGAGAGAGCCTTATGTTTTTGGTTATCTCAACAAACTGAGGTAAGCCTATATCATCCAGATGAAAAAGCTCGGCAGGAGGCATCTGATTATGTCTCATTAATGACTCCAGTAGTTAAATCCTTGTTTACAGATTTAGCAATGGAAATCACTAGTGATGCAATGCAAATTTATGGCGGATATGGTTATACTAAAGATCAAGGAATAGAGCAGTTGTATCGAGATAATAGAATCACACCTATTTACGAGGGCACGAATTCTGTACAAGCTGCTGATTTAGTTTTTAGAAAATTATCAAATAAGAATGGGAACGTAATTTATAAATTTTTAGATCAGGTTAAAAATGAATGTAATTCTAACAACGAAAAAATAAGACCATTCATCTCAGATTTTAATAATTATTTAGATGTGTTAAAAAAATTTAGTGATTGGATGATTGAGAAATCTAAAACAGATAAAGATGATGTAAGTGCTGCTGCTAATGATTATCTTAAAACTCTCGGATTTGTTTCGATTGCTTATGCATGGATAAAAGTACTAGAGGTAAGTTTTAAAGATTATAATGAAAATAAAATCTTTTATGATGACAAAATCGATACTGCTAGGTTTTATTTTGATAAAGTTCTACCAAGAGCTGAACAACATTACAAATCAGCAATTTCTGGAAGCTCCAATATTATGAATTTTAAATTCAATTAAATGAATCATTACGATACTAATTTAGATAAGAATAGTGCAAATTATGTTCCTTTAACTCCTTTGACTTTTTTGAAGAGAGCAAAAGAGATTTATCCTGATTATGAAGCAATTATCTATGAAGATCGTAAATACACCTGGGCTGATGTTTACAAACGTACTATTAAATTTGCAAGCGCCCTTAATAAAATTGGAATTAATAAAGGAGATACTGTCTCATTTTTAGCTTTCAACACCCCTGAAATTTTTGAGGGACATTACTCTGTTCCTATGTCTGGTGCAGTATTAAATACAATTAACATAAGATTAGATGCTAAAACTATTGCTTATATTTTAGAACATAGTGATGCTAAAGTTCTTGTTGTTGATAGACAATTACACATAGAAGTTAAAAAAGCGTTAAGCACTTTAAAAAAGAAAATCACAATTATTGATATAGTTGATAAATTTGCAGACCAATCAAAGTGTGAAAAAATTGGTGATCTAGAATACGAAAGTTTTTTAAATACCGGTGATGAAAATTTTGATTGGAAAATGCCAGATGACGAGTGGCAAGCAATATCATTGAGCTATACATCTGGAACTACCGGAAACCCTAAAGGCGTTGTTTACCATCATCGGGGATCATATTTAATGTCCACGGGTAGTGCAGTTGCCTGGAACATGCCAAACAGACTTAATTTTTTAACTATCGTCCCAATGTTCCATTGTAATGGATGGGGTTATCCTTGGACTATACCCATGTTAAATGGAAGAACAATTTGTCTAAGAAATATAGATGTAAAAAAAATATTTCAATTAATAGACAAACATAATGTTACTCACTTTGGTGGAGCACCTATTGTACTAAATATGATAACTGGTGCACCAGAGTCTGATAGAAAAAAATTAAAGCAAAAAGTATACGTCCTTACTGCAGGAGCTCCACCGCCAAGTATAATTTTCAAAAAAATGAAAGAACTTGGTTTTGAAGTTATGCATGTTTATGGATTAACTGAAACTTATGGACATGTAACTCAATGTGCGTGGAATGATGCTTGGAATGACTTCGATGAGGAAAAGCAGAACGAAATTAAAGCAAGACAAGGAGTTAGATATCCAAATACAGAAGGGATTGCTGTGATGGATCCAGAAACAATGACTGAAGTTCCAAAAGATGGAAAGACGATTGGTGAAATAATGATTAAAGGAAATGTAGTCATGAAGGGTTATTTTAAGGATAAGGATGCAACAAATAAAGCAATGGCTGGTGGTTGGTTTCATTCTGGTGACTTAGCTGTCATGCATCCAGATGGATATGTAAAAATCCAGGATAGGTCTAAAGATATAATAATTTCTGGAGGTGAAAACATATCCTCTATAGAAATAGAAAATACTCTTGCAAAACATCCCTCAGTATCTATTGCAGCCGTTGTAGCTAAACCAGATGAAAAATGGGGAGAGGTACCTTGTGCATTTATTGAGATGGTAAAGGATAAACCAACAACCGAGAAAGAATTAATTGGTTTTTGTAAAGAAACCCTCGCAGGTTTCAAAGTGCCAAAACAAGTTGTTTTTTGTGAACTACCTAAAACATCGACAGGAAAAATTCAAAAATTTGAATTGAGAAAAAAATTTTAGGTAATTGATTGATATTTGAAATAGAAAATAAAACTATTCATGCATCTGATGCAGGTCAAGGCATAGATCCAAAAAAACAAACAATAGTTTTTCTTCATGGAAGTGGCCTTTCACACATAGTTTGGTCATTAACTGAACAATTTTTTTCGAATAAGAATTTCAATGTATTGTCTATCGATCTTCCTGGTCATGGAAATTCAGATGGACCATGTTTAGATACCATAGAAAAAATTGCTGATTGGCTAGAAAGTGTATTTAAAAAATTGCAATTAAAAAATTTGATTTTAGTTGGTCATTCTCAAGGATGTTTAGAAATACTTGAATATGCTTTTAAATATAAAAGCAGGTTAAATAAAATAGTTTTAGTCGGCGGTTCAAATAAAATGCCAGTTCATCCTGATTTAATAGAACTTGCAAATAATGGTGACTCTGATGCAGTAAAATTAATGATGAAATGGGGTTATGAAGGCTCAAAAAAATTTATTGGTGGTAATCCAGTAGAAAAAATAATTCAGTCCCCAAGAGATATTAGTGAAATTTTAGCAGTTGATTTAAATGCGTGTAATAACTACTCAAATGGGTTAGAGGCAACAAAAGTTTTAGATCTTCCCACATTACTTATTTTCGGAGAATTAGATAAAATGATCAATTTAGATGCAGGGAAAAAATTTTCAAATTTAGTAAAAAACTCATCTACCCATGTAATTAAAGGTTGTGGTCATATGATAATGATTGAAAAAGCATTTGAAATGAGAGAAAAGATTTTAGAATTTTTAATTAAATGAAAAGTTATCCGATAGCAAAATCAAGAAGAGTTAGAAGTACACCCTATACTTCTAGAATAGAGAAACAAGGTGTTACCGCTTATACTGTTTATAATCATATGCTTTTACCAGCAGCTTTCGGTTCCTTGGAAGAGTCTTGTGATCATTTAAAAAAGAATGTTCAAATTTGGGATGTAGCTGCAGAAAGACAGGTTGAAATTTCAGGCAAAGATGCTGCAAAACTTGTACAACTCATGACTTGTAGAGATTTATCGAAATCCAAAGTAGGAAGATGTTATTATTGTCCTTTAATCGATGAAAATGGAAATTTGGTAAATGATCCTGTTATTTTAAAATTAGCTGAAGATAGATGGTGGATATCAATTGCTGACTCTGATGTAATTTTTTTTGCAAAAGGTCTTGCTTCAGGAAATAAATTTGATGTAAAAATTTTTGAACCAATCGTAGATATCTTAGCAGTTCAAGGTCCTAAATCTTTTGATTTAATGGAAAAAGTTTTTGGTGAAAAAATAAAAGAGTTAAAATTTTTTGGATTTGATTATTTCACTTTTAATGGGGCAAAACATTTAATAGCTAGATCTGGTTGGTCAAAACAAGGCGGTTTTGAAATTTATGTTGAAAACACCGACTCAGGTTTGAAGTTATACGATCATCTTTTTGAAATTGGTAAAGAATTCAATGTTAGACCTGGATGTCCAAATTTAATCGAAAGGATTGAGAGTGGTTTACTTTCTTATGGGAATGATTTTGATAACAATGATAATCCATTTCAATGTGGTTTTGATAAATATATTGATTTAGAGACTGATATAAACTTTTTAGGTAAAGATAAACTTAAAAAAATTAAAGAAAAAGGAATTGATAGAAAGCTAATGGGTGTTCAGATAGATCTAACCAAGATTCTTTTAACTAGTTCTTTAAACATCAAGAATAATGATGGAAATATAATTGGAGAACTAAGATCCGCTTGTTACTCGCCTCATTTTAAAAAAGTTATTGGTATTGCAATGATAAAAGAACCATATTGCAAAGCATCTTCGTCCGGAACAATAGAAATTGATGGAAATTCTTTAGCTCTTAAAGTTTGCGATTTACCTTTCATCTAGTATAAAACTTAGATCATGAATATTGCAATTGTAGGAGCAACAGGAAATGTTGGTAGAAAAACATTGGAAATTTTGGAGAGAAAAGAATTTTCTATAGATAATTTATATTTAGTTGCGTCCTCAAAAAGTGTTGGAAAAAAAATTGGTTTTAGAGGTAAGGAAATGGATGTCCTTGATTTAGAAAATTTTGATTTCTCAAAAGTTAATATTGCTTTTTTTGTAGCTGGTGGAAAAATTTCTGAAAAATTTGCTGAAAGAGCAGCCAAAAATTGCTTGGTAATTGACAACTCTAGTTTTTTTAGAATGGATCCAGACGTACCTTTGATAGTTCCACAAGTAAATTCAGATGATCTAAAAAAAATTAAAAAAAATATCGTTGCAAATCCGAATTGTTCAACAGCTCAATTAGTGATTGCTCTTAAACCTTTACACGATTTATTTATTATCAAAAGAATTGTCGTGTCTACTTATCAATCAGTTTCTGGAGGTGGAAAAGCTCCCATGGATGAACTTATTGAGCAAACTAAACTAGTTTTAGATGGTAAAAAAGTATCATCTAAAAATTTTACAAAACAAATAGCTTTTAATGCCATCCCTCATATCGATCAATTTGCAGATGATGGTTATACTAAAGAAGAGTTAAAAATGATGAACGAAACTAAAAAAATTTTAGATACCAAAATTGATTTAACGGCAACATGTGTGAGATTACCAATCTCTGTTTCTCATTCTGAGTCAGTCAACATACAATTTGAAAAACCTTTTACTTTGGAAAAGGTAAGAGATGCTTTGAATAATTTTGAAGGTTGTAAAGTTATTGATGAAAGAAATGATGGTGGTTATTCAACTCCAATTGAAGCAGAGGGAATGGATGAAACTTTTATTTCAAGAATAAGAGAAGATAAAACAATTAAAAATGGATTAAACTTATGGATTGTTTCAGATAATCTTTTGAGAGGCGCGGCTTTGAATGCAGTAGAAATTGCAGAAACAGTAATTAAAGACAATTACCATGGAAAATAAAAAACCATTATCCCCTCACATACAAGTTTATAAATGGCATATTTCGTCTTTAGTATCTATTTCACACAGAATTACGGGCATAATAAATATAATTGGGATTACATTAATTTGTTTGTGGGCATCTTTATTATTATTAGGTGAAAATAGTTATGAGGCTGTTAATTTACTATTAAATTCTCAAATTGGAAAATTTATTACTTTAGGTTTGACCTGGTCTTTTTGTTTTCAAATTTTAAGTGAGATTAGACATTTGATAATGGATTTAGGTTATGGATTTGAACTTAAGACAACTAAAATAACTGGTCTTTTAGTAATCATAGGGTCAATCTTTTTAACTATAATTTTATATTTGATTGGAAAAAATTTATTTTGAAATGATTGCTGCAACAAAAAAATGGATTTTTTTAAAAATTAGTGGAGCAATATTAGTTCCATTAATGGCCTGGTTTATTCTAAGTTTTATAAGTATTTATGATCAGAGCTATTCAGAAGTATTGGAATTTTTTACGAATCCATTATCTAAGTTTTTATTTAGCTTATTTATTATTACTGCATATTTCTTTTCAGCATTAAGTATTAGTGAGGTTTTTGAGGATTATATAAAAGATTATAAAATCAAAAATGTCGCAAATGGTTTTTTGTACGTATCAGCTGTGGTAATTCCATTAATTACAATTATATTATTAATTAACTTATGAGTTCTTACAAAATAATCGATCATGAATACGATGTGGTAGTCTTGGGAGCAGGTGGTTCTGGTCTAAGGGCCGCGGTTGGTTTAAGTGAGGCTGGTTTAAAAACAGCTTGTATTTCAAAAGTCTTTCCAACCAGAAGTCACACCTCTGCAGCGCAAGGTGGTATTTCCGCTGCTTTAGGAAATATGGGTGAGGATGATTGGCGTTGGCATATGTACGATACAGTTAAAGGAGCTGATTGGTTAGGTGATCAGGATAGTATTGAATATCTCTGTAAGGAGGCACCAAAGGCTGTAATAGAGCTAGAAAAATATGGTGTTCCATTTAGCAGAACTGAAGATGGAAAAATTTATCAAAGACCATTTGGTGGTATGACCAAAAATTACGGCAATGGAATTGTACAAAGAACTTGTGCAGCCGCTGATAGAACAGGTCATGCAATTTTACATACTTTGTACGGACAAGCTTTAAAACATAATACAGAATTTTTTATTGAGTATTTTGCATTAGATTTATTAATGAAAGATGGAGCCTGCAAAGGTCTAATTGCTTGGAATTTAAATGATGGAACTATTCATAGATTTAGAGCTCACACTGTTATAATTGCAACAGGTGGTTATGGAAAAGTATATTATTCTGCAACATCAGCCCATACTTGTACGGGTGATGGTAATGCGATGGTATTAAGAGCAGGTTTACCATTGCAAGATATGGAATTTGTTCAATTTCATCCAACAGGAATTTATGGTCATGGCACATTGATCACAGAGGGCGCAAGAGGTGAAGGAGGATATCTTACAAATTCTAAGGGTGAAAGATTTATGGAAAGATATGCCCCTAAAGCAAAAGATTTAGCATCAAGAGATGTTGTGAGTAGATCAATGTCAATTGAGATTAATGAAGGAAGAGGAGTTGGAAAAGATCAAGATCATGTTCATCTTAATTTAAGTCACTTAGATAAGGATATTATCGAAAGTAGATTACCTGGTATAACTGATGCTGCAAGGTTATTTGCTAATGTAGATGTCACCAAAGAACCAATTCCGGTTGTTCCAACAGTACATTATAATATGGGTGGAATTCCAACAAATTATAAAGCAGAAGTATTAACTGTAAATGGTTCAGAAAAAACTGTTCCAGGTTTAATGGCAATAGGTGAAGCAGCGTGTGTTTCAGTTCATGGCGCAAACAGACTTGGTTCAAACTCATTAATTGATTTAGTTGTTTTTGGTAGAGCAGCTGCTAAACGTGCAGCAGAGCTAATAAAACCAGGAACTCCACACGAGGAAATCAGTGAAACAGAAACCCAAAAATGCTTAGATCGTTTTGATAAAATAAGAAATTCACAGGGTGACATTGGAACAGCTGAACTAAGGTTATCAATGCAGAAAACTATGCAGTCCAAGTGTGCTGTTTTTAGAACTGAAAAAACTCTTAAAGAAGGTGTTAATGAAATAAGAAAAACTTATGATGGGCTAGACTCTTTATCAGTTAAAGATAAATCTTTAATTTTTAATACTGATTTAGTTGAAACTTTAGAATTTGATAATTTAATAAGACAAGCTGTAGTAACAGTTGATTCAGCCTATAACAGAAAGGAAAGTCGAGGAGCACATGCGAGAGAGGACTTTCCAAAAAGAGATGATAATAAATTTATGCAACATACTCTTGCCTGGTGTGACGGAAAAGATACAAAAATTAGTTATAGAGAAGTTCATAGATCAACATTGACTAATGAAGTGCAATATTTTCCACCTCAGGAGAGAGTTTATTGATGGCTCAAATAGGTTTACCTGACAACTCCAAAGTAAAAAAAGGTAAATATTTTAAGGATAAAACTGGTTCAAAAAATCTTAGAAAAGTAAATGTTTATAGATGGGACCCGTCTACAGAGGAAAATCCTAGAATTGATACCTATGAAGTTGATATGGATAATTGTCCCTCAAAAGTTTTAGATATTTTGAATAAAATTAAAAATGAAATAGATCCGACTTTGGCTTATAGAAGATCTTGTGCTCATGGAGTTTGTGGTTCGTGTGCAATGAATATGGATGGAAAAAATGGCCTTGCCTGTACAACTCCCCACAAAGAAATAGATGGTGATATCAATATCTACCCATTACCACACCTTAAGGTCAAAAAAGATCTAATAGGCGACTTGGATGGTTTATATAAACAATATCAATCAATTGAGCCATGGTTAAAATCAAATTCAAAGTCAGAAACTAAAGAAATTTTTCAATCTAAAGAAGATAGAGCTAAACTAGATGGCGCATATGAATGTATAATGTGTGCGTGTTGTTCAACTTCTTGCCCAAGTTATTGGTGGAATGGTGATAAATATCTAGGACCAGCAGTACTTTTACAAGCATATCGATGGATCATAGATAGTAGAGATGAAGAGAGAAATTCAAGATTAAAAAAGGTGGCAGATGAACTTAAACTTTATAGGTGTCACACAATTTTAAACTGTACTAGCGCTTGTCCAAAAGGTTTAAATCCTGCAAAAGCAATTGCTGAAATAAAAAAAATGTTAGCAACAGCTAATATTTAAACAATAGACTAATAACAATTTTTAATCTAAAAGATCCTATTCATGAAATTAATTGAACATTTTGTAGGTGGAAAAATAATTCCCGGAACATCAAATAAAAAGGGTAAAGTTTTTAATCCAGCAACTGGTGATCAAGAAAAAGAAGTAAGAATCGCGTCTAAAAAAGATTTGGATAGTGCAGTAGAAGTAGCAAAAAAAGCTTTTCAAGAATGGTCAGTAAAACCTTCTTTAGTTAGAGCTAGAGTCATGTTTAAATTCAAGGAACTTATTGAAAAAAATTCAGATGAACTCACACAACTAATCGTGAATGAACATGGAAAGGTTTATGAGGACGCAAAAGGTTCACTTACTCGGGGCTTAGAAGTTGTTGAATTTGCTTGTGGTATTCCTCATTTGCTGAAAGGTGAATTTTCAGAAAATGTTGGCACAAATGTTGATAGCTGGTCTATGCGACAGCCATTAGGTGTAGTTGCAGGTATAACACCTTTTAATTTTCCAGCAATGGTACCGATGTGGATGTTTCCAATTGCAATTGCTTGTGGAAATACTTTTATATTGAAGCCATCTGAAAAAGATCCCTCTTGTTCCATTAAATTAGCTGAACTTTTAAAAGAGGCAGGTTTACCCGATGGCGTTTTTAATGTAATCAATGGAGATAAAGAGGCTGTTGATGCTATTTTAACAAACCCAGATATAAAGGCAGTAAGTTTTGTTGGTTCTACTCCAATTGCAAAATATATTTATGAGAATTCAGCCAAGAATGAAAAAAGAGTTCAAGCTTTAGGGGGTGCTAAAAATCATCTGGTAGTAATGCCTGATTGTGATTTAGATGGTGCGGTAAATGGTTTAATGGGAGCTGCATACGGGTCTGCAGGAGAAAGATGTATGGCACAATCAGTTGCGGTAGCAGTTGGAGATATAGGTGATGAACTTGTTTCAAGACTTTCAAAAAAAGCAGAAGCTTTAAAAGTAGGACCGGGAATGGATAAAAATTCTGAAATGGGACCTTTAGTAACAAAAGAGCATTTAGAAAAAGTAAGAGGATATGTAGATTTAGGAGTAAAAGAGGGAGCTAAGCTTGTTGTAGATGGCAGAAGCCTAAAATTACAAGGATATGAAAATGGTTTTTATATTGGTGGCTGTTTATTCGACCATGTTAAAAAAGAAATGAGAATCTATAAAGAGGAAATATTTGGACCAGTATTATCTGTGGTTCGAGTAAAAACTTTTGAGGATGCAGCAAATTTAATAAATGATCATGAATATGGAAATGGGGTGAGCATTTACACAAGAGATGGAGATGCTGGAAGAACTTTTGCGAGTAAGATTCAGGTTGGAATGGTAGGTATTAATGTGCCAATTCCTGTACCAATGGCCTTTCACAGTTTTGGTGGATGGAAAAGATCTTTATTTGGAGATAGTGCAATGCATGGTATGGAGGGTATAAAATTTTATACAAAATTAAAAACAATAACTTCAAGATGGCCTTCAGGCATCAGGTCAAATGCAGAATTTGTGATGCCTACAATGAAATAAAAAAAAATGAAAAAAAAAAATAGTAAAATATCATTAATTGGTGCAGGTCAAATTGGAGGAACATTAGCTCACTTAATAGGAACAAAAGAATTAGTTGATGAAGTAGTTTTATTCGATGTAGCAAGTGGAATTGCCAAAGGAAAAGCTTTGGATATTGCCCAGTCCTCATCTGTAGATGGATTTAATGTGAAATTTTCTGGGACTGATAATTACAAAGATATTGAGGGATCAGATGTAGTAATAATTACTGCTGGAGTTCCAAGAAAACCTGGTATGAGTAGAGATGATTTATTAGGTATTAATTTAAAGATAATTAAACAAGTTGCAAATGGAGTAAAAGAAAATGCTCCTGATGCCTTTGTAATTTGTATAACTAATCCACTTGATGTAATGGTAATGGCATTCCAAAAATTTTCAGGTTTACCATCTAACAAAGTTGTTGGAATGGCCGGTATTTTAGATAGCTCGAGATTCAAATTATTTTTATCTTTAGAATTTGATGTACCAGTAAAAGAGATAGACGCGATGGTTATGGGAGGACATGGAGATACAATGGTTCCTCTTCCAAGATTCACCAAAGTATCTGGAAAACCTTTATTAGATTTGGTTAATGACGGAAAAATTTCAAAAAAAAGATTAGAGGAAATAAATCAACGAACTCGAGATGGTGGAGCTGAAATAGTAAAATTTTTAGAAAAGGGTTCTGCCTTTTATGCACCTGCAGCCTCCGGAATTGAAATGGCTAAAGCTTATCTCAATGATGAAAAAAAAATGCTTCCGTGTGCAGCTCAATTAAATGGTGAGTATGGAATAGAAAATATTTATGCTGGTGTGCCAATTATCATTGGAAAAAGTGGAGTTGAAAAAATAGAAGAAATTAACTTAGACGAAAAAGAAAAGTCTGAATTTTTACATTCAGTTGAAGCGGTAAAAAAACTATGGGAAGCGGCTTCTAAAATCGATCCTGATTTAGCTAAAAAATGAATATTCACGAACACCAAGCTAAACAAATCTTAAAAGAGTTTGGTGCAGTTGTCCCAGAGGGAGTTTTTGCGTTTAATGTTAAAGATTTAATTGAAAAATGCAAAAAATTAAAAACTGATAAATATGTCTTAAAAGCACAAATCCATGCAGGTGGAAGAGGGAAAGCGGGAGGAGTAAAAATCTTAAATAATTTAGATGAATTAGAAAAATCGGCCAATGAACTTCTTGGGAAAAAATTAATCACGCATCAAACTGGGCCAGAAGGTAGAGAAGTAAAAAGACTTTATGTTGAAACTTCCTCTAATATAGAGAAAGAATTTTATTTATCGTGTTTAATTGATAGAGCCACATCTAAAATTGCATTTATTTCTAGCAATGAGGGAGGAATGGATATTGAAGAAGTAGCAGCAAAATCCCCAGACAAAATTTTGACTACCAAAGTTGATTTTACAGAAGAAATTTCTGATGCAGAGTGTGAAAAGATAATCAAAATTTTCGATCTAGAGGATAGTTCAAAAATGGAGGCTATTTCTTTGATTAAATCTATTTATAAAATGTTTGTTAAAACGGACGCAAATATGGTTGAAGTTAATCCATTAATTTTAACAAAAGAAAAAAAGATTGTTTGTCTGGACGCGAAAATAAATTTTGACAGCAATGCTTTATTTAGACATCCAGAGATTTTAAATCTTAGAGATCTAAATGAGGAAGACCCTATAGAGATCGAAGCTAGTAAACACGATTTAGCTTATATAAAATTAGATGGAAGTATTGGTTGTATGGTAAATGGAGCTGGTTTAGCAATGGCTACAATGGATATAATAAAGTTATACGGAGAAGAGCCAGCGAATTTTCTAGATGTTGGTGGAGGAGCGTCAAAGGAGAAAGTTTCTGCAGCCTTTAAAATAATTTTATCAGATAAAAATGTTAAAGGTATTTTAATCAATATTTTTGGTGGCATCATGAGGTGTGATGTTCTTGCCCAAGGTGTGGTTGATGCAGCAAAAGAAATCAATATTAATGTTCCTTTGGTAGTGAGATTAGCTGGCACAAATTTTAAAGAAGGAAAAACTATATTAGACAATTCTGGATTAAAACTTATCTCTGCTGAAAATTTAGATGATGCAGCAAATAAAATTGTTAAGGCCATAAAATAATGTCAGTTCTTATAAATAAAGAAACTAGGTTAATTTGTCAGGGTTTTACTGGTTCACATGGAACATTTCACTCTGAGCAAGCAATTAAATATGGAACAAAATTAGTAGGTGGAGTCACTCCTAAAAAAGGAGGACAAAAACATTTAGGATTACCAGTTTTTAATACAGTTAAAGAGGCTAAAAACTCTGAGGGTGCCAACGCCACGATGATATATGTGCCAGCGAAGTTTGCTGCTGCAGCAATCATTGAGGCAATAGAGGCATCAATCGAGTTAATTGTTTGCATTACTGAAGGAATCCCAATTCAAGATATGTTGAGAGTTAAACAGAAATTACTAAAATCAAATTCAAGATTAATTGGACCTAATTGTCCAGGAATAATAACTCCTGATGAATGTAAAATTGGTATTATGCCAGGCAATATCCACAAAAAAGGTTCAGTTGGTATTGTCTCTAGATCTGGGACTTTAACCTATGAGGCAGTTGCTCAAACTACAGAAAATGGATTAGGTCAATCTACTTGTATAGGTATTGGTGGAGATCCAATAAATGGCACCAATTTTATTGATTGTTTAGATTTATTTTTAAATGATGATGAAACAGAGTCTATTTTAATGATAGGAGAAATCGGAGGTACAGCTGAGGAAGAAGCAGCAGAATTTATTCAAAATCACAAAATAAAAAAACCAATAGTTGGCTTTATAGCGGGTATTACAGCACCACCAGGTCGTAGAATGGGCCATGCTGGTGCAATTATTTCTGGGGGCAAAGGTGGCGCTAAAGATAAGATTAAAAAGATGGAAGATTGTGGAATAACAATGGCGAATTCTCCGTCCAAAATTGGAAAAACACTATTCGATAAATTGTCTGATTGAAAAATTTCTTAGTCAGTTTATATTGATTAAACATAATGTCTTCCTCTAAAAATTTAGAATTTAAAAAAACAGCCTTTCTCAATAAATCAAACAGCGCTTTCATCGAAGAAATGTACTTAAAATTTGTAAACAACGACCCTGAATTACCTGATAGCTGGAGAAAATATTTTAAAGAAGTTGGAGATGAAGACGATATAATTGTAAATGAAATCAATGGTCCTTCGTGGAGTCCTTCTAAGAAAGTTTCAATAAATAAAAAGGAAAATTTTGAAAATCAAACCACAGAACAAAATAATGATGATATAATTAAATCAAATACAAATTCAATTAAAGCTGTAGCGATGATTAGGTCATATAGACAAAGAGGTCATCTAATTGCAAAGCTTGATCCATTAGGATTGTTAAAATCAGATTATTTAGAGGAACTTCATCCAGAGTCTTATGGATTTAAAAAAGAAGATTATCAAAAGAAAATTTTCTTAGACAATGTCACTAATAAGCAATACTCAAATATTAATGAAATATTAAAATTCTTAAAAGAAAAGTATTGTGGTTCTTTAGGTTATGAATATATGCATATTTCAAATCCTACTGAGAGAAAGTGGTTTAGAGATCGTGTTGAAAAGGCAGATGATTTTAATTTTACACAAAATGGCAAAGAGGCAATTCTTAACAAACTGATTCAAGCTGAGGGTTTTGAAAAATTTCTTCATACAAAATATGTTGGGACTAAAAGATTTGGTCTTGATGGCGGTGAAAGCTTAATTCCTGCACTTGAACAAATAATTAAAATTGGTGGTCAGTCAAATATTAAAGAAGTTAAAATCGGGATGTCTCATAGAGGTCGACTAAATGTATTAGCTAATGTTCTTCAAAAATCTTACAAAAGAATATTTAATGAGTTTGCAGGAGAAATAAGTTCAAAGTCTAAAGATGATACTGGAGATGTTAAATATCATTTAGGTGCTTCATCTAATAGAGAGTTTGATGGAAATTCAGTTCATGTGAGTTTGACAGATAATCCTTCACATTTAGAAGCAGTCAATCCAGTCGTTTTAGGTCAAACTAGAGCAAAACAATTTTTTCATAAAGATAAAGAGAGAAAAAAAGTAATTCCGATTCTTATTCATGGAGATGCAGCCTTTGCTGGACAAGGAGTAGTTGCTGAATGCTTTGCAATGTCTGGTCTTCCAGGACATAACACTGGTGGCACAATTCATATTATCGTAAACAATCAAATAGGTTTTACAACAAGCCCAAGATTTGCGAGATCTTCACCATATCCATCTGATATAGCTAAAATGGTTGAAGCTCCAATTATTCATGTTAATGGTGACGATCCGGAAGCAGTTGTTTACGCAGCAAGAATTGCAACAGACTTTAGATTAAAATTTAATAGAGATGTTGTCATTGATTTAATTTGCTACAGAAGATTTGGACATAATGAGGGTGATGAGCCTTCATTTACTCAGCCTTTAATGTATAAAAAGATAAGATCTCATCCCTCAACTATTAAAGTTTATGGTGAAAAACTGGTAAGTGAAGGATCAATTACAAATGATTATTTAAAAAATTCTATAAAAAAATTTAAAGATCTTTTAGATGATCAATTTAAAAATGCAAAAAATTATAAACCAAAAATAGAGTGGTTTGAGGGAACCTGGTCAAGATATAGACCAGAGCGAGGAAAAGATAAAAGAGGAGTAACAGGTTCTGACACCAAAAAATTAAGAAATATTTCCGATAAAATAAATACAATACCGACTGAAATAAATATTCACAAAACAATTACAAAAATTCTAGAGAATCGTAGAATTTCAGTTTCTAATGGCAAAGGCATAGACTGGTCTACCGCAGAGTCTTTAGCTTTTGGTTCACTGTTGGAGGAGGGTTATCCAGTAAGACTTGTAGGTCAAGATTCAGGAAGAGGAACATTTAGTCAAAGACATTCTGTTTTAAGAAATCAAATAGATAATTCGAGATATATCCCTTTAAATAATATTTCTGATAAACAAAAAAATTTTGAAATAGTAGATAGTTTTTTATCAGAATTAGCTGTTTTAGGGTTTGAATATGGATATAGTTTAGTTGAACCTAATACTCTTACTATCTGGGAGGCTCAATTTGGAGATTTTGCTAATGGTGCACAAGTAGTTATCGATCAATTCATAGCTTCTGGTGAACGAAAGTGGTCAAGAGCGTCTGGTCTAGTAATGTTGTTGCCACATGGATATGAGGGTCAAGGACCTGAACATTCATCAGCTAGGTTAGAAAGGTTTTTACAATTATGTTCAAATGATAATATGCAAGTCATGAATTGCACAACTCCTGCAAATTATTTCCATGCTTTAAGGAGACAAATGCATAGAGACTTTAGAAAACCATTGATTATTATGACACCTAAATCTTTATTACGTCATAAACATTGTGTTTCTAATTTGGATGATTTTAGTAAAAAAAATTCATTTCATAGAGTTTTATGGGATCACGCTATTGATCCAAAAGTAAAAGGATTTATCAAACTAAAAAAACCGAAAAAAATTGAAAAAGTGATTCTTTGTTCTGGAAAAGTTTACTTTGATTTACTTGAAGCAAGAGAAAAAATAAAAAAAAACAACGTAGTGTTATATAGGATTGAACAACTCTACCCTTTTCCTGCAAAAGCACTTGCTAATGAGCTCAAACCATATGCAAAAAATGCAAAATTTTATTGGTGTCAAGAAGAACCTAAAAATATGGGTGCTTGGTTTTCAGTCAGAGATTATATCCAATGGACATTAGATAATATAAAGGCTAAGAATAGTATGATTTCTTATATTGGAAGAAGTCCAGATGCATCACCTGCAACAGGATATGCCAAGAGACACGTTTCTCAACAACAAGAAATTATAAAGAAAGTTTTTGAATAAATATTAATGAGTGAAAAGATATTAGTTCCAGTTCTTGGGGAAAGTATCACAGAGGCCACTGTTTCTAAGTGGTTAAAAAATGAGGGTGACTCTGTTGAAGCTGATGAACCACTTGTTGAGCTAGAAACTGACAAAGTAAATTTAGAGGTTCCTTCTCCAGTATCTGGTGTTCTTACAAAAATTAATTCAAAAAATGGATCGGTCGTTGAAGTTGGTGCTGATTTAGGATTCGTTTCAGAGAGCGAGAACAAATCAAAAGAAAATCAGGAAATTAAAAAAATACAACCTACTGTGAAAGTGGATAAAGATAATTTGATAGACGAAGATGATAAAAATGAGGAGATGGAAGTTTTTCAAGAAAATATTGAAGAGGAGAAGCCATTAGTTCTTACAAAAGAAGTAGAACCTTTAAAAGTAGAAGTTGAGACAAAAATCGATGAAACTTTGTCCCCAGCAGTAAGAAAAATCGTAACTGAAAATAAAATAGATATCAGTTCTATCAAAGGTTCAGGAAAAGATGGCAGAGTTTTAAAAGGTGATCTAATAAATTTAATGGGCGTCAATCCTCCTCCATCTGAAAGAAAAATAAAATACGGTCAAGAAGAAAGAATTAAAATGACCAGGTTAAGACAAACTATTGCTAAGAGATTAAAACAAGCACAGGATAATGCAGCCCTACTGACAACATTTAATGAAGTTGATATGTCAAATGTAATGGCGATGAGAAAAGAAAATCAAGATGATTTTCAAAATCGCTATGGTGTAAAATTGGGTTTCATGTCCTTTTTCGTTAAAGCAAGTATAGTAGCATTAAAAAATTTCCCAGCGATAAATGCTGAAATTGAAGGTGATACAATTGTTTATAAAAATTATTATAATATAAGTTTTGCAGTTGGCACTGAAAAAGGATTGGTCGTGCCAGTCCTAAAAAATGCAGATGAATTGTCTTTTGCAGATATTGAAAAAAATATAAAAGAAATTTCTGAAAAAGCAAAAAACGGGAAATTGACAATTGAAGACCTTCAAGGGGGAACTTTCACCATCAGTAATGGAGGTGTTTATGGTTCAATGCTTTCAACCCCTATTCTTAATCTTCCACAATCAGGTGTCTTGGGTATGCACAATATAGTTGATAGACCTATCGTAGTTGATGGAGAAATTAAGATCAGACCTATAATGTACTTGGCATTATCATACGATCATAGAATTGTTGATGGTAAAGAGTCTGTTTCCTTTTTAAAAATGATCAAAGAAAATTTAGAAGAACCAAGAAGGCTATTTTTGGATATTTAAATGACAGATAAATTTCAAGCAGTGGTAATTGGTGGAGGACCTGGAGGTTATGTTTGCGCAATAAGATTGGCACAATTAGGCCTTAAAACTGCATGTATAGAATCCAGAGGTTCACTAGGTGGTACTTGTTTGAATGTTGGATGTATTCCTTCTAAAAGTTTATTAAATTTATCTGAGGAGTTTCATAACGCACAAAGTTTATCAAATAAAGGAATTGAAATTGGTGAGGTAAAATTAAACTTGTCAAAAATGATGAAAAATAAGGACAAGGCAGTTACGATTTTGACCAAAGGAGTTGAGTTTCTTCTTAAAAAAAACAAAGTCACCTATTTTAAAGGCACCGGAAGTTTCAAATCAAAAAATGATATTGTAATCAAAGATAACGATAATAAAGAGACAATTTTACAAACTGAAAATACTATAATTGCAACTGGTTCAGTTCCAGTATCATTGCCAGGAGTTGAAATTGATGAAAAAGTAATTGTTTCGTCCACTGGAGCACTTAAATTAGAACAAGTCCCCCAAAAAATGGTCGTAGTTGGTGGAGGATACATAGGTTTAGAGATGGGATCTGTATGGTCTAGACTTGGTTCAGAAGTCCATGTAGTCGAATTTCTAGATCATATCACACCAGGTATGGATAAAGAGATTTCAAGTGAGTTTATGAAAATTCTAAAAAAACAAGGTATCAATTTTCATATGCAGCATAAAGTAGAGAAAATTAAAAAGAATAACAATAATGCAATTGTTACAACTTTAAACGAAAATGGAACCAAAAAAGATTTTGAATGTGATGTAGTATTAATATCTGTTGGTCGAAAGCCAAATACAGAGGGACTAAATCTTCAAAAAATTGGTGTAGAATTAGATGAAAAAAAGAGAGTAAAAACAGACAAAAATTTTAAAACTAATCAAAATAATATTTATGCGATAGGAGATGTAATAAGTGGTCCTATGTTAGCTCATAAAGCTGAAGATGAGGGAATTGCAGTTGCAGAAAATATAGCAGGTCAATCAGGTCATGTTAACTATGATACTATTCCTGGTGTGATTTATACGAGTCCAGAAGTTGCCTCTATTGGAAAAACAGAGGAACAATTAAAAGAACTGAAAATAAATTATAAAATTGGAAAATTTTCATTTATGGCTAACTCTAGAGCAAAAGCCATTGATGAAACTGAGGGTTTTGTAAAAATTCTTGCTGATGAAAAAACTGATAAAGTACTAGGGGCACACTTAATTGGACCTCATGCTGGTGAATTAATTGGAGAAATTGGTATTGCTATGGAATTTGGTGCTAGCTCTGAGGATATTGCGAGAACCTGTCATGCCCATCCTACTTTTTCAGAAGCAGTGAAAGAGGCGGCTTTATCTGTAGATAAAAGAGCGATACACTCTTAATAATTTTTCATATTATCTAAATATGAATTTTCCGATTCTTTTACCTAACATATTTAACTATCCTTTTACCTACAAAAGCGATCAAAAATTAAATGTCGGCGATTTTGTTGAGGTTCCTTTTGGAAAAACAAAAATTATTGGAGTTGTATGGGATAATTTTGAAAAAAATGAGAATAAATCTTTTAAGATAAAAAAGATTATCAGAAAGTTAGAAATTCCAAAATTAAAAAAAAAAACAATAAATTTTTTAAACTGGTTTTCAGAATATAATATTGTTCCAAAAGGAATGGCGCTCAAATTAACTTTATTGAGTGGAAGACCAGTAAAAAAACTTGATATTAAATTTTATAAAGATTTTTCTTTAAAGTTAAAAAAAAATTCATTTGAATTGAATGTGGAACAAAAAGAGTCTCTTAAAGAGATGAATAATATGAATAAAAAGTTTAATGTTCATGTTTTACAGGGAACGACTGGATCAGGTAAAACTATTGTATATTTTGAAACTTTAAAGCATATCTTGCAAAAAGGTTATCAAGGATTGATAATGTTGCCAGAGATTGGTTTAACCAATCAATTTGAAAAAAAATTTTTTGAATTCTTTGGTTTCAAAGCAGCAATTTGGCACTCTGGTATAACAAAAAAAAATAAAGAAATTATTTGGAGTGGAATTACGAATGGTGAAATAAGTGTTGTTATTGGGGCAAGATCATCTTTATTTTTACCATTTAAAAATTTAGGGTTAATAATAGTTGATGAAGAGCATGATCAATCTTACAAACAAGATGAAGGAATAATATTTAATGCTCGAGATATGGCTATTTCTAGGGCATCATTTGAAAATATTCCGATAAATTTAATCACCTCTGTTCCATCAATAGAAACATACGAAAATATAAAGAAAAAAAAGTACACTTGTTCAAAACTTGTCCGAAGATATCAAAATGCTTCTTTACCTAAATATGAAATAATTAATTTGAATAATGTAAAAATGGATAAACAATCTTGGCTTTCTAAAGAGATAATTCAAAAAGTAAATTTTCACCTTAAAAAGAATGATCAAGTTTTATTTTTTCTAAATAGAAGAGGATTTTCCCCAAGTGTTTTGTGTAAAAAATGTTTCAATAATTTCCGATGTCCAAATTGCTCAATAAATTTAGTTTATCACAAAAATAAAAATAATTTATTGTGCCATTACTGTGGATTTAAAAGTTTTTTGAAAAGAGAATGTTCTAAAGAAGGAATTTGTGAATTTATATTTTGTGGACCCGGTGTGGAAAGAATCTCAGAAGAAGTAAAAAAAAGTTTTCCATCAAAAAAAATTGAAATTTTTTCTAGTGATACAATGAATAAAAAAAGCTCAAAAGAAAAATTAGAAAAAATAATCAATAATGAAATTGAAATCTTAGTTGGAACACAACTAATTTCTAAAGGTTTTCATTTTCCAAAATTGAATTGTATTGTTGTAGTTGATATTGATTTATCACTAATGGGTCACGATCTAAGAAGTGCAGAGAAAAATTTACAATTGTATCATCAGTTATCAGGTAGAGCTGGAAGAACAGGAAGTCCGTCTACTATTTATTTTCAAACTTATAATTTTGATACAAAATTAATTGATGATATTACAAATAAAAATCCAGAAATTTTTCTTGATAAAGAAATAGAAATTAGGAAAAAAAATAATTTGCCTCCATTTCAAAGATTTATTTCTTTGATTTTGACAGGTAATAAGGAAAATGAATTAGAAAAAGAAGCTTTAAAATTCAAACTATTCATTTCTAATAATATTAATGGAAAAATTTTAGGTCCAGTAAGCGCTCCTATCTTTAAATTAAAGAGCAAATATCGTGTGCGATTACTTATAAGAGGCGCTAAAACTCTTCAATTACAAAATAGTTTAGCATCAATAATTCCAAAATATAAATTTGCCTCAGGAATAAAACTTTCAGTTGATGTTGATCCAATTAGCTTTAATTAACGCTCAAAAAAACTAATTTTTAGCTAATGTGTTACTTGAAGACTATAAAGGCATGTGCTAATTAAATCGTGATTTTAAATTAATCATATTCATTTAAAGGGTAAAAATTGAGTAAAAATAAAGGATTTTCAGATACTTCAGCTAATAGATATTCTTTAGCTTTGTATGAGTTAGCGAAAGATTCTAACTCATTGGTTAATGTAGAAACAAATGCAAAAGCTTTTTTAAATTTAATTTCAAATAATAAAGATTTTAAAAATTTTATAAAGGATCCTACATTAAACAGAGAAATTTTGACTAGTGTAATTAATAAGATTTCAGATAATTTTAATTTAGAAATTCTTTTTAAAAATTTTGTAAATTTTTTGGTTTTAAAAAGAAGATTTTTTTATTTAGAGCAAATTTTAAAAACATTTATTGAAATATGTTCAGAAAAAAGAGGTGAATTAAAAGCAGAAATTAAATCTGCAAAAATACTTAATCAAGAGGAGATTAAAAAAATTTCAGATGAATTATCAAATAACTTCAAATCTCAAATAAAAATAAACTATATTCAAGACGAAAGTTTAATTGGAGGTTTGGTCGTACAAGTGGGAAGTACTATGATTGATACGTCAATAAAAAGTAAATTACAACAAATTGAAAATAGAATGATAGAGGCATAAATGGAAATAAATCCTTCAGAAGTTACAAAAATATTAAAAGAACAAATTAAAAATTTTGGAGAAAAAGCAGAAATTTCTGAGGTTGGACAGGTATTGTCTGTAGGTGATGGTATAGCAAGAATTTACGGCCTTGATAATGTTCAAGCAGGAGAAATGGTTGAATTTTCTGATGGATCGAAAGGAATGGCTTTAAATCTAGAAAGTGAAAATGTTGGAGTTGTAATTTTCGGTGACGACCGGAATATTAAAGAAGGTGATGTTGTAAAAAGAACTGGAAGCATTGTAGATACCCCTGTTGGAAAAGAGTTGCTAGGTAGAGTGGTAGATGGATTAGGAAGTCCAATTGATGGGAAAGGTGCTTTGGACAAAGGCATTAAAAAAAGTAGAGTTGAAGTTAAGGCACCAGGAATAATTCCAAGACAATCTGTTAGCGAACCAATGCAAACAGGTCTAAAATCAATCGATAGTCTTGTACCAATTGGAAGAGGTCAACGTGAGTTAATTATTGGAGATCGTCAGACAGGTAAAACTGCTGTAGCAGTTGATACAATTATCAATCAAAAAAAAATTAATGAGTCGGGCGATGAAAAACAAAAACTTTATTGTATTTATGTTGCCGTTGGTCAAAAACGATCAA
>CACHMD010000002.1:0-88782 GCA_902580835.1 uncultured Pelagibacteraceae bacterium | reverse complement strand
AAAGAAAGTGATGTGGTTATTATAGATATTGATGAACAAAGTTTAGGTAAATTTGGACAATTCCCATGGAACAGAAGAGTTTTTGCAAAAATTCTTGATCAATTAAATATCCATAATCCCAAGGCTATAGGTTTTGATATTTTTTTTACTGAAAAAGATAAGCAATCGCCTGAGGCAATTATCAAGTCATATGGTTTAATTCCTTCTGATGTTGCGGATATTCAAAACTTAAAAAGTCCTGACGATATTTTTTCTGAAAAACTAAAAGAATCTAAATCAATAATTGCTGTTTTGGGTAGTAATGTACCCTCACATTCAAATTATAACAGAAAAGCGAAAGCAAGATTTTTATCTAAAGGTGGTGATCCAAAAGATTTTACATATTCATATCCTCACTCGATTGGATCTTTAGAAAAACTAGAAAAGAATGTTAAGGGTCTTGGCTCTATATCGTTTTTAGATCAATTAGATGGAATAATACGATCCTTACCCTTAATTGTGCAATTTGATAAAAAGATTTATCCAACAATGGGACTAGAGATGGTTAGAGTAGGTTCAAAACAAAAAAACATTTATGTAGAATTGAATGAAGTTGGTATTAAAAGAATTAGTGCTAGACCCCATAAAGTAGATTCTGATCCAAACGGAATTATTTGGATTAAATATAAAAAATCAAATAAAGATCAATTTATATCAGCTAGTGACGTTTATGATGGAAAATTTCAATCAGATTTTTTTAAAGATAAATACGTTTTAATTGGAGCATCAGCACAAGGACTTTTTGATCTTGTAAAAACTCCACTTGGTGTAACCATTCCAGGAGTAGAAGTTCACGCAAATGTCATAGAGAATATTCTTGATCAATCATATTTAGTTCGAAATCCAAATACTTATATTTTTGAATTAATATTTTCGATTATTATTGCTTTACTTACTTTTGTTTTGTCTCAAAAGATTAAACCAAAATATAGTTTGTCCATATTCTTTGGGAATATTTTAGCAATTATAATCATCGGTTTTTCTATTTATAAATTTAGATCAGAGTTAGTAGATTTTAGTTACCCTATTTTCATTGTAACACTAACATTTTTAACGGGTCTTTATTTTAGGTTTATTGAAGAAAACAAAATGGCTTTAGCCAATCTTCAAAAAGAGGCCAAACTTTTAAAAGAACGTGAACTAGCAGCTGGAGTTCAAAAAAGCTTATTTCCTGATATTTCGAAATTTGAGAATTTTATTTTTGCAAAAAATGTGCCTGCAAGAGATGTTTCAGGGGATTATTTTGATGTTGTTAGATCCAGTCCTGAAGAATATTTTTTTACTTTAGCTGATGTATCTGGCAAAGGAGTCAAAGCAGGAATGTATATGGCAAAAGCATCCTCAATCTTTAGAACTCTTACTAATTTAAAATTTCCTTTAGAAAAAGTAGTATTTGGTGTCAATAACGAATTAGTTGAAGCAAAATTTAAAGGAATGTTTGTCACTGCTGTATTTGGAAAATTAAACATTAAAACGGGTGAACTAGTGTTTATTAATGCGGGTCATGAAAGTATTTTAACTTTTGATGAAAACAAAAAATATGAATATATAAAATCTGAAATGCCACCCATTGGGATTGTAAAATATTTTACAGAGTCAATGGTGAAATCAAATACTATTAATCTTAAAGATAAAACTTTTGTGGTTTACACTGATGGAGTGACCGAAGGGTACATGAAAAATGGTGAAGAGTTAGGTGCTGAGGGAGTGCAAAAAATCATTAACGAAATGTCACAGGTCACACCAAAGTCCATAGTCGAAGCTATCGAAAAAGAGCTTAACTGGGGTGCAGAAAAGTTAAGGGATGACATCACTTGTATGGCAATAAACATCAATAATACCCAGCTCATTAAGAAGAAATAATTTGAAACCCAAATTGAATAAATTGATTATTTAAAGTTTTTCAATTTTATGTAAATTGCATTTGTGAAACGAATCTTTTTATTACTATTTTTGCTACCCATGTTGAGTAATTGTACTCAATATTCCTCCATGTTAAGTCCTGCTTTAACTCTAGCACATACAGGTAATATCGCTCAAGCTACAAGCTCATTAGCGATTAACAAAGCTAAAGACGATTACGTTGAAAGTTTAAATTTAAATGCAGAATTAATTTGTCCAACTCATCATTCTTCAGAGTTAAATGAAATTTTCTTTGAAACCATAGATCATATGGATTGTTATTATGATCCTCTTAGTATTCTTCGATAATCTTAGTTTATTATTTTCTAATTTTATTTTTGACATTGATTTTTGAAGGGAATAAAAATTTATAATGAATTTTTTTTTACCGTTAAAAATAATCACTTATTTGATTATTTGTTTATCGTTTATTTCTAATTCATATGCTGAAGTTAAACCTAGTTTGTTAAGGACAGTTAGCTTAACTAATATTGTAAAATCCCCATCAGATGTAAGATTTAATCCTGCAGGAACTAGAATTTTTTTCTCTGATTTTCGTTTTGGAGAAAATGTTTTGATACAATTTGATGTTGATACCCCTTTTAATATTTCTACGATCGATTTTAATAGTAAAGTTGAGTTAGCTACTAATGGAGGAGGTATTGACAATATAACTGATCCACAAGGTTTTGAGTTTAATAGCGATGGAACAAAAGTTTTTGCTATCAATGATGGAGGTGGATTTAACGCCCATTTGCTTTCAACTCCCTATGATTTTTCAAATGCCACCATGGTTGCTGATGATGGTTTTCATTTTAAAACAGATCCGGATCCAGTTATAAATAATAATAGAGCTGTTAAATTTAATCTTGATGGAACAAAAATGTTTCTTATAGATGTCATAAGTACTAGTTCTAGAGTTATCGAATTTAATTTGTCTACTCCGTATGACACCAGTACAGTTACCCAAGGAAATAGTTTTAATATTAGTGAGAATGACACAACCCTTCAAGATTTATCATTTGATGATGATGGTACAAGAATGTATTTAATAGAAACTGCAAAAACTCCAGCCACGCACTTCATCTATGTTTATAAATTAAGTTCAGGCTTTGATATAACTACAGCAACGTTTGCTGGAAAAGTTGAGCAAGTATTCGAGGATGTAGGAAGTGATGGAACTGACGGTACTCCCCTAGGTATGGGCTTTTCTGAAGATGGAATGAAATTTTACCAAGTTACATATCAATCGGGCACAGAAGGTGAGCGTGATAGAGTACATGAATATGATTTAGTTTGTCCTTATGGGATTGTAATTTGTGAAACGGATGCTGTTACAGTAATAGGTGCTCAAGTAGAAATTGCTAAAAATGTAATTTATCAAAATTCAAATACAATTTTCAAAAGATTTGATTGGTTACGTAGAAATGAAGAAAAAACAAATTTAAACAGTCATAATATTAAAATAGATATCAATAATCCAATTTTAGCTTCATTCAAGCATAAGTTAGAGAACTCTTTAAAACATAATTTAGAAAACTCACTGAATAATAATCAATATATTCATGCATCCTTAAAAGATAAAAATCCTTTTAAGAATATGAGGAATTGGTCTCACTGGTCTCACGTTGATATTTCATTTGGCAGAGTAGGAGAAAAAGGTTTCATTAAACCAAAAGACATTAGAACAAGAGGTATTATGTTTGGAGCTGATAAATTAATTAATAATAAAATTTTTGGGCTAGCTTTTCGATATGGCAATGATGATGTTAAAATTGATACTGGTCTAGGAAGTAAATTAGACGCCCAAGCATATACTTTAAATATGTATGGAAGTTTACCTCTAGATGGAAAATCAAATCTTAATACTCTAATTGGTGCAAGCTTTTTAAGCATTGATCAATTAGTTAAAAATACAGTTACAGGAGAAAGATACGGCAGACAAATTTTTACGTCAATGATTTATGAAAATGAAAACGAATATACTAGACATAATTTAACTCCATTTGGTAAATTTGAGATTGGTATTACCCAACTTTCAGAGTATACGGATTTTGGTACCTCTGCCACAAACAGCGTAGATGTTCACGAAAGACTTACTTTTAAAACTGGAAATGCTTCTGGGGGTTTTAAGTTTGATGACACTGTATATCTAGATAATAAAACTCTAAACAGAAATGGTTTTGTAGAATATATTTTTGATTTAACTCCAGATATTGATCATTTTTATAAAAATCACATTGACAATACAACAGTAAGAAAAACTATAAAAAAACATTCTTTGCATAATATTAGGGGAAATATTGGGTTCGAATATATGAATGTAAGTGGATACACTTTTGCAATAAACTATGAAAGATTCCAAAGTCTTAGTAATAGTGCTTACTCAGATAGTTTATTATTTAAATTAGGAAAAAAACAAGTTAATCAAGCTAATTTCGATGTGATTTATGATCCAACGAATAACAATAATACTGAGATTAGTTATTTAAAAAATTTTGGTAATTTCAAACTTAAAATAGATTCTAACTATAGTTTATTCAGTAAAATCCCTGATTATGGTGCAAATTTAGAGATTTCCGGTACTTTTTAGTATTTTTAAATTTTTTAATTTTTTTTTTATAAGTGTTTATGAATTAAATATAGGAAATAGTAGAACGCCTAATTATAGTTCAAATTTCTACTATTTCTGTTATTTTTGTTCCTTAATAATTAAAAATTATTCTATAAAATTTATGAAAAAAAATAAGATCTACATATTTTTATCTTTTTTTTTGTCATATCTAATTTTTTTGTTCAAAACGCGAATGCTAATTTTATAGCAGCTGGCGGCAGTCTTGATACCTCCAATTATGCAATACGAAAATTTGAAGTTAATGCTCAAACAACTCATGCTAGAGATATTTCATTTAATAATGATGGAAAAAAAATGTTTATTATTAATAACGATACAAATAAAGTATTTTCATATACTCTATCAACACCATACAACATATCGACAGCTGTTTTTGTCAATGAATTTTCAGTCGCTAGTCAAGACGGCAATGCAATGAACGTCCAGTTTAATAATGATGGATCAAAAATGTTTATTGGTGGAAGAGCAAATAGAAAAGTATTTGAATATTCGCTCTCTACAAATTTCGATATATCATCAGCATCAGTAACGTATAATGGAAATTTTATTGATGTTTCATCACAAGTAGGCGCTGGTTCATTATTTGGTCTAACATTTAGTCCTGATGGTACAATGATGTTTGTTAACGAGAAAGGCGCAGACATTGAGCACTTGCATCAATATTCATTAAACAAAAGTTTTGATCTTTCGGGTGGAGCTAATTTTATCAGATCTGCTGAACTAGCAACTCAAGATTCTGAAGGGCAAAGTAGGGGTATAGCGTTCAATCAAAATGGTACGAGATTGTTTATGGTAGGTTCACAAAGGAATCAGATTAATCAATATACTTTATCTGAGGGTTTTAATATTTCGACAGCAACTTTAGATGGTGGTGTAAATGCAAAACAATTTGAAAATAGTGCAGTACTTGCTGACCCCCAAGGTATAGAGTTTAGTCCCTCTGGGTTAAAAATGTATGTTGCACATCTTGCTCAGACAGGTGTTAATTCAATGATTATAGAATATCACTTGCCTTGTCCGTTCAATCTTTTTGCTGGAAAATGTACAGAGATTACAGAAGGAGACAGAAGAGGAGTAGCTGAAGCTCAGATTAATATTGCAAATAGAACAATTGAACACTCAACAGACACAGCGCTCAATCGTTTAAAATGGATTAGACGAAATAAAGATCTTCAAGATTTAAGCGTTAGAAATATTAAACTTAATTTTTCTAATCAAATGTTAGCTTCTCTAGCTGAGGCTATTCAAGTTTCAACATCTCCTAAAGAAAAAAGTAAAAATAAAGATATCTTTTATTGGGCTGAGGGAAGTTTAGCTTTTGGTAAAGTTCGAGAAACCGATACATCATCAAAGAAAAAAATCTATACCGATGGTATTACCATTGGTGCTGACAAGTTTACTGATGATGGAGAGATTAAGGGGCTAGCGTTTAGATTTAGTCAAAATGACGTGAAAGTTGGTGTTGATGGAAGTAAATTAGATACAGATACTTACAATTTAACTTATTATTCAACCACTCCAGTAAAAGATGACAATAGATTTTTAGATGCCGTTATTGGTATTGGTGCACTTTATTCAGATATATTAAGTGTTTTAGATGGAAATAAATTAAATGGAAATAGAAATGGTAAACAAATTTATGGAACTTTAAAATTGAAAGAGGAGATTAAAAAAGATGAGCTCACCTTAATCCCTGCTGCTCAAATTGATTTGGGTTATACATTATTAAGTAGTTATTCTGAAAGTGGAAAAACTGCAATGAGATTTGATAAACAAAGCATTCAGTCAAGAAATTTGAGATTATCCCTAGCTTCAGTTGAGGAACTAAACAATAAAAAATATAAAATGAAAGCTCATGGCAAGATTGAATATCAAGCTAATTTACACCGCTCTTCTAACATAAAGTATTCTTACATAAGTGATAGCTCAAGTAAATTTGATACTGAATTAAATTCTGGAGCATTACATAATATTAATGGTGAAGTAGGTGTTGATGTTATTTATGATGATAACTTTAGTTTATTTTTTATTTGGGAACATAATAATGCACACGGAGTGGGTAATACAAATAAAATTCACATAGCAATTGGTTATCTACCGCAAAAAAATACTAATTTTGCTTTTAAAATTGAAGGTGATGAAATTTTAAAATCAAAATATATTTATACTAAAAACGTTAATGGTTTAGATATTGATTTTCATTTACTAAATAATAATGCGATGAGACCTGAAACCATTGATGAAATTGCTTTAAACTTAAGAAAAGTTTTTTGAAATATTATTTTAAAAGATCTTGAAGTTTATTTTCTTTCTCTAGTGCTCTAACCTCATCATATCCACCGATATGCTGTTCATCAAAAAAAATTTGAGGAATCGTTCTTTTACCGTTTGTTTTTTGAATCATTTCATCTTTTGCCCCATCAACTTTGGCAACATCAATTTCTTCATAAGGTGCATTGTTTCTTGTAAGTAATCTTTTGGCAGCTTCACAATAATTACACATGGGACCAGTATAAATCGTAATTTTTTTCATAGCTTATAGATAATCACCTTTTTTTATTTTACTAGTAATTTGTTTTCTTGAATATTCAAATTTTTTTCTGTGTTTGATGCTTTTTTGATGAACTCTTTTTCTCCATAATCTAAATGAGGATGGTTTGAGAGATTTTCTCATTATCTTAATAACATCCGATTCTCGGTAGCCAGTTTTTTTTTCGATATCTTCAAAAGTGATCCTATCGGCCCAGGCTGCCCAGATGACCCAATCTGGATCTTCATGATTTGGCTCTGGATTTTTGACGCGGGTAATTGGCCTGTGACCTTTTTTTTTCATAAATCCTTTATATTTGAAAAAAATCAATAATGCATTTTTTTTAGGATCTGTTATAGTGTGATTTGATAGTCCTACTTAGCCATCTTTAGCTCCCGGTTTTTTAGGACTATCTTTTTTTTTATGCTCCCCCTAGATTTTATCCTTTTTTTACAGATCATAATTTTTCTATTCATCACACCGGGTACCCCTCGGATAGTCATTATTTCTTATTCGATGAATTATGGAGTTAAAAATTGTATTTGGACAGCTTTAGGGGATGTTACCGCAAATTTATTTCAAGCAACTTTAGTAATTTTTGTTATAGGAACATTTTTGTTGGATAATCCAAACTTTTTAAACTTTTTTAAGTGGGTCGGAGTTATTTATTTAATGTATTTAGCTTATGATGTGTACAAATCTTCACCAAAAGATGTTAATTCAAAAATAATTAGCACCAAAAGTGTTTTTTCTTTTTATAAAGATGGTTTTTTAGTTGCAGGCACAAGTCCTAAGGCTTGGTTGTTCTTTCCTTTAATATTTCCCCAGTTTATTGACTTTAATACTAATTATATTGTTCAATTCTTAATCTTAATAACAACTTATGTTGTTTTAGATTTTATTTCTTTGATTGGTTATGCTTTGCTAGCACAAAAATTAATTATATGGATCAAAGCAAATCCAAAAACAATTAATACAATCTCAGCGAGTGTTTTAGTAATCATTGCGTTAATTATTATTGTTACACAACAATATTAAACCTATCTAAAGTTGTTTTTGCCTCTTGCAATAAAACAAAATTATTTATTTAATTAAGAATTAATTAATTAATAACAGAAGGAAATAAAATGAAAATAAACAAGATAATCTTGAGTTTTATTTCTGCAGTAGCAATTTTACTTTCAACTTCAGCTGTTTCATTTGCAAAAGTAGTTGGTGATAAAATTGTTTTAGGTGCTGCTATTTCATTAACTGGAAAATATTCATCTAATGGTGTTCATACACAAAACGGTTATAACATGGCTGTTGACAGAATTAATAGCATGGGTGGTGTTAAAGTTGGTGGAAAAACTTATAAGTTTGAAATCATTTATTATGACGATGAATCAAACCCAAAAAGAGCAGCTCAATTAGCAGAAAGATTAATCTCACAAGATGGTGTTGAGTTTATGCTTGGGCCTTATAGTTCAGGTTTAACTAAAGCAATTGCACCTGTCACAGAAAAATATGGTGTACCAATGGTGGAAGCAAATGGTGCGTCTAGATCTTTGTTTACTAAAGGTTACAAATATCTATTTGCAGTTTTAGCTCCAGCTAACTTATATCTTGATGTAGCTATTAGAACAGCAGTTGAGTTAAATGGTGGAAAAGGTGTAAGAATTGCACAAGCATTTGAACAAGATGCTTTTTCACAAGACGTAAGATTAGGTATTTTAGATGCAGCGAAAGAAACTGGATCTGAAATTATAATCGACGATAAGCTGCCAAAAGAGCTTAACGATATGGCTGCAACATTAGTTAAAGTAAAACAAATGAAGCCAGATGTTCTTGTGGTATCAGGACATACAAAAGGCGCATTAACTGCAATTAGACAAATTGCTGAAATGAAAGTTGATGTTCCAATGTTAGCAATGACACATTGTGATGCTGCGAAATTATCAAAACAACATGGTAAAAACTCTCAGTATGCATTATGTGCTTCTCAATGGCATAAAACACTAACGTATAAAGATAACTTCTTTAAAGATGGTATGACTTATGCGGCAGATTTCCAAAAAGAGTTTGGTTATGACCCGCCATATCAGTCAGCAGAATCTTCTGCAGCATTGTTAGTGTTTAAGGATGCTTTTGAAAGAGCTAATTCTTTCGATCAAAAGAAAGTAAGAGATGCTCTTGCAGCTACGAATATGCAAACATTCTATGGAAATATTAAGTTCGCACCGGGCGGTCAAAATGTTGACAAGCCGATGGTACTTTTCCAAGTAATGTGTGATGGCGCTGGGAAATGTGAAAACAAAGTTGTAGCTCCACTGAAGTGGGCATCGGCTAAATTGATTCACCCAATTCCTAAGTGGTCTGACAGATAATAACAAATCTTTAAATACCCCCTAAATTCTAGGGGGTATTTTTTTTAGAGGCAAATTATGGATTTCATGGTTTTTCAGTATCCGATGATTACAGTTCAAGCTTGCTTGGACGGGATACTACTTGGAATTTTATTTGCGTTAATTGCTTATGGCATGGCTTTGCAATGGGGGGTCATGAATATCATAAACATTGCACAAGGTGATTTAGTTATTCTTGGTGGATACATTGCATACTTTATGTATCTTTATGGAATTCATCCAGCCTGGGGAGTAATAGTTTCACCGATTATAATGTATTTTGTTGGTGTCGGAATTTATAAATTAGTAATTAATAAAGTCGTTGATAGAGACTTGTTTATCTCAATTCTTGCTACATTTGGAATAAGCATACTTTTTATGCAATTAATGAACTTTGCATTTGGTGCAGATGTCGTTTTAGCCAATTCAGGTTATGGCACAACATTTTTATTTGATAGCGCAGTAGTTTTGCCAAACTCAAAAATATTTTCGGCATTCGTTAGTATCGTTTTTGCTATTGGTTTAGTAATTTATATGAAAAAATCAAAACTTGGTCGAGCAATCAGAGCAACGGCTCAAAACGCAAGAGCTGCAAAAATTTTAGGTGTAGATACAGAAAAGGTTTATGCAGCAACTTTTGGATTAAATGCTGCTCTTTGTGGTGTTGCCGGAGCGCTAATTTCAATAACTTTTACAATTCATCCTTATATGGGATTACCATATACAATCAGGTCATTTATGATTGTTATTGTTGCGGGACTTGGAAATTTACCTGGTGTTGCAATGTCTGGAATGGGTCTTGGTGTATTTGAAGAGTTTGCTGACTATATATTAGGTACAGAATTTAGAATAGGTTCAGTGTTTTTATTATTAGTTTTAATTCTTGTTTATAGAAGATTTAAACTTTCAAGAAAAAGAGAGTATCTAAAATAATGAATAAAAATGTCATATTATATGCTGCAATTTTAATATTTGGACTCGCTGCACCTTTTGTGTTTCCAGCATTTAAAGTTCAATTATCTATTTTGTGTGTATTGATTGTTTTAGCCACCACTTGGAATATTCAAGGTGGTGAAATGGGATACAATACATTTGGAAACATTTTATTCTATGGATTAGGAATGTATTTATGCGCTTCTGTGCAAGTGGGTATGTTTTTTCCTTTAGCAGAGTGGACAGAAAGTGGAGGAGAAAAAACTTTTGTGCATACGCCCACACAATTCTTTCAAGGAATGGCAGCCGGACTTGTAGTAGCCGCAGTTGTGCCAACTATTGTTGCAGGGTTAATTGGTTATGCCATCTTAGGACTTAGAGGACATTACTTTGCAATTTGTACTTTAGGTTTAGGAGTTGCTGCAGGAGAAATTTCTGGTGGTATAGAGATAATTGGAGCAGGACAAGGTTTTACCACACCACCTTTTCCAAACGTTGGTGGATTAGAGGCAAGAGGAGAATTTTTTTATTTTTTAAGTTTTGGTGCGCTTGTCCTTACATTCATAGCAGTGAGAGCAATTTATTCAACACGATTTAGATTAATTCTTAACGCGATCAGGGATAACGAGGATAAAGCTGAAGCGATGGGAATTGAAACGATGAAATATAAAATAATTGGTTGGATGGTATCAGCATTTTTCTGCGGTTTAGCAGGAGGTATCATGGGTGGACTTGTTGGCTACATAGACTCTACCGACGTTGCATTTGATGGAAGAGAGATGGGAGTATTTATGGTTTTGATGGCAATCCTTGGCGGTAAGGGAACTTTGTGGGGTCCGATTATTGGCGCTACTGTATTTCATATTTTCAAAGAAGGATTTTGGACATTCTTTTTAGGTTGGCAATATGTTGCTTTAGGAGTTTTGATCGTTGTCATTGTTATTTATTTTCCAGAGGGAATTATGGGATGGTTGAGAGAAAAATACCCTGAACGATTTGGTGAAGTTGTTGATGAGGCTGATCGAAAAGCACAGGTAGAATTGAAATGAGTATTTTAGAAGTAAATAATGTAAGTAAATCATTTGGCGGTGTTAAGGCTAATGTTGACATTTCAATGTCAGTGGAAAAGGGAAAAATATTTGGACTAATTGGTCCAAATGGTTCAGGAAAAACAACTTTATTTAACTCCATTGTTGGTACTTATCCAATAGACCAAGGTTCAATAAAATTTAATGGTAAAGAAGTATCTGAATTACCAGTTCCTGTAATTGCTAAACTTGGTTTATTAAGAACTTTTCAACAAACAAGAATTTACGGAAAATTAAATTGTGTAGATAATATGTTAATCAGTCACAAAGGTAGTGATGAAAGTATATTAAAAATATTCTCAAAAATTCCTCAAGATTTAACCGAGAAGGCAGAAAATCTTTTAAATTTTGTCGGACTTTATCAAAAAAGAAAATTAAGAGCTGGCGACCTATCTTTTGGTCAGCAAAAATTACTTGAGTTGGCAATGGCTTTGATGAATGAACCAGAAATGCTTTTATTAGATGAGCCAACCGCAGGTATAAATCCAACTTTAATTAATGGAATAATAGACAGATTAATTAAAGTAAACCAGGATTTTGGGATAACTCTTTTAGTTATCGAACATAATATGAGAGTTATTATGCAATTAGCAGAAAGTATTTATTGTTTAGCTCACGGCAAAATGCTTGCTAATGGAACACCGGATGAGATTAAAAATGATAAAAGAGTAATCGATGCATACCTGGGGGCACAATAATGTCTAATCAATATGAAGTATTAGGAAAGGCTCCTCAAGCAGATGATTTAAAAAAACTTTCACCTAACGACATTCATCTTACGATTAAAAATATGAATGCTGGCTATGGGAAGATGGAAATTTTACATAATTTTGATCTTTATGTTAGCAAGGCTCAATCACTTTGTTTAATAGGTCCAAATGGTGCTGGTAAATCAACTATTCTTCATTCAATTTATGGATTTACCAATATATTTTCTGGAAAAATAGAAATTGATGGAAAAGAAATAACCAATTTATCACCAGCTGAAAAATTAAAATCAGTTGGTATTGCATATATTTTACAAGATAATTCTGTTTTCCCTGATATGACAGTTGAGGAAAATCTTTTAATGGGTGGATTTATCAAAGATAAAACAGAGGAGTCATTTCAAGAAGCTGAGAGAATTCTCGAGAAGTATGAAAGATTAAGAAATAGAAGAAATCAACCTGCAAAAGTTTTGTCTGGTGGTGAAAGAAGATTACTAGAAATTTCAAGAGCGCTTGTTATGAAACCATCAATTTTATTAGTTGATGAACCTTCGATTGGATTAGAGCCAAGATATATTGAAATGGTATTTGAAATTTTAAGAGACCTTCAACAAAATGAAAAAAAAACAATTATCCTTGTTGAGCAAAATGCAAAGAAAGGTTTAGAGTTTGCTGACATCGGTTATGTTTTAGTATCAGGACAAACTGCAATAGCAGGTAAAGGAGATGAACTCTTAAATAATCCTGATGTTGGACGCCTATTCCTGGGCGGTTAATGATTGATTCAAAATATTTTTTAAAAGGGTTTGCATCTATTAAAGGTGTTGGAAGTCCAGCTATAGCCTTGGGAGCTAGCTTTATAGCAATTGGAGCTCTTCTAAAAAATATTGGTTTTACAATTCAAGAAAGTCTTTTCTCAACTTTTTTGACCTACGCATTACCTGGTTCATTAGTGATGGCAGAGTCATTGATAATTGGATCATCATTAATAAATATCTTCATTGCTGTTTGGTTAGTAAATGCAAGATTGTATCCAATGACAGTTTCTTTAATGCCATTATTGATGCACCAAACGCAACCGAAATGGAAATATTATTTATCATGTCACTTTATTGCCGTCTCATCGTGGCTAATAATGAAAGATAATTATGAACAAATAAAAAAAGAAGCAAGGATAGATTTTTGGATTGGTATTGGTACAGCAACTTGGTCGGTAGCAATTGTTTCTACATTTATCGGCTATATTGCATCAGACTTTTTAAATAAAGATATGTTAATTGGGTTAGCAATTATTAATCCAATTTATTTTACTTGTATGATGGTGGGGGCGATGAAAACTATTAAAATTAGTTTATCAATCATCCTTGGTGCAATTTTAGGTCCAGCATTTTATTTTATCTCTCCGGAGTGGTGTATTTTATTTGGTGGTTTTGCGGCTGGAACAATTGCATTTTTTATTGGAGAAATAAATGACAGGTAATATTTTTTTAGTAATCTTAATAACTTCATTAGCAACATTTTTGTCTAGATTTTTAGGTGTTGTAAGTTCAGAAAATATTAAAGAAACTTCCAAAATATTTAGATGGTTTAATTGCTTGGCATACTCAACGTTGGCAGCATTAATAGCCAGGATTGTAATTTTCCCATCAGGATTATTATCTGAGATAGATTATTTAGTAAGACTAATTGTAATAATTTTATCAATCGGGCTATTTTTTTTAACCAAAAAAAATTTAGTTTACCCAACAATTTTCTCTGCTATCATACTTACACTTTTTAGCAGTTACTTATGATTGAAAAAATTGAAGGATTTGAAATAAATAAAAATAAACAATCTCCAAGAATTATTAATATAGATATTGGTGATGAAATTTTAAATAAACTTATCTTTCCTTTTAATAAATTTGATATTACTGCATTAGAATACAAACCATTTACCAGATTTACTATTGCTAAAAGTTTAGATGATTTAAGTAATAATAAATTATCTAAATTGATTAATAAAATTATTAGAGATCGAAATACTGGTTGTTTTATTATTAAACCTAAAAATTTAATATCTAAAATTGATGATAGTTTTTTAGTAAAACTTTCTACTGCTGTTGCGCATCTTATTGGGAACCCTAATCATGATGCAATGGCAGGAAAATACTATGCTAGATTTCATGTTAAGCATGAAGACAAAAGTGATTCTTATTTAAGAAAGGCATATAAAAATATGGATCTTCATACTGATGGAACCTATGTAAAAGAAAAAACTGACTGGTTATTAATGTCAAAAATAGAAGAAAAAAATGTTGAAGGTGGAGAAACTGCCATGCTTCATCTCGATGATTGGGAACATTGTGATGAATTATTTAATGATCCTGTTGGAAAAGAAGATTTTCTTTGGGGTTCTCCGAAAAGTAAAAATATTGATTATAAAGTTCAACACCCAGTATTTTCATCTGATAAAGAGGGAAGGGCTCAAATTTCATATATTGATCAATTTCCAGAACCAAAAAATATGAGACAAGGTACTTTTCTACAAAAATTATCTGATAGTTTAGAGGAAAGTAATAAAAAGATTATAACTAAACTTCCAGTGGGATCGTCTGTAGTAGCAAATAATTATTTTTGGCTTCATGGGAGGAAAGCTTTTAAAGAACATAAAGATTTAAGTAGAGAGTTGTTGCGAATTAGAGGTTCTTTTTTTATTAATTAATATAAATTAATCACTATAAGATATTTATGAAATTAGGTTTTATAGGAACTGGAAAAATAACATCATCAGTTATATCTGGAATATGTTCCTCAAAAATAAATTATAAAAAGATATTTATTTCATCAAGAAATACTCTTATTGCAAAGGGACTAAAAAAAAAGTTTAAAAAGATATTTATTGAAAGGGATAATCAAAAAATTGTTGATAGTTGTGATTGGATTTTTTTAGCAGTCACACCAAACGTTGGCAAGAAAATTATTAAAAATTTAAGATTTAGATCTAATCAAACAATAATAAGTTTTATCTCAACTATAAATCTCTCAGAACTTCGAAAAATGATAAAAGTAAAAGCAGACTTAGTAAGAGCTATACCTCTTCCGCCAATTTCTCTTAAAAAAGGACCGGTGCCTATCTGCCCACCAAATAAAAAGATTAAAAATTTTTTCAATAAAATTGGATCAACTATTGAAATTAAAAACGAAAAATTATCAATCAATTTTTGGTCAACGTCAGGGATGATGGCATCTTATTATGAAATGTTAAATGTGATGAGTACTTGGTTGATAAAAAAAGGTATTAAAAGATCTGATGCACAGAAATATATAACTACTTTATTCTTGGCCTTATCTGAAGATGCAGTTGTAAATTCAAAAAAAGATTTAAGACATTTAGTTAAAGAGTCTCAAACTCCAAAAGGTTTAAACGAACAGGGTTTAAGAGAAATGAGTAGGAGAGGGGCTTATAAATCTGTAGTAAATACATTAAATAGAATTTACAAAAGACTTAACAAATAATTGATGTCAGAAAATATTTTAGAAATAAATAATCTATCAAAATATTTTGGTGGATTAGCAGCGGTATCAGATTGTTCACTCAAAGTTAAGAAGGGAACTATAACTGGTATAATTGGTCCTAATGGATCTGGAAAAACTACATTATTTAATTTAATTGCTGGAAATCTAAAATGTTCAGCTGGTAGTGTCATGTTTAATAACGAAAATATAACTGATGTGCCTGCGTATGAATTATTTTCAAAAGGTTTACTCAGAACTTTTCAAATTGCACATGAATTTACAAATTTATCAGTTTTAGAAAATTTAATGATGGTTCCCGGTAATCAGTCAGGTGAACAATTAATAAATGCAATATTTAAACCTTCATTAATCATGAAAGAAGAAAATATTATTAAGCGAAAAGCTATTGAAGTCATAGAGTTTTTAAATTTAGGGCATTTAAGAAATGAGCTAGCAGGAAATTTATCTGGGGGTCAAAAAAAATTATTAGAGCTTGGTCGAACAATGATGGTAGATGCAAAGTTAGTTTTGCTAGATGAAGTGGGTGCAGGCGTAAATAGAACACTACTGAAAGATCTTGGTACGGCGATTGAAAAACTTAATAAAGAAAAGGGATATACATTTTGTATGATTGAACATGACATGGATTTCATAGGAAGATTATGTGATCCTGTGATTGTAATGGCTGAAGGATCAGTATTATTTGAAGGTTCAGTTGAAGATGCAAAAAAAGATGAAAAAGTAATTGAAAGTTATTTGGGTAGAGGATCAAAAATAAAGGATAATTGATAATGGCTTTTTTTGAGGGAAATAGGATGACTGGTGGATATGGAAATGGTCCAGATATTATTAATTCGTGCTCAGTGAATGTCGATAAAGGTGAAATTGTTTCAATTTTAGGTCCTAATGGTGCGGGAAAATCAACTGCAATGAAAGCAATGTTAGGTTTATTAAATTTAAAATCTGGCTCAGTAATAATTGATGGTAAAGATATTACACAACTATCTCCTCAAGATAGAGTTAAGTCAGGAATTTCATTTGTACCTCAAACCAAGAATGTTTTCGCAGGAATGACTGTTGAGGAAAATTTAGAAATGGGAGCTTTCTTAATTGATGAAAGTTATAATTCAGTAATCAATGAGATCTATGAGTTGTTTCCAATATTAAGTGAAAAAAGAAATCAATTAGTTGGTGAATTATCAGGAGGGCAAAGACAACAGGTTGCGCTTGGTAGGGCACTAATGATCAAGCCATCAGTTTTAATGTTAGATGAACCAACTGCAGGAGTTTCACCAATTGTAATGGATGAATTGTTTGATCACATTGTAAAAGTTAAACGTAAAAATGTTGCAATACTGATGGTCGAACAAAATGCTAAACAAGCACTAAGTATTTCAGACAGAGGTTATGTATTGGTTACAGGAGAAAATCGTTATTCAGGATCAGGAAAAGAATTACTGAATGATCCAAGAGTAAGAAGTTCATTTTTAGGCGGTTGATATGGATTATATAAACGCGATCGTACTTTTATTAAATTATATTTTTGTACCAGCATTAGCTTATGGTTCTCAATTAGCTTTAGGTGCCATTTTTGTAACTTTGATATATGGGATCTTAAGGTTCGCAAACTTTGCTACTGGAGATATGATGTCTTTTGGAACCATGGTCACAATTTTGTTCACATGGTATTTTCAATCTTTAGGAGTAAGTTTGGGTATTTTACCTACTGCTCTTATCGCAATTCCTTTTGCTATAATATTCATGGTGGGTTATATGCTTTTGATAGATAAATTTGTTTTCAAATATTATAGAGTAAGTAAAAGCCCCCCTGTTCAATTAGCAATGGTGAGTATTGGAGTAATGTTCGTTACCCAAGCAGTTGTTCGAATAATCATTGGCCCATCTGATAGAAGATTTTTTGATGGTGAGAAATTTTTGATTAAAGCTGGTGAGTTTAAAGAAATGACAGGTCTTAACGAAGGCCTGGCAATTAAATCCACTCAAGTAATTACAATAGTTGTAACATTTATTTTAGTTTCAGCTCTTTTTTGGTTTTTAAATAAAACAAAAACAGGAAAAAGTATGAGAGCTTATTCTGATAATGAAGATCTTGCTTTATTGTCTGGAATTGACCCAAAAAAGATAGTTATGATTACTTGGATAATAGCAGGGGTGTTGGCAACCATCGGTGGAGCATTATATGGTTTAGATAAAAGTTTTAAACCATTTACTTATTTCAATAATATGCTTCCAATTTTTGCTGCAGCTATTGTTGGTGGTATAGGAAATCCTTTTGGTGCATTTTTAGGTGGATATGTAATTGCGTTTTCTGAAATTCTTTTAACTTATGCGTATAAAAAGTTTTTCATGTATTTATTGCCTGAAAGTTTAGAGCCAAATACTTTAGTACAATTACTATCAACAGATTATAAATTTGCAGTATCATTTTCAATTCTAGTTATTGTACTGCTTTACAGACCATCTGGAATTTTTAAAGGGAAAATATTGTGAGAAAAAATTTAAACGTAATTGCAGCTTATACTATAATGATGGGATTGATTATTCTTGTTGGTATTTTTCAATCTTGGAATATAGCTTTATCGATTTTTAATCTTTGTTTGATTTCAGCCGTCATGACAATGGGAGCTAATATTCAATGGGGTTATGCTGGTCTAATTAACTTTGGTATAATGGGATATACTGCTTTAGGTGGTTTAGCAGCAGTATTAATCTCAGTTGATCCGGTTCAGGAAGCATGGAGCGCAGGCGGATCTAATATTCTTTTAAGTCTTTTATTAATAATAGGAATGGTATTAGCCGTTAGATACGTATTAAGAAAATATGAAAAATCAAAAGTTAGAACCTATATTATTGCAACTATTATAATTGCAGGAATAATAATCATTAGATTTGTATCTGAACCTGGGATTGAGGCAATAGAGGAAGTAGATCCTGCAAAAACAGGATTTCTCGGTGGATTTGGTCTTCCAATTATTTTTTCTTGGATCGTTGGAGCTCTGTTTGCGGGTGGGTTAGCATTTGTAATTGGCAAAGTCGCCCTAGGTTTAAGGGCTGATTATTTGGCAATAGCTACTTTGTTAATATCTGAAATTGTTATAGCAATAATTAAGCATGAAGATTGGCTGACCAGAGGTGTAAAAAATGTTATTGGATTGAAGCGCCCTGCACCTTATGAGGTTAATTTACAACAAACAGATTGGTTTATAAATTTAGTAGAAAAATTTAATTTAAGTAAATTAAATTTAATAACAGATTTAACCGAGAGACAAGCTGCTCTAAATCAATTTGTCATTGAAGGATCATCAATTTTTGTAAAACTTTGTTATTCAGGTTTGTTTTTAATTGTTGTTATCATTCTACTAATTCTAACTCAAAAAGCTCTTTATTCTCCGTGGGGTAGAATGATGAGAGCTATTAGAGATAATGAAGAAGCAGCGAATGCAATGGGCAAAAATGTGGTGAAACAACATTTACTAATTTTTGTTTTAGGTTCAGCTATAGTTGGAATTGCTGGTGCTATGTTAGTAACCCAAGATGGATTATTTACACCCGGCAGCTACAGACCTATGCGTTATACTTTTTTAATTTGGGTGATGGTCATAGTAGGTGGTAGTGGTAATAATTTTGGTGCAATTTTGGGAGGCTTTGTGGTTTGGTTTTTATGGATTGAGTCAGCACCTATTGGATTATATTTAGTTAATTTAACAACAACTGGTTTAGCTGACACTCACTTTTTAAAAGTTCATTTAATTGAAAGTGTCCCATATTTTAGATTTTTGATGATGGGAATAGGCCTGTTATTGATAATGAGATATAGACCAAAAGGTATACTTCCGGAAAAAATAGAAATAAAATAAGAAAGATGAAATATATAATTTTAGGTGCAGCTTTTGCTTGGGCTTTATATATGGCTGATAAATATTTATTTTTTTAAAAAAACCCCCAACATAAAAATGTCAGGGGTTTTAATTTTAAGATAAATTATCTTTGTTTTTTAGTTTTGAATTTTCCGCCTTTAACTTCTTGTTCTAAGAAAGAACCTTCAGCTTCACCAACGCTAGTAAAAGTAACACCTGTTGCACCTTCGTAGTTAACTTTCTTACCTTTAGCTAATAAATCTAAACCTTTTTTAAGTTCACCTGGATAAATTTTTGTTCCAGGGCCGTTTGCAACATCCATCACATTTTTTGCAATTGATGCTCTATCAGCTGAATTACCTGCTTGCATTGCTAAAACAATTAAAGCAGCTGCATCGTATGACTCACCAGTGTATGGACCAGAACTATCTATACCAGCAGCTTTTGCTACGCCAGCAAAAACTCCAGCACCTTTTCCAGTTGATCCAGGCATTGAACCAAAAGACTTTCTTAAATCTTTTCCAAATGCATCAACTAATGATTGACCAATCATACCATCTGACAAAATAAATCTGTCAAATGCACCAGAGTCTAAAGAAGCTTGAATAATACCTTTTCCACCTTGGTCAAGATATCCAATAACAGCTACTGCATCACCACCTGCTGAAGCTAGTGTTGCAACCTCAGAAGAATAATCTGCTTTTCCATCTTCATGAGCATTTACTGTAGTTACTTTTATTCCGTGAGCTTCGACTGCTGCTTTATAAACATCAGCTAAACCTTTACCATAATCGTTGTTTGTATAAGTAATAGCTACACTTTTTACTTTTCTATCTTTAGTAATATCTGCAAGGATTTGTCCACCTCTAGCATCTGATGGAGCAGTTCTGAAGAAATACCCTTTATCATCTAAAGTTGTTAATCCTGGAGATGTTGCAGAGGGTGAAATCATTACCACACCATTTGGTACAGCAACGTTTGATGCAATAGCACCTGTTACACCTGAACAATCAGCACCCATGATTGCAGCTACTCCTTGTGCAATTACACCTTCGGCTGCTGCTGTTGCTGCCGCTGAGTCAACACAAGTTGAGTCTGCTCTTACTACTGAAATTTTTTCTCCACCTAATAGTGAACCTGAGTCAGATGCTTCTTTAAAAGCAAGTTCTGCAGATGCAGCCATAGCAGGTGTAAGAGATTCAATAGGACCAGTAAATCCTAAAATTATTCCCATTTTTACCTCTGCAAAAACATTTGTTGTAAAACTTGATACAAATATAAATGCAGCAATAATTAATTTTCTCATTATATTCCTCTATTTGTTAACAATTTATAAAAGATTAAATTAAATCTTATTTAAATAGATTTTCAACCGCCAAATTATCTTATTTTATAATGTCTTTATTTAAACTAGACTAACAAATAAAGATTTTTAAGGATTTTAATGAAGTCTAATAAAATTCAACCACAATTTATAAAGAAATATAATCCCAGAATAGGATTAATTGCTTTAGCTACTGATTTTATAATTGAAAAAGATTTTATCAAAATAATTAAAGATAAAGATATAGATTTTTTTGTAAATAGAATTGAAAGTTACAATCCTTTATCAAAAGAAAATTTAATTAAAATGTCTGAAAAAGTTACAGATGTTACTAAAAATATTTTACCAGATGAAAACATAGATTGCATTGTATACGGATGTACTTCTGGAACTATAGCTGTTGGACATGATACTATCGAAAGAAAAGTTAAAGAGGCGAAACCAAAAGCAAAAATTACAACACCAAGTACTGCAGCTATCAAAGCATTAAAAAAGTTAAATATAAAAAAACTAGCAATATTTACCCCTTATAGTAAAAAATTGAATGATGAGATTATAGATTATTTTTCAAGTCAAGGTTTTGATATTGTTGCGAATACTTATTTAGATATTGCAGCTGACTATGACATTGGAAAAGTAGATCAAAATTTTTTATTTAAAACTTTATCGCAGATAGAAATCAAAAATGCTGATGCCTTATTTATTTCGTGCACAGCTTTACCAGTTTTAAATATAATCGAAAGATTAGAGAAAAAATTAGGTAAATCTGTCATTACAAGCAATCAATCATTAATTTGGGATACTTTAGAAAATATTGGAATGAATAAAGATATTCAAGGGTTTGGAAAATTATTTAATTTAAATCAATGAGTCTTTTTACAAAAGAAGAATATAGTAATAGGTTAAAAAAAGTTCAAAAAATGATGCAAGATAAAGGCATCGAATTATTAATTTCTCACGATACAAATAACATAAATTACTTAACAGGTTATGATGCTTGGTCTTTTTATTATGCTCAATGTGCAATAGTTCATGTCAATGCTGATGAACCTTTATGTTTTGTTAGAGATCAAGATGCAGGGGGAGCTTATCTAAAAACATATTTAAAGAAGGAGAATATAATCGTATATGATGAACACTACATTCATACTTGGCCTAAGCATCCTTACGATTATTTAGTAGAGATAGTAAAGAATAAAAAATGGGATAAGCTTTCTATTGGTTTAGAGATGGATGCTCATTATTTTACAGCATTCTGTTATCAGAAAATTAGAGATGGTTTACCAGATGCCAAGATCAAAGACTCTGAAAGATTAGTTAATTGGGCTCGTCTAGTAAAATCAAATACTGAAATAAATTTTATGAAATCTGCCGCAAAAATTTCAGAAGTAGGGATGAAAAAAGCTTACGAAGTAATAAGTCCTGGGGTTAGACAATGTGATGCTGTTGGCGAAATTCAAAAAGCTTTGTTTTATGGAACCCCTGAATTTGGTGGAGAATATGCCAGTATTGCAACATTGCTTCCTACCGGAAAAGGAACATCTGCTTCACATTTAACAGCAACACAAGATAAATTTATTGATGGTGAGGCTACAATTGTTGAACTTTCTGGAGTGTATAAACGTTACCATGCGCCGATGGCCAGAACTATTTTGCTTGGAAAACCTGATCAACTTAAAATTGATACGATGAAAAAAACTATTGAGGCACTTCAAGCTGGAATTGATGCAACGAAACCTGGAAATACTGTAGACCACGTTGCCCAAGCATTTTGGAAAATATTAGATAAATATGGAATAGAAAAAAAATCTAGGACTGGTTATTCGATTGGAATTGGTTATCCCCCAGATTGGGGAGAACATACATTAAATATTTATAAAGGTGACAAGACAATTTTGGAACCTAATATTTGTTTTCACATGATAGCGGTTATGCAATTTGGTGAATGGGGTGTTGAAGCATCAGAAGCAATAAGAGTTACAGATCAAGGAGCAGAATTATTTTGTAATATGTCTAAAGAACTTCACGTTAAAAGCTAGTTATTAAAGGTTGAAATTTATTCTTACAAATGTTTAAAAGTTGATTAAAATTATGGCTCTTAAAAAAGATTTCGTCAAATTCGACAAAGTAGATAAAAGCTACGACGGCAAAGTTTTAGTCGTTAAGGATCTTCAATTAGATATTGAAGAAGGTGAGTTTGTAACTATGTTAGGACCCTCTGGTTCTGGAAAAACAACTTGCTTAATGATGCTGGCAGGATTTGAAACACCAACAAATGGTGAAATATATTTAGATGGTAAGGCTATCTCAAGTATACCTCCGCATAAAAGAGGTATTGGAATGGTGTTTCAAAATTATGCGCTATTTCCTCATATGACGGTTTATGAGAACCTTGCCTTTCCATTAAGAGTTAGAAAAATTCCAAAAGACGAGGCAGATAAAAAAATTGATAAGGCGTTATCAATGGTTTCACTTCAAGGTTTCGCATCAAGAATGCCAGGGCAATTATCAGGTGGTCAACAACAAAGAGTGGCTGTAGCGAGATCATTAGTATTTGACCCACAACTAGTCTTAATGGACGAACCTCTGGGAGCTTTAGATAAAAATTTGAGAGAGAGTATGCAATATGAAATTAAACATATACATGAAAACATTGGTGTAACTGTTGTTTACGTAACTCATGATCAAAGTGAAGCATTAACCATGTCTAATCGTATTGCTGTTTTTAATGATGGAAAAGTTCAGCAGCTTTCAAGTCCAGATGAGCTTTATGAAAAACCTGTTAATTCATTTGTTGCTGAATTTATTGGAGAAAATAATACTTTTGTGGGTGAGGTTTCAGATATTTCAGGTGGTAAGTGTAAGGTTAAAATAGCTAACACAGATATACTTGCGAATCCTATTTCTGTAAAAGGCAAAGGTGAGAAAACTAAGATTTCTTTAAGACCTGAAAGAGCGTTAATTAATCCAAGTGATCAAATGGACAATATACATTCTGGAAAGATTGAAGAAGTAATATATCACGGAGATCATACAAGAGTTAGAATAAATCTTTTAGGCAACAATCAATTTATCTTAAAGGTCCCTAATAGTTCAGCCAATTTGGATATCAAGCTTGGCAAAGATATCAAGATAGGTTGGAACAGTGAAGATGCTAGAGCGTTAGATCCTTCTTAGACCACCAATATATTGCTAAATTAACTAAAATGGGCTGTTGACTCTCATTATCGATCTTGTTGTAATTGGTTTTTATAAAAAACGTTTAAACGGAGGAAAAATGAAAAAACTAAGTAAAGTATTACTAGCTATTTCTTTTGTACTTTCACTAACTACTTCAGCATTTGCAACAACAGTAACTGCAGTGTCATGGGGTGGGGCTTATACTGAGTCTCAAAAGTTAGGTTATGGTGATCCTACAGCTAAAAAACTTGGCATAAATATTGCCTGGGTTGACTATTCTGGTGGATTATCTGAGATTAAAGCACAAAAAGAAGCTGGTAAAATCACGTGGGATATAATCGACGTGTTTGCAATGGATACTATTACTGGATGTGATGAAGGATTATTTGTCGAATTTGATTTCGATAAAGATTTCCCACCAGCTCCAGATGGAACTCCAGCAAGTAAAGATTTCTTTACTGCAATGCCTAGTAAGTGTGCTGTAGGAAATATTTTATATTCTTGGAATTATGCTTATAACACTAATAATGTTAAAGGTACTCCAAAGACTATCAAAGATTTCTTTAACACAAAGAAATTTCCTGGAAAAAGAGCTATCTACAAAAGCGCTTTAACTAACTTAGAGATCGCTTTAGCTGCAGATGGTATTAAGCCAGGTAAAGGCGGAGCAAAAATCTATAAAGCTTTAGAAACAGAAAAAGGTGTTGAAAGAGCAATGAATAAGATCAAAGAACTATGCACAGACCCTAAAGGTGGATGTGTATTTTGGTCTGCAGGTGCTCAACCACCAGAACTGTTAGTATCGGGTGAAGTAGTAATGGCTACTGGTTGGAATGGTAGATTCTTCAATGCTGAAATTGGAGAAGGTGCACCAATCAAACAAGTTTGGGATGGCCAAGGTCTTGACTACGAATATTTCGTACAAGTTAAAGGTGGACCAAACGATGCTAATGGTATGGCTAAAAAAGCTTTAGCTATGATGACTAGCTCAGAGATGTTAGCAGGAAGTGCTAAATACATCGCATATGCTCCTTGGAGAAAATCTTCAATTGGAATTATGGAAAAAGGTGAGCCTTGGTATAAAGATGGTAAGACTAACATGGTACCACAAATGCCAACTGCACCGGCTAACACTAAAAACTACTTCCTAGTAGATCCAATTTTCTGGGCTGACAATGGCACAGAGCTTGGTGAAAAATGGGAAGCTATGAAAGCTGGTCTATAATTTAAGTTTTAAACAACTTAATTATATATTATAATTTAAGGGCGGTTATTCGTAACCGCCCTTTTTATTTATGAGCTCTGAAACAAAACAAATTTTAACAACAGATGGGATACCTTTAGAGGTAAGTCTTAAAAAAGCAGAGAGAAAGAATAAGATCAAAGCTTTCCTACATGTTGCTCCTTTATTGTTATTTTTAATTATTACTTATGTTTTTCCAATAGGTGATATGTTGTTCCGAAGTGTTGACGATAAAATGGTAACACAAATGCTTCCCAAAACTTTTAAGGCAATGGAAACCTGGGATGGTCAAGAGTTACCTGATGAAGAAGTTTTTGCTGCTTTCCATGAGGATTTCATAAAATTAGTTGAGGATAAACGTGAGGGTAAGTTATCTACTCAGTTAAACTACACAAAAAATGGATTTAAAAGTATTATTAAAAAATTAAGAAGAAAATCAAAATCATTTGAAGAGGGAAACTACAAGGAACAAATAATGGCAGTTCACAAAAGATGGGCTAATGTCGAGTACTGGAGGGCAATTAAAAGAAGAGCCCCTGAGTTTACAAGTCAAAAGTATCTTAAAGGTATGGACATGTACGTGAATGAAGAAGGAAAAATAGTAAGTGTAGAGGAAGACAGACGAATTCATAGAGTGTTATGGTTAAGAACTCTTGAAATAGCATTCTTCGTAACTGTTTTTTTGTTTCTTAATGGCTTATCCAATAGCTCATTTGTTAGCTACTCTGCCAATGAAATATAGTAATTTATTAATGATCTGCGTACTGCTGCCGTTCTGGACTTCATTACTTGTAAGAACTGCCAGCTGGATGATTTTGTTACAACAACAAGGTATCGTAAATGATTTCTTTGTCGGAATAGGATTAGTAGCTGACGATAATAGACCCGAGATGATGTACAACAAAACAGGAAGTTACGTTGCTATGACACAAATATTGCTGCCATTTATGGTTTTGCCTCTTTATAGCGTCATGAAAACTATCTCACCTAGCTTAATGAGGGCAGGAAAATCATTAGGTGGAACGCCATTTGTAGCATTTTGGAAAGTTTATTTCCCATTAACAATCCCAGGAATTGGTGCAGGTTGTTTATTAGTGTTTATCCTAGCGATAGGCTATTACATCACCCCAGCCTTAGTTGGGGGTGCATCTGGAACTTTGATAAGTAATCAAATTGCTTTCCACATGAAAAGTACTCTTGATTGGAGCTTTGCATCAGCCATGGGATTAATGTTGTTGAGTGGAGTATTGGTAATTTATTGGCTTTATAACAAACTAGTTGGAATTGATAATATTAAGTTAGGATAATTTAATGGCTTTACCAAAATATACTGAACCACACTATAGAATTTGGCATTATATTTACCTTACAATTTGTGGTGCTGTTTTCTTTTTTTTAATTGCACCTTTGTTTGTAATATTCCCATTGTCATTTAACGCAGAAGAATTTTTGAGTTTTTCTGACGGAATGAAGCGTCTAGATCCAGATGCATTTTCTTTAAGATGGTATAAGGACATGATTTATGGAACAAAAAATCCATGGGGACTAGCTGCCAAGAATAGTTTTATCATTGCAATTTTTGCAACAATAGGATCAGTGATACTTGGAACAGTTGCGGCTTTAGGATTGAGCAGCAGACATATGCCTTATAAAGGATTAATAATGGCTGTGTTAATTTCACCAATGATTGTTCCATTAATTATTTCTGGTGTTGCAATATTTTTCTTTATGGCAAAAGCGGGTTTAGCAGCAACTCATACAGGAATAGTATTAGCTCATATTATATTAGGAACACCTTTTGTGGTAATAACAGTCACCGCTACTTTGTCGGGGTTTGATCATAGTGTAACAAGAGCAGCTGCAAGCTTAGGAAGTGATCCAGTAAATACTTTTATGAAAATTACCTTACCATTAATTTTACCTGGAGTAATTTCAGGCGGGCTTTTTGCATTTGTAACTTCGTTTGATGAAGTTGTGGTTGTTTTATTTTTAGCAGGATTAGAAAATACGACAATCCCAATTCAAATGTGGACTGGTTTACGAGAGCAATTAAGTCCAACAATACTAGCTGTTGCGACTTGTCTAATTATACTATCAACATTAATATTAGTGACTGCTGAGCTTTTACGAAGAAGATCTGAAAGACTCAGGGGTATTAATCGTTAAAAAAATAATTTCATGAAGATAAAGAATGTAGTAGTGATAGGGTCTGGGACAATGGGCAGTGGAATAGCAGCTCATTTGTGTAATGCCAATATACCCGTTACTCTTTTGGATTTAAAAACTGAAATAAGTGAAAATGCCAGAGAAAGAATTCACAAATCTAGACCACCTTTATTAATTGATAAATCTAAAATAAAAAATATTAAAGTTGGTAATATTGAAGATGACTTCTCAGTAGTTGAACAAGCTGACTGGATTGTTGAAGCAGTTGTTGAGAGAATTGATATCAAACATCAAATTTATGAAAAAATTTTTAAAAGTAGAAAAGATGGTGCGATTGTTTCCTCCAACACTTCTTCAATACCCATTAAAGTTTTATCTCAAAATTTAAATAAAGATCAAAAAAAAGATTTTTGTATAACTCATTTTTTTAATCCAGTTAGATATATGGGTCTCTTGGAAATTGTTAAAAATGAGGACAATGATTTAAATAAGATAAATCAATTAAAAGAATTTTGTGAACTTGAGCTTGGAAAAGGAGCTATTGTTTGTAATGATACTCCAGGTTTTTTGGGTAACAGAGTTGGTGTTTACGCTATGCAAATAGCAATGACTGAAGCGTTTAAAATGAAACTATCCGTAGAGGAAGCGGATGCAATATTTGGTAGACCAATGGGTATTCCAAAAACGGGTGTTTTTGGGCTTTATGATTTAATTGGCATTGATCTAATGGCTGATGTTTTAAAAAGTTTTATTAAAGAATTACCTGAAACAGACGAATTTCATGAGGTCGCAAAAGAAATTCCTTTAGTAAAAAAATTAATTGAAACTGGATATACAGGTAGAAAAGGTAAAGGTGGTTTCTACCGAATGAAGAAAACCGATAGTGGTAAAGTGATGGAAGCTATCAATCTGCAAACTGGAGATTACTCTTTAAGTAGAAAAATTGACATTAAATCTGACAAAGTTGATCTAAAAGGTCTCATTAACAGGAATGATAAATATGGAGAATATGCTTGGTCAGTATTAGAAAAGATTATTAAATATGCTTCATCATTAGTTCCTGAGATAACAAAAGAATTTAATGATATTGATGAGGCTATGAGATTAGGGTTTAACTGGGCAAAAGGACCCTTTGAAATGCTAGAGGAGATTGGCGTTAAAAACTTTTTTGAAAAAGTTGAAAATTTTAAGGGCAATAATTTTTTAGAAAATTTAAGTAAAACAAAAAATGAAAATTTTTATGGTGAAAGGCAAAAATATACATCAATAGAAACTCTGGGTAAGGTCAAGAAAACAGCACAGAGTGTTGATGGAAATAGTTCAGCATCTATTTATAGATTCAATGATTATAATATAGTTGAATTTACCACCAAAGCTAATGCATTAGATTATGATTCAATGGATGCTTTAAAGAAAGCAACCGATAAGCCTTTGATTATCATTAATGAAAGTATGCAATTTTCTGCAGGAGTAAATTTAACTTATACAATGGAATTCGCTAACAAAAATGATTTTAAATCAATTGAGAAATTTATTAAATATTTCCAAGAAACATGTAAACATCTTAAGTACTCTAAACACCCAGTTATATCTGCACCATCAGGACTTACTTTAGGAGGTGGATTTGAAGTTTTAGTACAAAGTAATTTTGTTGCTTCACATACAAATATTGTAATTGGTCTGGTAGAAACTATCGTAGGTTTAATTCCAGCTGGTGGAGGTTGTAAGGAAATGTTAGCTAGATGGTTAGATACAGCACAGGCAAAAAAAGATCCAAATTATGCACCATTAAAAGTTTTTGATATCATTGGCTATGGAAAAACAGCAACATCACCTGTTGAAGCTGAGCCATTGAAATACTTACTGCCTGAAAACAAAAAGATTATGAATAGAAATAGTTTATTAGAAGTTTCGAAAAAAATCTTAGATGATAATAAAGATTTTAAAGCACCTAACGAACTTCAGTTTAACTTGCCTGGGAAAGCAGTTATTGGAGAAATGAATAAAATTTTAGAAAAACTCTATAATGATAAAATAATTTTAGATCATGGGGTAGAAGTTGCAAAAGAATTAGCTTTCGTCTTAAGTGGTGGAGATACGAGTATGGATAGAGTATTAACAGAGGATGATTTGTTCAAACTAGAATTAGATGCTTTTATGAGATTAATTGAAACTAAAGATACTCAAGACAGAATTAAACACACTTTGGCTACCGGTAAACCTTTAGTCAATTAACATTTTAATAGAATTTATAAAGTCTGGCCTAAGAACATACTCAGACTTATCTAGATATTTTATTTTTTCTAGTGCTTCTATCCCGTAAATCACTTTTCCAATCGGTGTATATTCACTCTCATACAATGGTTCATCTTTGAGTGTGATGAAAAATTGACTATCTTCAGTATTATATTTTTGTGTTCTTGCGAGACCCACACTTCCTCTTTCATAGTTAAATGGGACATCTATTTCTGAGTTTATGGTTCCTAATCCTGATTGTCCTGTTCCGATTTTTCCATAATCAATATTGCCTTTTTTACCAAATTCCAAATCACCTGCCTGTACAAGGCTGTCTTTGATTACTCTATGAAATGCAACATCATCGTAAGCTTTAGACTTCACCAATGTTTTAAATCTCTCAACCGCATTTGGAGAAATATTTGGATATAATTCAATAATTACATTTCCACATTCAACATTTAAAATCGCAATATTATTTGGCTTATCAAAAGAAAGTTTTTCTGGATTATAATCTTTAACAAATAAGCATTTATTCTTTATCAAAAAAAAAGAACTTAGAGAAAAAATAGCTAAAGATATTAAGAAAAAAAAGATTATCTTTTCTGACCTTGAAGCTTTAATTTTTTTAATCATAAATCGAAATTTTGATCAATTTTAAGCAACCCTGATTTGATAAAATCTATCTTTTTTTGAAGAATAGGATCAATTTGTTTAGGTAAATTTCCATGCATTAAATGAGAAAAAACTTCTGCCATATCTTCAGAGGCGGTTGATTTTGAATATTCAGTAATAAAACCATTAGTTTTAGAGTAAGTATCAAGACCTATTTTTTTTGTGCAAGTAGAACATTTTGCATAATTAAAGCTATCTGAATTGAAACTTGACCAAGTTTTTTCATTAAATATTTCCTTAAAACTATCATTGATTATATGAAAGACTTCATGATGTAATACTCTTTCAAAATATTTATTATTAAATTTAATATCAACAATAAGAGTTTTCATTACATTGTCAGGTATTCCAGCAGTATTTATTCCTGAAATTGATAAATCTTCACAAAGAACAATATACTTTAAATTTATTTTTTTTAAAAAACTTTGAGAATATCTTTTTAAATTTTTTTCTATAATTTGATACTTTTTATCTAAATCTCGTTTTGATGATTTAAAACAATTAATATTCTTATCTACTCCAATCGTAAAGGATTGTTTAGCGTAAAGATATCTCAGATTATTAGTTGTTTTAATATTATAAATTTCAAGATTTGGTATCTTAATCAATTGATAAATCGTATCTGCTTGTACAGGAGAAATTAAAAATAAATATAATAAAATGAACTTAAATAATTTCATAAAAAGTATTATTGAAGATATTCCAAATTGTAAGAATGTGATAGAGTTTTGTCATGAAAAAAAAAAGTACCAAGGAACCAATCCAGCCAGTAAGTGGAACCAAAGTACCACGATTTGCTGGCCCTTCAACTTTTGCACGATTACCAGAATTGAGAGATGTTGAATATTGTGACGTAGCAATAGTTGGTATTCCTTTTGATGCAGGTACAAGTTATAGACCAGGGGCACGGTTTGGTCCTCAAAGCATTAGACAAGCTTCAAGACACTTAAGAACAAATTATCATCCAAGTTATGATGTAGAACCATTTAAAGTACAACAAGTTGCTGACGCTGGAGACATTACATGCAATCCTTTTAATATTAATGAAGCGATCAAACAAATTGAAGAAGGTGCTACAGATTTATTGAAAAAAACTGGAGGCATAATTAGTTTAGGTGGTGACCATACAATTGCATTTCCTTTATTAAAAGCGGTAAACAAAATAAACAAAGGGCCAGTTGCTTTAGTTCATTTTGATGCTCATTTAGATACATGGGATACTTATTTTGGGGCACCTTACACGCATGGAACTCCATTTAGACGTGCGAGAGAAGAGAATTTATTTTTAGATGATGCCTCTATGCATGTAGGTATTAGAGGACCTTTGTATAGTAGAGATGATATTAAAAATGATGAAAGTTTTGGATTTAAAATAATTCATTGCGATGAATTTCAAACAGAGGGAACTGATAAAATAGCTGAAAGAATTAAAAAAAGAGTTGGCGATAATCCATTATACTTATCAATAGATATAGATGTTTTAGACCCCGCTTTTGCCCCAGGAACAGGCACACCAGAAATTGCAGGAATGACTTCAAGAGAAATGGTCAATGTAATTCGAGGCTTGTCAGGAATGAATTTAATTTCAGCAGATGTAGTTGAAGTGTCTCCAGCATATGATCATGCAGAGGTGACATCTTTAGCTGCTGCAACAATTGTTTATGAACTTACTAATTTGTTTGCAAAAAAATAAGGAAAGGTTAGGAGTCTGGTATGGAAAATAAAAAAAATTTTTACATCGATGGAAAATGGGTTACTCCAAAAAGTAACCAAGAAATAAAAGTAATTAATCCCGCTACAGAGGAAAATTGTGCGGTTATTTCTTTAGGTAATAAAGAAGATATTGATTATGCAGTAAGTTCAGCAAAAAAAGCTTATAGCACTTGGGCATTTTCCCCTAAAGAGGAAAGAATAAGATTATTAGAAAAATTGTACGAAAATTATAAGAAAAGATGGGCAGATATTGCTGCAGCTATTACTACAGAAATGGGAGCTCCCAAAGACTTTGCAACAAAATTACAAGCAGGCACAGGTGCAGCACATCTAAAATCATTTATAAGATATCTTAAAAATTTTGAATTTGAAAAACCTCTAGGTGAACATGCTCCTAATCAAAGATTAATTTATGAGCCAAAGGGTGTGTGTGCTTTGATTACACCTTGGAATTGGCCAATGAATCAAGTTTGTCTTAAAGTTGCACCAGCTTTAGCTTCTGGCTGTACTATGATTTTAAAACCATCTGAACTTGCTCCTTTATCCTCAATGATTCTTGCAGAATTAATTGATGAAACAAAATTTCCTGCTGGAGTATTCAATTTAGTAAATGGAGATGGTGAAACTACCGGTAATGCACTTACAAGTCATCCTGATGTCAACATGATTTCATTTACTGGCTCTACTCGAGCTGGAGCATTAATTTCACAAAATGCAGCTAAAGATTTTAAAAGAGTAAGTTTAGAATTAGGTGGAAAGGGAGCAAATATAATTTTCAAAGATGCTGATCCTGATGCTATTGAAAGAGGAGCTTTAAGATGTTTTAGAAATTCTGGTCAGTCGTGTAATGCTCCAACTAGAATGCTTGTTGAAAAATCAATGTATAATGAAGCTGTAGAAAGATTAAAAAAATATACTGAAAATTTTGAAGTTGGTGATCCAAAGAAAGAGGGAGAGCATATTGGTCCTGTTATTTCTGAAACCCAATACAACAAAATTCAAACTTTAATTAAAAAGGGTATAGATGAGGGTGCAAAATTAGTTGCTGGAGGCGCTGGTAAACCGGAAGGATTTGAAAAGGGATACTTTGTCAAACCAACAGTTTTTGCTGATGTTAAAAATGATATGGACGTTGCAAGAACAGAAATTTTTGGTCCAGTGTTATCAGTAATGCCGTTTGAAAATGAAGAGGAAGCAATTAAAATTGCTAATGATACTCCTTACGGATTGACTAATTACATTCAAACACAAGACAAAGAAAAAGTTAAAAGAGTTGCGAGAAAGTTAAGATCAGGAATGGTGGACGTAAATGGAGCTGGTATTGCTGTAGATGCACCATTTGGTGGTTTCAAGCATTCTGGAATTGGTAGAGAAGCTGGTGAACATGGTCTTGAAGAATTTTTAGAAGTGAAAGCTGTTGGTGGCTGGAATTAATTTAAAGTAGACTTTTTTTAAGACCATCTAAAAATTTTAAACATTTTTTTATTTCATTTAATTCAATAAATTCATCGACTTTGTGAGCTTGTTCAATCGAACCAGGACCACAGACAACAGTACTCATCCCAATTTCCTGAAACAAGCCAGCCTCAGTGCCAAAAGAAACAACCTCTCTTGAATTGTCTCCAGTTAAACTTGAAACTAACTCACATGCCTCTGAGTTTTTAACTCGATCAAAACCAGTTACTTCGCCAATTATTTTTTTTATTATTTTTGAATTTGGAAATACTTTTCTCATTTCTGGCAATAAAATTTCATTAGCATACTTATCTATTTCTTGATTTAAAAAAACCCCGTCTTCTTTGACCACCGGCCTAGTCTCCCATTCGATATAACATTTATCAGCTATAACATTGTGTGCTATGCCGCCAAATATTCTTCCTATTTGCAAAGTTGAAAAAGGCGGATCAAATATCGAGTCTCTAGGAGCTCTTTTTTTTAAGTCCTGTCTTAATTCTATAAGTTTGTTTGCGTAACGTGAAGCAAACTCAACAGCACTAACACCTTTATGTGGCATTGAACTATGACCTGCTAAACCTTCAAAATAAGTTGTATATTCATAGCAACCTTTGTGAGCATCTATAATTTTCATTTTAGTTGGTTCACCAATTATGCATATGCCGTTTTGAATTTTTCTTTTTTTTAACTCCTCAATTAATATGGGCGCTCCAAGACAAGCAGTTTCTTCATCAAATGTGAATGAAAAATGGATATCTCTATTTAATTCCACTTTAGAATAAATTGGTGCATAGGCTAAAACACAAGCAATAAAACCTTTCATATCACATGCACCTCTGCCATAAAGTTTATCACCTTTGATTGTAGCTTTAAAAGGATCAGTGCTCCAACTTTTTGAAACTGGAACAGTATCAGTGTGACCAGATAAAATAATTGGTTTTATTCCGTTTGTTTTTTTCGCCTTAAATGTTGCAAAAAGATTTACTCGTTTCTTTTCCTCATCAAAAGTTTTAAATGAAGTTGCACCTAATTTTTGGAGGTACTCTTCACAATAATTAATTAAATTACTATTATCATCTCCAGAAATTGTTTTGAATCCGATTAAATCAGTCAAAATTTTGATGCAATTTTCATATAATTTTTCAATATTAATTTCTGTACTCATGAATAATAACTAATATATATACTGGATTTATGAAAGAACAAATAACATACGATATATTTGACAAAGTTGACATAAGAGTAGGGACAGTAATTTCTGTAAAAAAAAATGAGAAAGCAAGAAAACCATCTTTAGTAGTTGAAGTGGATTTTGGAAAAGAGATAGGAATTAAACAATCTTCAGCACAAATTACTCATTATTACAATGAGGATAATTTAAAAGGCAAACAAGTAATCGGAGTTTGTAATTTTCCAGAAAAAAATATTGCTGGAGTGGTGTCTCAAGTTTTGATTTTAGGTTCGATTGATAAGGAAGGCAGAGTGATTCTCGTTCATCCATCTCAACCATCAGAAAATGGTCTTCCAATAGCCTAAGTATGCATCCTGAAATATTATCAATTTCTTTATTTTGGTTTGTCACAGCTTATACACCAGGTCCAAATAATGTAGTCGCATCTTACTCTGGATTTAATTTTGGGATAAAAAAAACAATACCTCATATTCTTGGTGTGACTTTAGGATTTACTTCATTAGTTTTATTTTTATCGATAGGTTTAATTAATGTTTTTAAATTGTTTCCCATTATTCAAATAGTCATTAGATATCTTGGGACTTTATTTTTAATATATCTAGCTTATAAGATTGCATTTTCAAACTCTTCAAATGAAACCCAAAAAGAAAATCCTGTAAAATTTATTGAAACTTTTTTATTTCAGTATTTAAACCCTAAAGGTGTCACTGTTGCAATTATTGTTGTCTCTACTTATGTTGAATTAGGCGTAAATTATATAAGTTATGCGACTCAAATAGTTGCTCTTGCATTTCTATTTTCTGTCACAAGTATTACTTTGTGGACGTTTGTTGGTAAATTTTTAAGGAAATTTGCGACAAATGATAAATTTATTAAGTACTTTAATTATGTTATGTCAGGGCTTCTTTTATTAAGCATAATTACGTTTTATATATAAAAAATGAAACCAGGTAAAATTAACTCTTACGAAACACTTTCTGACATAGAAATAAATAATAAGAAATTTAAATTTTATTCATTAAAGAAAGCAGAAGAAAATGGTTTGGAGGGTATTTCTAAATTACCAAAATCCCTTAAAGTTTTGTTAGAAAATTTGTTAAGATATGAAGATGATGTATCTGTTACAAAAAATCAAATTGAGGCAATTAAAAATTGGCTAAAAACAAAAAAATCTAAAACAGAAATTGCTTACCGGCCTGCAAGAGTGTTACTACAAGATTACACTGGAATTCCTGCAGTGGCTGACTTGGCAGCTATGAGAGAAGCTGTAAAAGAAAAAAATAAAGATCCCAATACAATTAATCCACTTTCTGCAGTAGATCTTGTAATTGACCATTCAGTTCAAGTTGATCAGTCTGCAAAAGCAGATTCGTTTGATAAAAATGTTGAAATTGAATTTAATAGAAATGGTGAGAGATATTCTTTTTTAAAATGGGGTCAGCAAGCATTCAATAACTTTAGAATAGTTCCTCCTGGCACTGGAATTTGTCACCAGGTTAATTTAGAATATTTATCTAAAGTAGTATGGAGTGAAGATTTTGAGGAACAGAGTTATCTTTTCCCAGATACACTGGTAGGAACTGATAGTCACACTACTATGGTTAATGGACTTTCAGTTTTAGGATGGGGAGTAGGCGGTATTGAAGCTGAGGCGGGCATGTTAGGTCAACCTATTTCAATGCTTATTCCTGAAGTAATAGGTTTTGAAGTAAAAAATAAAATGCCAGAAGGCACTACTGCAACAGATTTAGTTCTAACAGTTGTAAAAATGTTAAGAGACAAGGGTGTAGTTGGAAAGTTTGTAGAATTTTATGGCGATGGTTTAAAGAATTTAACTTTAGCTGATCGAGCAACAATAGCAAATATGGCTCCAGAGTATGGAGCCACTTGTGGATTTTTTCCAATAGATGAAGAAACTTTAAAGTATTTAAAATTTTCTGGTAGAGATGAAATGACAGTAAAAATAGTTGAGGAATATGCGAAAGCTCAGGGTTTGTGGTCTAGTGAAGATATTGATTTTACTGATACTTTAACTTTAGATATGACAACTATTGTTCCTACTATCTCAGGACCAAAAAGACCTCAAGATAAAGTTTTATTAACCGATGCTTCAACTAGTTTTAAGAAAAGTTTTTCTGAAGTAACTGGTAAAAAAGATTTTTCAGTTTCAAAAGTTAAAGATAAAGAATATTCAATTAAAGATGGGTCTATTTTAATTGCAGCAATTACATCTTGTACAAATACTTCTAATCCAAACGTTTTAATCGGAGCGGGACTTTTAGCTAAGAAAGCAGTGGAATTAGGATTAGAGGTAAAACCATGGGTTAAAACTTCATTAGCACCCGGCTCACAAGTTGTAACTGACTATCTGGAAAAAGCAGGTTTAAATACTTATTTAGACAAACTTGGTTTTCATTTGGTTGGTTATGGTTGCACTACGTGTATTGGAAATTCCGGTCCACTAGCCGATGAAATAGTCGACTCTATTCAAAAAGAAAATATCTATGCAGTCTCAGTATTATCTGGCAATAGAAATTTCGAGGGTAGAATTTCACCTCATATAAAAGCAAACTATCTTGCTTCACCTCCATTAGTCGTTGCCTATGCTCTTGCTGGTCATATGAATTTTGATTTGTATAAAGATAGTTTTGGCAAAGATAAAAATGGTAAAGACATTTTTATGAAAGATATTTGGCCATCAAATAAAGAAATTGAAGATGTGTTAAAATCATCCTTAAATCCTGAAATGTTTGTGAAAAGGTATTCAAATGTTTCTGAGGGACCAAAACAATGGCAACAAATTAAAACAGAAAAAAGTAGTATTTATAATTGGGAAGAAAATTCTACATATGTAAAAAAACCACCTTTTTTTGAAAATCTCTCAGATCAACCGGAAGGTTTTAAAAAAATTCACGATGCACGTCCATTATTAATTTTAGGTGATATGGTAACTACAGATCATATCTCTCCCGCAGGTAACATTCAAAAAGAAAGCCCTACAGGGGAATATTTTATGAAACATCAAATTTTACCCAAAGATTATAATTCTTATGGTGCCAGAAGAGGAAATCACGAAGTAATGATGAGAGGCACATTTGCTAATATTAGAATACGAAATGAAATGGCACCTGGCACAGAAGGTGGATTTACAACACTTTACCCAGAAAAAAAAGTGATGCCAATTTATGATGCGGTAGTTGAATATAAAAAACGAGGCACTGATTTAGTTGTAATAGGTGGTAAAGAATATGGAACAGGCTCGTCAAGAGACTGGGCAGCGAAAGGAACCAAACTTTTAGGGGTAAAGACTGTAATTGCTGAAAGTTTTGAGAGAATTCATAGATCTAACTTAATTGGAATGGGTATTTTACCATTACAATTTATTGATAATATTGATAGGAAAAATTTAAAATTAATTGGTTCAGAATTGATAAGTGTCATCAATCTTGAAAATGGAATTAATCCTTCTGATAAAGTTAAAGTAGAAATTAAGTATGCTTCAGGTGAGATTAAAACAATCCAAGCGCTCTGTAGAATAGATACCAAAAATGAGCTAGAGTATTATAAAAATGGAGGCATATTACAATACGTCCTTCGAAATATGATTTAATTATGGATGAAGATATAGCAATCATAAATAGCAATACCAGAAATCAGAGAATTAAAGATTTTTTTGTAAAAAATAAAAAATTTCTCATATCTGTTCTAATCTTTTTGTTATTAATTCTGCTCGGTTTTTACTCATATCAAATCTATCAAGATAGAAATAAAATTAAAATTTCAGACAAATATAATAGCTCAATCATTAAACATAAGAATGGAGATAATTCTGGGATAGTATCGGCGATGCAAGAAATTGTAGAAAATAAAGATCCAACTTATTCTCCACTGGCTTTGTATTATTTAATAGATAATGAACTAGTGACTGATAAAAATCAGATTAATAGCTTGTTTGATATATTGATTAACAAAACTTCATTGGATAGTGAAATTAAGTATCTTATTATTTATAAAAAAGCCCTTTATAATGCCGATACAATCAATGAAGCTCAAATTTTAGAAATTTTAAATCCTGTAATTAATTCAAAAAGTGTTTGGAAGTCTCATGCTTTATATTTGATAGCAGAGTATTTTTACTTTAAAGGTGAAAAGCAAAAATCCAAAGAATTTTTCAGTCAAATAATTACTTTAGAAAATGCTAATTTGGATATACTCAAGGAAACACAAAAAAGACTAAACAGAGATTTGAGTGAATAAAGTATTTGTAATATTAATATTTTCAATTTTTTTATCAAATTGCTCTTTAAATGAAAATTCAAGAATATGGAATAAAAAAGAAAAAATTGAAAATAAAAATAAGGTCTCAAAAAAAATTCTTTCAGAAAAAGAGGTAATTTCCAGAGAATTTAATCCTTTGTTAAAATTAGACCTATCAAAAAATGAGCACAATAATAAAATTTTTGATCCACTTAATAACTTTGGATCATTAAAATATAAAGGTCAGATTAATAAAATTAATCATTATAAATTTTCAAAACTAGAAAATTTTAATCAATTTAATTTTGAGCCACTGATTTTAGATAATGGCGTAATAGTCTTTGAAAAGAAAGGAACTATTATTAGGTTTAATGATGAAAAAAAAATTGTTTGGAAAAATAACTTTTATTCAAAAACAGAAAAGAAAATTCATCCCACCCTATCATTTGCAATAACAGATAAAAATTTATTAGTTGCAGATAGTATAGCTAAAATTTCAAATATTAATTTAGAAACTGGAAATTTAATTTGGTCAAAAAAAAGTGAATATCCATTTAATTCAGAAATCAAAATTTTTAAAGACAAATTTTTTGTAGTTGATTTCAAAAATACTTTGAGATGTTTTTATATAAAAGATGGTACAGATTGTTGGAATGTAAAAACAGAAGATTCTTTTATTGTTTCTAATTCAAAATTCTCAATATTAATAAAAGATAATTTAGTGATATATAATAATTCTCTTGGGGATATAACTGCAGTTGATATTTTATCTGGTTTAATTGAATGGCAGCTCCCAACACAAAAAAGTAGTATTATGAATGAAACATATGGTTTTTATTTCTCAAAATTGGTTAGTGATGGAAGCTCAATTTATTTTTCTAATAATAAAAATCAATTTTACTCTGTTGATTTAAAATCAGGTACCACCAATTGGATGAGTGAAATTGATTCTATTCTTACACCAATTATAATTGGTAATTTTATTTTTACTGTGTCTGAAAATGGTTATCTTTTTACAATTCAAAAGAATGAAGGAAACATTATTAGAATTAATGATACTTATAAAAATTTTAATTTAAAAAAAAGAAAAAGAACTAAACCAACAGGTTTTACCATAGGTGGAAATAATCTTTATCTTACAAATTCTGATGGAAATTTAATTGTTATAAGTTTAAGTGCCGGAAATGTTTTAAAAATTGAAAAAGTTGGTCGAGATTTAATATCAAAACCTTTAATATATAACGAGAATTTATTTATTGTTAAAAATGGCTCAATAACTCAATATGATTAATAATGTTTTTAAAATTTTTAGATAAAATAGGAAGAAAAAAAGTTGTATTAGATAGGGGTCCCTCACATCCCAAATATCATGAGGCGAAACCATGGATGAATAGATATTATCTAATCTTTAGACATAGACCAAAATGGTTTCCGTTTAATATTCTAATTCATGAAATGTTAGCGGATGATCATGGTGAAGGAGTTCATAATCATACATTTCCATATATCACCATTATACTTAGAGGAGGATATTGGGAGACATTAAGCACGGGAAAATTCTGGCGACCCCCCGGCTATATAGGATTTCGATCTGCAAATAATTTACATAGAGTAGACTTAAAACCTGGAACGAAGCCTTTAACATTATTTATATCTGGTCCGTTTGGACTAAGGAAAGGACCAAGATCTGAATACGGAATTGATTTTAAAAGTAAAAAAAATTAATGCCTTTCAATCTTGAGGAAAAATTTAAAACTCATTGTAATACTCAAAATCTCGAGGTAAATCCAAATCAAATTAAATTAGTTCAACAATTAGACAATTATTACAAAGAAAATTTTAATAGTGCTTTGTTGAATTTTTTTTCAAAACAATCCTCAAAAAAAGGTTTTTATCTTTATGGTGGTGTGGGTGTTGGAAAAACTATGATTTTAGATTTTTTTTTCAATCTAATTAATCAAAAAAAACAACGTCTTCACTTTAATGAATTTATGCTAAACTTTCATGATTTTGTTCATGATCATAAAGATAAAAATGACGAAAATATAATTGCCGTATTTGTTAAAGATTTAAAATCGAAATTTTCACTCATTTTTTTTGATGAATTTCAAGTTACCAACATTGTCGATGCCATGATATTAGGTAAACTATTTCAGGAAATATTTAATCAAAATATTAAGGTTATTGTGACCTCAAACACAAAAATATCAGAGCTATATAAAGATGGGCTTCAAAGAGATCAATTTAAACCCTTTATTCAAATAATGCAGGAAAAGTCAATAGAGCATGAGTTGACAATTGATGATGATTACAGAAAAAGTAAAGAAAATGAAAACCGAAGATATTTCCATCCTTTAAACCAAGAAACTAATTTTAAAATAAATAAGTTTTCTAGAATAATTACTAAAAATAAAAAATTATCTCGCAAAGTTTTGAATATTAAAGGTAGAAATTTTGAAATAAAAAATTTTTATGAAGGGATTTCAAAGTTTTATTTTGATGAATTGTGTAATCAAAACCTAGGTGGTGAAGATTATCTAAAAATTGCTGAAAGCTCTGAATTTATAATAATTGAAAATGTACCAGAATTTAATGATATCAACTCAAATCAACAACAAAGGTTCATAACCCTAATTGATGTAATTTACGATAAAGATAGAGCAATAGCAGTAACGGCTGAGCAAAGTTTAGAAAAATTATCGAGCTCTAAGTCTTTAGAAAAACCATTTAAACGTACAATTAGTCGTTTATTTGAGTTAACATCAAAAAATTATTGATATGAAACAAGAATTTTATAATCTTAAAATAGATACCAATGGTCAACGATTATATGAATTTACTGATCAAACATTAAATTGGATTGAAAAAAACAATTTTAAAAATGGAATTTTAAATTTAAGTATTCAGCATACGAGCGCCTCCATTATTGTTCAAGAAAATGCTGACCCAGATGTGCAGACTGACTTGATTAATTATTTTAATAAATTAGCTCCTATGGATAACAGGTTATATATTCATACCACTGAAGGAAAAGATGATATGCCAGCACACATCAAGTCTGCTCTAACCAATAATCAAATTTCATTAAGTGTTAAAAATAAAGAGCTATTATTAGGTACTTGGCAAGGTATATATTTATTTGAGCACAGATTAAATCCTCAACAAAGAACTATAATTCATCATTTTATTGGTGAGATTTAGATTATTTACCTTTTTTTAAAGAAATTTTTCCAGTAATTTTTTTTCCAACTTTTACTTTAATAGTTTTGGGGGATTTTAAAGTTATAGTTTTTCTTTTAATAAATATATTTCCATTGATTTGATTTGAACTAGAATTAAGATTAAGTGTTCTTTTAAAACTTAAAGCTTTGGTATTTGATTTTGGCATTTTAATAACTAGTATATTTATTTGAATAATCTAACAATTCTTTAAGTAATTTTCTTTGATTAACTATTTGTAAGTTTAAAGTTTCATATTTTGGATCAATTTCCTTTGTAGCAGTACTTGATTTAAAAACGTCCTGGACAATTTTTTTTGTTAGATCTAATCTCTTATCTAAATCTAAATTAAGCATCAAATCGTTTATTTTAGTTTCTATATTTTTTAATTCATTAATTAAACTCTCACTCAAATTACTCTTATTTGAATTATTATTTGTAGATTGCACCGGGCTTGTGTTTTCTGGTAGTTGTAAATAAATTTGCTTTCTTTGAGCCATTAAAAGTTCTTTCATTTTTTCAGTTTGTGCAATTCTCAGTTCTTCAGCTTTTTGTTTAGCTAATAATTCCTTTCTTTTTTGCTCTTCTGCCAATCTTTTTTGTTCAGCTAACAATTCTTTTGCTTGTTGTTGCTCTATAACTCTTTGCTCTTCAGCTTTTTGTTTAGCTAATAACTCTTCCTCTTGTTTTTTTTCTAATAATATTTTTTCTTTTTCTTGTTTAAGAATTTCCTCTGCCTCTTGTCTTGCTAACAAAGCTGCCTCCTCTTTAGCTTTTTTCTCCTCTAAGATTTTTTCAGCTTTAAGTCTTTCAATCTCTTCTTGTTTTCTTTTTTTAGCCAATTTTCTTTGCTCTTTAAGCCTTTTCTCATTTTCTAACCTAGTAGCCCTTAGTTCAGGATCGACCATTAAAGTAAACTTATCTTCAATTCTAGTATTAATATTTTTGGCAATGACTTTTATCTCTAGTTCCTCTGTATTATCTTTATCTAAATTATTTACTAAAAATGTTTTTTGTGATGGTAAAAATGTGATCCAGCTTGGCAGTGGTTTGTTATTACTTAATAATGCATCATATATTGTCCTACCTTCACCTTCTAAATCAAAAGTTTTTTCAGAGAAAGAAAACTGACTCGTTCTACCCTCATTATTCTTTTTAACAACAGGATTTTGGTTTTTAATAGGTTTTCTGATTTTAGCATAATATCTTTTACCAGAAGTTTTAAAATTATTTTTGATGATAGACGCATAATCTTTGAAATTTATATTTTTTACATTTTCTCTTGTAATATCAAGACCAACCGAGGTATAAATTTTTCCAATTGCATGTTGTAATTTAGAGTAAGCGATATCATATCTTAGTTCAGCTACCAATAAACTCGCCTGCTCTCTTATGAGTTCTAAATTTCCAAATCTTGCAATTTTTTGAGCATTCTTAATTTGTTCTGTGATTTTTTTTGAAACTTGATAATATCTCTCTGCAGTATCGTACTCCTCAAGAGCTAAAGAATAATCAATATTTGCTAGATGAACTTGTGATAATACTGCCATGGATAAAGCTAATCTTTTTTCTTTTATTACCTCTGTATTAGTTTCATTAATTCTTTTTACCTTTGGATACATAAACACATTTAACAAATTGGCACCCATAACGGATCCATATTCAAGATTTGTTTTATTCATTAAATGATCATTAGATGAATGTGTCCAAGCTGCATTAAAATTTAAACCTGGTAATAAAGCAGACATACTTGCTTTTGTTTCTTGAATAGATATTTTTTCATCATAGTGACTTTTTCTAAGTTCGGGCCTATTAATTAAAGCATATTTTTCCATTCCATCTAAATCCATGTTTAAAATAGTAAGAGGATCATCTGTTGGAACTATTGTAAATTTTTGATTTGGTAGTAACCCCATTAAACCTGCAAGTTGAATTCTTGCATCTATAAATATTTCTTTTTGGGATTGAAGAGCTCGTTGAATATCTAATAATTCTTTTTGATATAAGAGTGCATCCATTGGTTTAGTTAATAATAATTCCTCAATTTTTTGTGAGTCATTTAAAGCTTTATCCACTTCAACTAACAAAGGATCATATTTTTTGATTAATTTATCTGCTGAAATTGTATTCCAATATGCTTTAATCACATCTCTGACAATATTATGTTCAGCCTTTCTTTCCATTTCTTCAGTGATCAAATATCGATTGGCTTCTTGACCCGCCCTTATAAATGATAAACCAAAGTCTAAAGCATTCCAGGTAAAACCAATATCTTGACTATTAACATCTCTTTCTCTTGAAGTTGAAAAAGAAGTTCCAATTGATCCTGCTAAATCGTTATTCGGCACAGTTGCACTCGCACTCGCATTGTATCTTTCGCTACCTGAATAACCAGCATTCGCAGCTATTGCTGGTAACATTTCAAATTCAACTTTATCTAATTGTCTATAAGCGATCCCTGTCTCTAATTGTTTTATCTTCAATTCCCTGTTATTTTTAATAGCAAGGGCTATGGCTGTATAAAGATCAATTTTAATATTTTCTTCCCAAGTTTCATTTTGTTTTTTGATTTGTTCAATTTTTAAAATATCCTGATCAACTCTTTCTTGAGAGTCGTTTAAACTAATTTCTTTTGGTGTACGCGCACACGAAGATAATATGATTAGAAAGGCGAGTAACGAAATTAGTGTTTTATTAAGCATTTTAGAATTGTTAATAATATATACTTTAAATTGAAATCAATATATGTTCAATTTAGGTTTTTAAGTTTTATGAGGCTAAATTTAGGTATTTTTTAACATCTAATTTGGTGCTTTTTGAAGCAAGGTGTTTTTCATAAGACTTATATGACTTATAATTTATTTGAATGAAGAATAATAAAAAAAAGATATTCATTGAAGCATTAGAGCAAAGAATCATGCTTGATGGTGCTGGAGCTTCCACGGCACTGGATGTAATAGATGAGAGAAGCAAAGATAAATTATTAAATAAAAATACTCAAAAAACATCAAAATTTGCAGAGCATAAAATTGATGATAATTCTCAAAAACTTCCATTTGATCAATTAGCTAGAGATCAAAAAAGAAATGATCGAAAACAAGTTGTATTTATAGATTCTCAGGTACAAGATTATCAAACTTTAATTAATGCCTTTAATAAAGATACGGAAGTTTATCTTATTCAATCTAGTGAGGATGGTTTTAAAAAGATTGATAAAGTTCTTAAAGATGATCAAGAAATTTCCTCATTACACATAATTGGTCATGGTAGTGCTGGAAAAATTTTATTTGGTAATGCAACGCTTTCAAACGATACTATTCAATCATACAACCAAACGTTGAGATCAATAGGTCAATCTTTAACAGAAGATGGAGATATTTTATTTTATGGATGTAATGTTGCAAGCACTGAAGGTGGTAAAGCTTTAATTAGTAAAATTTCAGAAATAACCAAGGCTGATATTGCAGCATCAGATGATGTCACTGGTAAAGGTGGTGACTGGGAATTAGAGAAAAAAATTGGTGTTGTTGAAACCCAAAATGTCAAAGTTGTTGAGTACGATCATTCATTATTACAAAATGGTATTACAAGTATTAATTCAAATGTAGAGGAAAAACCAAGTGCTACAGATTTTAGAGCAAGAGCACAAAATTCTAGTGGACAACGTTCAACGAGTGGACAAGATTTTGTTATTACTCTTGAAAGTGAGAATGTAAGTAATGCAGGTTCACTAATTTTAGATTACGATGATGATGGAAATCAAAACGTATCACTAAATACTGCGAATTTCCCAGTAAACTCTTATTTAGTTTTTTTAAATGATGATCATAACAACAATAGCGATAGAACAAGTATCATCGGTCAAATAGTTTTTGAATATGAGATCTTTGGTATATTTACACAAAATTCTAATACTGAGGTTAAAAACAATATTTCTAAATCAGGTGCAACTTATCCAACGCACGGGAATACTGGATATAATGATAGAAAATTTGAGGATTTTGTTTTTTATGCAAACGATACTTCTAGCTCAACTACAAGTGGTGATTGGGTATCAATTGGTTCTGACAAAAAAACATTGAGATTAGGAGCTAAGAATGGCGACAAAGGAGATTACATTCGTGTCATCACAGCTGCTCAAGGCAATGTTGCACCAGTTGCTCGAGATGACTCTGGAACTGTAAATGAAAATTCAACTTTAACAGTCGATGATGGAGATAATCCATCAAGTGTATCTGCACTAACACATGACTCAAGTCCAAAAGATGTTTCGAGTGAAGATACAAACCCTAGGGGTATAACTTTTAATAACGATGGTACAAAAATGTATGTCACAGGAACTACTGGTAATGACATAAACGAGTATACATTAAGTACCGCCTTCGATGTATCTACAGCATCTTATAGAGACAGTTTTGCTTTTGGTGGTGATGCCATGAGTGTAAAGTTTAGTAGCGATGGAAAAAAAATGTTTACCCTAAGCAGTTTTGGAGTAAAAGAATTTTTACTAAATACAGCTTTTGACATTACAACAACTGCAAATGGTACTACCCCTGAGACTACTTACAGTGTCTCTAGTCAAGATGGTAATCCTTTTGGTCTTGATTTTAATAACGATGGTACAAAAATGTTCATGACTGGTAATAATACTGATTTTATATATGAATATTCGCTTTCAGTAGGTTTTGATCTTTCATCTACAGTAACTTATGTAAGATCTTTAGATCTTGATGATTATGATGATGAGCCATTTGGTATAGAGTTTAATACTGATGGTACTAGAATGTTCATAGTTGGAACACGTGGTAATGGAGTAGATGAATATAAATTAACTACAGGATTTGATATTTCAACAGCAAGTCATGTATGTTTTCTTGGAGTGAGCAGTCAAGAAGTAAATCCATCTGGAATAGCATTTAATAATGATGGATCTAAAATGTTTATTGTCGGAAATAGTGATGATGAAGTAAACGAGTATGCGCTTACATCACCTTTTAGTTTATGTACTTATTCGGGTATATATACAGGAGATGTAATTGACACCTCTGATACAGACGCTTATGACACTGATGCTAATGGTGACGATTTATCAGTTACATTAGTCAGATTGGGATCAGTAGAGGGAAGTGGAACAGAAGTATCAGCTGGCTCAGTATTAACAGGTACCTATGGTCAGTTAACTTTAAATGCCAATGGTTCTTACACTTATGCAGCTAATACTGCTGCTGCTGATGCTTTAGACCCAGGTGATATGGTTACTGAAAGTTTTAATTATACTGTCTCAGATGGAAATGGTGGAACAGACATAGCAGTTATTACTATAACTATAATAGGTATCAATGATAATCCAGTTGCTAATAACGATACTAATAGTGTTGCAGTTAACCAAACTTTGACTGTAACTGATGGAAGTTCAGATGTTTTAAATAATGACACTGATGTAGATGCTCATGCATCTTTAAGTGTATCTAGTATTACAGCTACTACAGCTGGTGGTAGTGCGACTGATGTCAATCCTGGAACTACTTATAGTTCGGGTTATACTTCTGTAACAGGTAGTTATGGTACTCTAAGAATTGGTGCAGATGGAACCTATCAATATATTGCTGGTTCAAGTGGAGGTACTGATGTATTTACTTATACTTTATACGATGGTACTGCAACAACTACTGCAACATTAACTATAACGGTTAATGCTCCTCCTGTAGCAGCAGATAACACAGGGATTGTAAATGAGGATGGTACTCTTACAGTTAGTGATGGAGCTAGTGCAAATAGTATTACAACTGCAGCAATTACCTATGATGCAAATGACATATTTGATATGTCAGCTGTTTCAGGTGAAAATAGTACTGCGGGCTTAGCTTTTAATAATGATGGTACAAGAATGTTTCATGGAGGAAATGATGGTGATGCAATAAAAGAATATCACTTGTCAACTGCTTATGATGTTTCAACTGCAACCTATCAGGGGGATGCTCAAAAGTTAGATGTTAGTAGCCAAACAGGAGAACCATTCGGTTTAACTTTTAATAACGATGGGACAAAATTATATGTAAGTGGTGGTCTCGCTGGAAAAGTTTTTCAATATACCCTGGGAACTGCTTATGATGTTAGCACGCAAACCGGTAGTGTAGTAGAATTTGCTTCTGGAGATACTAGGCCATGTGGAATTAGATTTAACAATGATGGAACAAAATTATTTGTAGCAGGTTTTAATGGGAGTAACATTGAGGAAATTCATCTTTCGACCGCATATGATCTTTCAACAGCATCTCGTTCAGACTCTAATCGTTTAGATATATCTGCAAAAGAGACTTTGCCTAGAGATATAGAATTCAATATTGATGGTACAAGATTGTTTGTTGTGGGAGGTCAAGGTAAAGATATTACAGAATACAAATTATCAACTGCCTACGATGTATCTACTGGAACTTATGTCGGTGAATATAGTATAAAACTTAATCCAAATAATACTGCTCTTACAATTGATGGTGAACCTTTCAGTCTTTTATTCAATAAACATGGAACTAAAATGTTTATGATGGGTTACGGTAGTGATGATGTTCATGAATACGAATTAGTCAGTCCATTTAATTTGATTGATGTTCATGGTGAACATGACGGGGATGTTTTAGGTGATGATACGGATGCAAATAGTGACTCTTTAACTGTAACTGCTGTAAGAACAGGATCTAGTGAGGGAAATGGAACTGCTGGAACTGTAGGGCAAGCTTTAACAGGAACCTATGGTCAGTTAACACTTAATTCAAATGGTTCTTATACTTATGTCGCAAATCAAGATGTTACTGATGCATTAGATTCTGGAGACGTCGTAACTGAAAGTTTTAATTATACTGTGTCAGACGGAACAGCAACAGATATAGCTGTAATTGAAATTACAATAGTTGGTATTAATGACACAATAGTTGGCGTAAATGATACAGATAGCGTAAATGAAGATGCAACAATAACCCAAAGTTCTGGCTCGAGTTTATTGGTTGCAGATGACACTGATGCTGATGATCTAGACACCACATCTACATTTGTAGTTACAGCAATAAAAACTGGAGGTGAAGGTTTAGGAGGTACAACATCAGTTAGCGCAGGAAGCTCATACAATAGTAATGGAACAAGTGTTACAGGAACTTATGGTACTTTAACTTTAGGTGCTGATGGAACTTATACCTATGTAGCTGATCAAGATGCTGCAGATGCATTAGATGCAGGGGATACAGTAACAGATGTATTTACCTATACAGTCTCAGACGGTGTAACAACAGACACTGCAACTTTAACAATTACAGTTACAGGAGTGAATGATCCTACAACTGCTCAAAATGATGAGGGGGTAATTGTTGAAGGTGGAACTTTAACAGTTAGTGATGGAGATAATGCGAATGTATCAGGATCTTTTGATGCAACTGGTGAACATTCAGGAGATGTAATAAATACAAGTTCAAGTTCCCATGCTGATAGTGATGCTGATGCAGATGCAAGTCTGACTGTAAGTGCAATTAGAACTGGTGGTACAGAAGGAAGTGGCACAGCTGGGACCTTAGGCCAAGCTTTAACAGGTACCTATGGACAATTAACTATAAACGCTAATGGTTCTTATACTTATGTAGCAAACCAGACAGCTGCTGATGCATTAGACACAGGTGAAACAGCTACAGATGTTTTTAATTATACACTCTCTGATGGTGGCAGTGGAACAGACACAGCTACAATTACTTTTACGATAGTAGGTGCTAACGATGCTCCTACAGCTGGAAATGAAACAGTTTATATCAATGAAAATAATACTGACGCTACTCACGGAGCTAGAACTTCATTAAATATTAGAAAAGATTTTGCTGCTTCCGATTTTACCAATTATACCGATCCAGATGATGATGTTGGAATAAAAATTAAATCATTACCATCTTCGGGAACATTAACAAAAATAAACAATGGGGCGCAACCCTCTGTCAACGATACAATAACAAACATTAGTAATTTAAGGTATACTCCAAATGCAAATTCTGAAGCTGATGATAGCTTTACTTTTAGGGCTTATGATGGTGAAGCTACTGAAGGAACAACTTATACTATGACTATTTCTGTTAACGCAGCACCGGTTGCAGTCAATGATACAGGCAGTATTACAGCAGGTGATGATGATGCCACAGGAAATGTTTTAACAAATGATACAGATAGTGATGATGCCTCATCAGCATTGGGAATTAGAGGAGTTGGCGCAGGTGCTGAAGCATCAACTTTAGCAAATTCAAATGTGGGTAGTGCTGTATCAGGTACGTATGGTGACTTAACGATCAATAGTGGAGGTGCTTACACTTATAGTGTAACAGGAAATGCAGCGACAATTGCTTTAAGAGCAGGTGAAACTGCAACCGATGTTTTTTCTTACAAAGTCATGGATGATGAGACAAATGCTGGCTCCAAAGCAATAGATATTGGAACAATAACTTTTACAATAACAGGTATCGATGGAGATGCTGAAAATGAACCGAATCCTGATGAGGTAAAAAAACCTAAGAAAGAAAAAAGAGAAGAAAAAAGACAAAAGCGAGAGGAAGATAGACAATTAAAAAAATTAAAAAGAGAAAAAAGACTTGAACGAAAAGAATTAAAGATACCCAAATCTAAATTAGCTAAAAGTGCTGAATTTAACCAAGGCTTGAAACTCGTAGACTTAGTCGCAGAATCAAATTCTTTAGAACTGAAAGATAAAGGTTTGGATATCTATGTTGATAAAATTATTGCACAACATTCAGATAAAGCACTCAAGGTAAAATTCAAAGTATTTAATGACGAGGGGAAAGAAGTACAAAAGTACTATGGTGAAATGAAAGATGGAAGCACCTTGCCAGATTGGATTAAGATCAATCCAAAAACAGGAAAAACAAAGACCGATATCCCTAAAGGTATGAAAATGGTGGAGTTTAAGATTATTGCTGTTGATGAAGATAATAATAAGAAGCAAGTAACTGTAGTTATTGACACAAAAAAGATTGCTGAAGATAAAGAAATATTAAAACAATCTAGAAAGATAGAAAGAGCAAATAAATTAGAAGTTAAAAATGATGGATCTGTAAAACTGAACTCTATTAATGAACAAGGAAAAATTGATAAAACTAAGACAGAGGTAATAAATGAAATTGAAGATATTGATGAGTTATTAAAAACAATAGAGCCAAATGAATTTTTAAATTTAGAAGCTAAAGCTGAAAAAGAAAATTTCGAGGTTGAGCTACCTTGGCAAAATCTTAAAGTGGTTTTAGATAATGGACAAGAACTCCCTGAGTGGATTATATATGACCCAAAAACAGGGAAAGTCACTGCAACACCACCAGAAAATGTTCAGTCTATAAACTTAAAAATTATTGTAGAAAATCCTAATGGTGATTTATCAGTTAAAGATATCAAATTAGATTTTGTAAATGAAAATGCTCAAGAAACTAAAAATATTTTAGAAAATGAAACTGAATTTGTCTCGTTGTCATCCCAATTATCCAAGGAATATTCTGATTGGGACGATTATGGTTCTCAATTAATAGATAGATTATAAGAAATATCCTATATTTTAATAATGAAAAAACTAATTTTTATAATTTTGTTTTTATTCATCAATGTTGCTCAAGCAGACAACCATGATACCGCTACTACAGAGGAAGAAGTCAGAGAAGCAAGAACTTTAGTGACTGCTACTGAAAAAGTTTCAATTTCTAGCGAAATAGCAGCGAGGGTTGAAAAAATAAATTTTTTAATGGGAGATGCATTTAAAAAAGGTGATACCTTAATTAGTTTTGACTGCAAACTTTACAATGCACAATTAGAAGTAATTAAAGCAGATCACAAAAGTGCACAAGTTCAACTCAAAAATGATAAAGAACTTTTAGATATGAGGTCAATTGGAGAGTTACAATATCAATTATCTGAGTCAGCTCTTAAAAAAGCTGAAGCAGAATTAACTATTGCTAAACTTAATGTCGAAAGATGCAATATCATTGCCCCCTATGATGGAAGAGTAATGGATGTTTACACCAATGTTTTTACCAGCATAGAACAACGACAACCATTAATGGATATTGTAGGAGATGGACTTTTAGAAGCAGCAGTTGTTGTTCCAAGTAAATGGTTGAGTTGGTTAAAAAAAGGTCATGATGTCAAAATCATTATTGATGAGACAGGAGATGAGTTGAATGCGAAAATAATTAGTTTAGGTGCTGCAGTTGATGCGGCCAGTCAAACAATCGAATTAAAAGCTCAGTTTAATGAAAAATATGAGAGTTTAATTCCAGGAATGAGTGGGATTGTTAAATTTTGAGCCAAGATAAAAATATTAAAATTGCAAGATTAATAAGCCTAGAAAAAAAAACTAGAGAGGCAAAAAGTAAAGATGAATTAAGTTTTCTTGTTGTAAATGAAACTAGAGAAATAATTGATTACACAACCTCATTTTTATTACTTAAAAGTCCAACAGATAAATATCATGTAGAGGCAGTGTCGGATATCGCTTCAGTTGATAGAACTGCACCATTAATTACCTTCGTTGAGAGTATTGTTAATCATAAATCAAATCAAAATCTTAAAGAGATAGATCAAGTTGATTTAGATAAATTTTCAAAAAAAATTAAAAAGCAAAAACCAAAAAATATTCCTCAATATTTACTGCGTATACCAATTTTTTCACCTCAAAGAGGTCTGCAAGGATTTCTTTTATTAGCTCGAAATGAAATTTTTTCTGAGAATGAAAATGAATTAATATCACATTTATCAAGAACTTATGGTCATGCTTACAATACATTTTTAATTAATTATTCAATTAGAGATTTTTTCAAAAAAAATTTTACTGGAAAAAAACGTTGGATTATAATTTCGGTAATTATATTAATATTTCTTTTTCCAGTTCGAATGACTAGTACTGCTCCAGTTGAGGTGGTAGCAAAAAATCCTTTTTTAATTACATCGCCATTTGATGGAGTGGTCAAAAAAATTGTTGCCAATAACAATGATCAAACAAAACCCGGTGAGTTATTGGTTTTATTAGAGGATATTGATTTATTAAATGAATTTAATCTTGCAAAACAATCACTGCAAGTTTCCGAAAAAGAACTTCTAAGAACAAGGCAATCGTCTTTTACCGATAATGAACAAAAATCAAGATTAGCAGAACTTATGGCACAAGTTGATTTAAGAAGAGTAGAGTTGAGTTCTGCAGAGAGAAAACTAAAAAATTCAAAAATATATGCTGAAAAAAAAGGTGTAGTTATTGTGGACAGAAAATCTGATTGGCAAGGTAAACCCGTGTCAGTGGGTGAAAAAATATTAACTATTGCAGATCCCTCGAAAATTGAATTTCTCATATGGCTACCAGTAAAAGACTCAATCGTTATCAATGAAAATGCTGATACTAATATTTTTTTAGATATAAATCCTATGAGTTCTTACAAAGGTAAGATTTTACGATCTACTTATGAGCCAGAACTCTCGCCGGAAGAGGTTCTTTCTTATAAATTAATATCGAGTTTTGAGGGTAATAAGGATACCCCACGAATAGGTTTACGAGGAACAGCTAAGGTTTACGGAAACAGAACTATTTTATTTTATTATTTATTTAGAAAACCCATTACATTTATTCGACAATTAATCGGCATATGATCATTCCATATTTAAGAGAAGATTTAGAAATACTTAGAGGAAACAGTAGGGAAGATGGCTCTCCTGCTTGGTTATTGTATGATGCTTTAAGAAACAAATATTTTACTCTTGGACTGACAGCTTTTAAATTAATCAAAAACTGGAGTGGTGGGGAAGATATTAAAGTTTTTGAAAAAAAAATTAATCGTGATGGTATTGAAGCAGATAGTGATGAAATAAAAAAATTTATTGATTTCTTACAATTAAATAATCTAATTATTCAGCCTCGAGGTCAATTTGATAATATTTTATTAAAGCAAAAAAATGCTCAAAAAAAAAATTGGTTACTATTTTTAATTCATGGTTATCTTTTTTTTAAAATACCTTTAGTAAAACCTGATGAATGGCTTGGTAGGACACTACGATATGCAAAAATACTTGGATCAAAAAAAGTTAGAAATTTAATTTATCTATTCGGTTTCTTAGGTATCTGTCTGGTAATTCAACAAATTGAAAGTTTTAAAAATACATTTTTATATTTTTTTTCTTTCAAAGGACTTATGCTTTATTTAGTAACATTGGTTTTTGTAAAATCTTTACATGAACTGGGTCATGCATTTGTCTCAAAATACTTTGGTTGTCGAGTATCTTCGATCGGGATAGCTTTTCTCGTTTTTTTTCCATTTTTATATACGGATACCTCTGATGCTTGGAGACTAAGAGATCACAAAGATAGATTATTAATCAATTTTGCAGGAATTTTAACTGAACTTCATCTTGCATTAATCTCAACTTTTTTATGGGCTATCCTTCCAGATGGTGGCTTAAAAAGTGTTGCTTTTTTTATCGCTACGACCAGTTGGATTTCATCTTTGGCAATCAATGTCAGTCCTTTTATGAGATTTGATGGCTATTATGTTTTTTCTGATTGGCTAAAAGCTGAGAACTTACAGCCCAGATCATTTGCTCTTGCACGATGGCAATTAAGAGAAATTTTATTTGGTTTTAATCATCCACCACCTGAAGATTTAAATCCTTCAAGACGATGGACTTTCATTTCTTACGCGTGGTTAACTTGGGTTTATCGTTTTTTTATATTTTTAGGGATTGCGTTGTTAGTTTATCACTTAGCATTCAAAACTTTAGGTATAATCTTATTTGTAATTGAGATCTATTGGTTCATTTTAAGACCCATCATTACCGAAACTAAAAACTGGTATAATCTTAAATCAGAAATTAAATTAAATTTTAAAACCAAAAGACTTTTTTCAATTTTATTTGTTTTACTGGTGATCTTGTTTTTTCCATGGAAATCATCGATTAAAATTCCTGCAGTCTATGTTTCTGAACAATATACAAAAATTTATTCACCATATCCCGCTAAAGTAAAAGAAATTTTTGTATCAAAGAATCAAGAGGTTAAAAAGGGACAGAAATTAATTGAATTATCATCACCTGACTTGGATTTAGAAATCAATAAAGTTAGAAGAAAAATAAAACTTACAAAAACTAAAATCAATAGACTAAGCAAGCTAGCCAATAACCTCAGTGAATATATGATACTTCAACAACAATTAATATTTCTTCAAAATGAATTAGATGGTTTGAGTAAAACAAAATCTAAATTATTACTTAGATCTCCTGTAAATGGAAAAATAAAAGATTTTTCTAACTTATCTGTAAATCAATGGGTCAGTAATTTAGATTCCCTTGGAGGCGTAAGTAAATATGGACCTGGTTCAGTTATAGGGTATTTAACTGAAGGAGAAATTGATCGATTTAAAATTAACGAATACGCAATTTTCATCCCATCTAACGGAGAACATTCAAGAGTAAAATTAATTTCCAAGAATATAGATAGATCTGCAATTTCTATTCTTCCATATTTATCTTTATCTTCACAATTTGATGGACCCATAGCTACAAGAAATTCCACAAATGCAGAATATGAAAATAGACCAATGACTGCTCATTATCAGGTCACTTTTTCTACAATTGATAAAAATGATTTAATCGAATGGGAAGTACCAGGTTATGTGCATATTGATGGTAATAGATATAGTCCGTTTATAAAATTATTTAAAAATGTATTTTCACTTTTTGTCAGAGAAAGTGGTTTCTAGTTTTTTTTTAAACTTTGAAAAGCTTTAAGAGCGGCAGCTCTCGCTTCTTCATGGATGACAATTGGTTTGGGATAATTTTTCCCAATGATAGTGTTTATTGCCTCTTGATATTTCGTTTCCATTTCCCAAGGTTTGTGAATAAATTTTTGAGGGACTTTATTTAATTCAGGTATCCATTTTTTTACATATTTTCCCTCTTTATCAAACTTTTCTCCCTGAAGAATCGGGTTGAATATTCTAAAATAAGGTGCAGCGTCTGCACCACAACCTGCTACCCATTGCCATTGGGCAACATTATTAGCTTTATTAAAATCAAGTAAGCAGTTTCGAAAATGTTTTTCTCCCTCAGTCCAATTAATTCTCAGATGTTTAACCAGAAAAGATCCAACCACCATTCTTATTCGATTATGCATCCATCCAGTTTCATAAAGTTCCCTCATTCCAGCATCAACTATTGGATAACCTGTCATACCTGACTTCCACGCTTTCAAAAATTTTTCATTTTTTACCCAAGGAAACTTATCGAATTCTTTTCTGTAATTTCCTTTTAAAAACTCTGGGAAATAATTTATTAAGCTATGTGAAAATTCTCTCCATCCCAATTCATTAATATATTTTCTATATCCAATCCCTTTAGATTTCATCTCTTTACACTTATTCCAAATTGTATTTACATGAATTTGTCCATGTTTTATGTAAGGTGATAATTTTGAGGTTCCTTCAATGGATGGATAGTCTCTTGCGGTTCCGTAATCTTTAATTTTATTTGCAATTAAGTTATTTAAAATCTTCTTCGAGTCGTTTTCAGATACATTCCAATAACTTTCAAATTTTTTATACCAGTTTTTTTTTGGTAGAATTTTTGTTGGCTCAATAGAATTTTTAAACATAGAGAATGTTTTTGTTTTTTTCTTAACAACGTAATTTTTGCTTGGAGGCAAGCCTAAAAATTTTTGTTCAGCATTTCTCCAAAATGGGGTAAAGACTTTAAAAGGAGTTCCGTCATTTTTAGTTACTTCTTGAAATTCATTTAAAATATTTCCTTTAAAATACTTAAATTCGATTTCATTTTTAATAAAGACATCTCTAATTTTTTTCCCCTTAGCAATTACGTCAGGCTCATAAATTTTGTTCCAATATATTGAAACATCATCTTTTTTTTTTATTTTTGAAAAAACCTCTAATTCATCTCCTTCTAATATCTGAAGATTAATTTTATATTTCAATAGTTCTGACTGAAATACTGCCAAAGATTTTGAAAGCCACCATTTTTGCGCTTCTCTTTTATTATCAAAGTCAGATTTGTTGTAGATATATAAGGCAGCTACATTTTCATGATTTTGTGTAGCATAGGCAAGAGCTGGATTATGCTCAATTCTAAAATCTTCTCTAATCCATGTAATGGCGTTTTTTGTCATAGAAATTTATTTTCTACCTTTAGATAGCAGTTGTTTGTAAAGTTTTACATCTGCATTTCCTTCGCATCCTATGACTAGAATATTTGAGCTTTCATTAATATTAAGGAATTTTTTAGCTTTAATATTGTTACATATTCCGATCAAAGCAATAACTCCTGGGGCTGCACACTCTCCACCTGTAATAGAAATCTTGCTAAACTTTTTATCTTTTAGGCCAGCTATAGTTTTTGCAATATTTTTATCTGATATCGATACACAACAATCGCTAGCACTTTTTAATATTTGCCATGGTACCAAAGACATCTCATTACACGACATTCCACCCATAATGCTCTCTTTCTTAATTCTAATTTTTTTTAATTTATTACTTTTAATACTTTGAAGTACACAATCAGCTTGATCAGGTTCGACGATTATAATTTTAGGGATTCTTTTAAAATATTTTGCAACACCAGCTACTACACCTGCAGCTAATCCACCAACACCTGCTTGTAGAAATATATGAGTTATATAATGATTAGTTTGTTTGGATATTTCTTTAATCATGATTGAATATCCTGCCATAGTAAGTTGAGGAACATACTTATAATTTTTTGTTGATACATCTTGGACAATTTTCCAATTATTCTTTTTTGATTGTTTCTGACATTCTTTAAGGGAGTTTTCATAATCTCCCTTAACTCTTATAACTTCAGCACCAAATTTTTTAATTTCATTTACTCTTGTTTCACTCACATATTGGCTTACAAATATTTTACATCTTAATTTTAATCTTTGCGCTCCCCACGCAACCGATCTACCATGATTACCTGCAGTTGCAGAGGAAATTGTAATATTTTTTTTTCCTTTAGATATTTTTTCTACTGCATAAGCGCCACCAAGAGCTTTGAAGGACTTTAAATGAAACCTTTTAGACTCATCTTTGTAAAAAATATTATTGAGTTTTAAATTTTTTTGAAGTTTGTTAAGTCTTAAAAGAGGAGTAGCTCTATAACTTCTCCAGCTAGAAATTGAATTAAAAGCATTGGAAAGCATAGTTGAAGGTAAATACTTAAGGACATAATTCCTTTTGAATTTAAAATTGCCGTTGATTAAAAATTTCGTTAGTTTCCAATTCACTTTAGCAATCTAAAGTATTTTGACTTTCCCATTTAGTAACGGGCTTTGACTTATTAAATTTTTCTTTCCTATTAAATTCTTTAATCTCTGAACTTCTAAGCTTAACAAAGCTGTTAATCGTATCTTTACCAAAACTTTTATTCATTTCCTTATTATTTTTTAATTGTGTTAGTGATTGCTTCAATTCATTTGGAAGCTTTGGAAGATTAGGATATTTTTTATAGTCCGTATACATATTACAATGCAAAGGTTTACCTGGATTAATCTTATTTTTTAAACCATGTAATCCGGCAGCCAAAACACCAGCTTGTAATAAATATGGATTAGCAGACCCATCCATTAATCTCAATTCAAACCTACCAGGATCAGGAATTCTTATCATGTGAGTTCTATTATTTCCCGTGTAAGAAATACTACTTGGAGACCATGACGCCCCTGATTTTGTTGGTGGAGCATTTATTCTTCTATAGCTATTGATTGTAGGATTAAAGAAAGCTGATAACGATGAGGCATTCTTTATTACTCCTCCTAAAAAATTATATGCCATTTTACTTAAACCAAGTTTATCTTTTGGATCTAAAAATTTATTTTTCTTACCTTGCCAAACAGAAATATGTGCATGACAACCATTGCCCGTCAAATTTTGAAAAGGTTTAGGCATAAATGTTGCTCTTAGCCCGTGTTTTTCTGCAATTGTTTTTACCATATACTTAAAGAAAGTATGTCTATCAGCTGTTCTTAAACAATCTGAATAATCCCAATTCATTTCAAATTGACCATTAGCATCCTCATGGTCGTTTTGATAAGGACCCCATCCCATTTCTATCATGCAATCACAAATTTCTTTTATAAGCTCATATCGTCTCATTAATGCAGATTGATCATAACAAGGTTTTGATTGTGTATCTCTTGGATCTGCAATGGATTTTCCGTCCTCTGAAATTAAAAAATATTCACACTCCACACCAGATTTCATCGTTAAACCACGTTTTGCAAGTTCTTTAATTTGTTTCTTGAGCATTACTCTAGGTGAAGCCTCAACAGGTTTTCCATTCATCCAAAGATCTGATGCCAACCAACCAACTTCTTTATTCCAAGGTAATTGAATTAAACTATCTGGGTCAGGAATACCAAACATATCAGAATCTGCTGGGGTCATGTCTAACCAAGCTGCAAAACCAGCAAAACCTGCACCTGCTGTTTGCATTTCTTTTATTGCATTAGCTGGAACTAATTTTGATCTTAAAACTCCAAATAGATCTACAAAACTGATTAAAAAATATTTAATTTTTTTTTGTTTAGCAATTTTAAACAAATTTTTTGCCATAGATTAGGGTAACATAGTTATTTAAAAAAAGAAAAAATTGTTTCTTTATAATAAACCAGATTTACAACTATAATAATTATGATTGCAAGTATAACCCCGTATTTAGCTTTTGGGAAAGCTACACCACGCATCTTTCTTGGTCTCAGTTCTTCATTATTATTCTCGTCAGACATTATGATTTTTAGATTATAAAGGGCGCTACAAATAAATGTAGCGCCCAAATTTTACTTTATATTACCAATCAGTAATATTGCTTTTGTGGTCGTTTGCACCATGTCTTTTCCTCGCCAATCTTTCCAGTTCCTCACTTTCAGATTTTGAAGTTAAGACGTGCCAACCAACCCATACGATAATAGCAAGTATTACCAATAAGCCTTCACTAGATCCAGCACCAGGATAAATAGCACCTGCAACTTGATCTGCAGGTTTATTTAGGTGATCAATCCAGTTTGTAACTGTTGCCATATTTTCCTCCTTTACCTGGTTGCGGACGCGACTGCTTTTTCATCTGATTTAGCAGTCTCCATTATTTCATAGTCTAATCCAGCTATTTCAACTTCACGCGGAATTCTAAGTTTACCCATTCCGTGTAAAACTTTAGCTATGATGTAGCCTGGGATAAGTCCAAGAACAACAAACATTATTATTGCTCCAATGAACATTCCAAGTGGATTTATAGCAGCATAAGTTGTTCCGTCCCACATAGCTCCAACACTATAACCAGATGATGGATAACCATTTAGAACAAAACCACATATAACTAAACCAATAAATCCTGCATAACCATGAACTGCTACTGCACCCACTGCATCATCAATTTTGAACTTACGTTCAACCCAGTAATGAAGTTTGTACGAAATAACAACACCGATCATACCTATGATCATTGATTGTATTGGATGATATAAATCATTTCCAGCCGAAGCACAGATGATACCCGCTAGTCCACTAGAGTAAGTCCAGAAAGGATCACCTTTAGCAATCCAATATCCAGCTAATAAACCTCCTGATAACGACATCAAGAAATTAAAAGTAATACCACTTAGTGTAGTCGGAGTTACATATATGTTTGTAGCTGTCCAATATGATATACCTTCCATACCGTACTCAGGTCCAAGATCAAATATCGGTATATTACATGCCGCATAGAATCCCCAGAAACCAGTATAAATTAGAAATAATCCAATTGTTACTAGCCAAGGATTTCTCGGTCCAATATTTCTTGGTTCACCACTTGATGAGAATTTTCCAATTCTCGGTCCTAAAACCATTAGAACTCCTAAAGCAAATCCACCCGCAATCGCATGAATTACTCCTGACGCATATGCATCGTGGTATCCTAAAAGTTTTAACATCCATCCATCGAAGTGCCATCCCCAAGCGGCATCTATAACCCAGAACACAGATCCAATTGCAATTGCTAAAATACCAAATGCAAAAGTTGTAATTCTTTCAATGATTGCCCCTGAAACGATAGACGCAGCAGTCCAAGAAAATAATAAGAATGCAGCCCAGAAAACACCAGAGATGTGGTCTCCTAAGTTGACAGCCATTAATTGACTTGTTGCTACATAAAATTTAGAACTAAAAGCTGAGTCATCGGTAATCAATGCACTGCTTTCATTCATTATTGATGGTGCTAATCCCGGTCCTGTTGGGAAAGCCCAGTAAATCCACCAACCAAATAAAAACCAAGTTACTGTTACGAGAGGTATCAGCATCGTATTTTTCATTAGAGTATGTTGATGGTGTTTGTATCGAGAAGCTCCAACCTCATACATACAGAAACCGACGTGAATTAAGAACATCAGCACTACTGTTATCCAGTAGTAAAATTCTGTAAATATTGTAGTAAGAGCAGCCAACTGATCAGTCATTTTGTCTCTCCATATTAGTTTTTCAAAAGCCTATAAAATTTTGAGATATGTTACAAATGAAACAGAGCTTAAAAACCTTACATATGTGTAAGGTTTAAAAAAAAAATCAACTTTAGATTGAGAACTTAAAATTTAAGATAAGCTTTTTTCAAATCAACAAGAGGATGTTTTGGTGACATTTGAAATTTAACTAGTAATTCTCTTGCAATCATGTCTCTGTCTTGTTGATTATTTGGTAACTTAATTGATTTTGGAATTGTTACCCATCCATTTGCATTTCTGCAAAATACTGCTGGTTTACCTTCCTCATAACCCATATGTACATCCTCTAACCAGTTTAGATCATCCCATCCCATAGCTTCAATGTATTTTTTTAAAAAAGGCGTAATTTTTTTATAATCAGGCAAAAGATTTACGTCATATCGATAACCAATCGACTGACCAATCATTTTTTCTCTAGCAGTTTCTTTTTTTTTACCAAGCTGACTAGAGGCTTCTTTTTTTTTATTTTTTTTCTTCGCCATATTAAAATCTAGATTTTATGGAAGTTATCAACACCAACAGTATAGTTCGTTCCAGCTAATGGAACTTTAGCTAGTGCAGAAGCTTCAGATGTTAACGCTGCTAAATCTTCAGGTTCTAGAGAATGAATATTCGTTTTACCGCATGCTCTAGCCAGCAATTGAGCTTCAAGTGTCATTGAATGAAGATAATTATAAACTCTCAATGCAGCATCATCAGGATTTAATCTCGCTCTTAGTTTTGGATCCTGAGTTGCAACACCCACAGGACATCTTCCTGTATGGCAGTGATAACATTCACCTGCTTTAACACCCATTTCTTTTTCAAAATCAGCTTCTGGAATGTCTTTGTTACAATTTAATGCGATCATTGAACCAGTACCAATCGCTATTGCATCAGCACCTAGTGCTAAAGCTTTTGCCATATCAGCACCATCTCTTACACCACCAGCATAAATCAATGTAACTTTTCCAGTTTTACCCACATCGTCTAACGCTCTTCTGGCTTCTCTTATAGCTGCAATACCAGGAATACCTGTGTTGGCAGCAGCAATGTGTGGACCTGCACCTGTTGATCCTTCCATACCATCCAAGTAGATTGAGTCTGGATCACACTTTGCAGCCATACGAACATCATCATAAACTTTTGACGCACCTAATTTTAATTGAATTGGCACTTTATTTTTTGTTAGTTGTCTTAATTCTTCAACTTTTAAAGCTAAGTCATCAGGACCTAACCAGTCTGGGTGTCTAGCGGGAGATCTTTGATCAATTCCTGATGGTAATGATCTCATTTCTGCAACTTGGTCAGTAACTTTTTGACCCATCAAGTGTCCTCCCATACCGACTTTTTGACCTTGACCAATAAATACCTCAATTCCATCTGCAAGTTGCGCATGATGTGGGTTAAATCCATATCTAGATTGAATACATTGGTAAAACCATTTTTCAGAATATCTTCTTTCATCAGGGATCATTCCACCTTCACCAGAACAAGTAGCACTTCCTGCCATTGTTGCACCTCGAGCAAGTGCTGTTTTAGCTTCATAAGATAAAGCGCCAAAACTCATACCAGTAATATAAACTGGTATATCTAATTCAATTGGGTTCTCACATCTTGGACCAATTACAGTTTTGGTTTCACACTTTTCCCTGTAACCTTCGATTACAAATCTAGTTAAAGTTCCTGGTAAGAAAACTAGATCGTCAAATGTGGGAATTTTCTTCATTAATGCCATTCCACGCATTCTGTATCTTCCTAACTGAGATTTAATATGGATGTCATCAATTACCTCTGGGGTAAATATAGCGTTGTGACCGAGTAAACTTTTGTTTCTTGATCCGTTGCTGCTTACGTGAACATCAGCTTTACCACCAACGTTACCATTTGATTTTCCGTTTTTTTTCTTTTTTTTCTTAGCCATTAAATTGCTCCTTTTTTCTCAGCAGGTTCTAAGTTGTCGTAATTCCAAAGTTTTTTACCAGCTACAATTTTTTTCATTTTACTTACATCAAAGTTTTCGCCAATTTCAGCAACTCTAAGTTTTCTTCTTAACCAATCTTGATCGCTTTGCGACAACTCTGAATCTACTGCATCACTACCATATGACCCAATTTCTCCACCTACGAAAATTGTCCCATCATACATCGAATCACCTAAATTAATGCCAACATCTCCCAATATGATTATTCTTCCTCTTTGCATCATAAACCCAGTAAATGCACCAGCGTCACCACCAATAATGATAGTTCCACCTTTCATATCGATACCAGTTCTTGCACCGACACTACCTTTGCAAATTAAATCACCACCTCTGATAGCTGCTCCAAAACAAGAACCTGCATTTTTTTCAATTACAACTTTTCCAGCCATTAGATTCTCTGCACATGACCAACCAACTCTTCCATTGATTCTTACAATCGGACCATCGCTAGAGCCCATACCAAAGTATCCTAAACTGCCTTCAAAAATTAAATTCAATTTATTTAAAATTCCAACACCTAAACTGTGTTTTCCTTGAGGATTTTTGATGACTATTGTTCCATAGCCTTGGCTCATTAAATTATCGAGTTCTTTATTAGCTTCAGCTGCCGTCATATTTTTTACATCAAGATCTGTTCTTTTATTAAAATCGACATCATAAGTTCCAAAGTAATAAAAATTTTCTGCTTCATCTGGATTAAAAAATTTCTGTTGAGTTCTTCCAGTTAAAACTTCCGAATGCATTCCCATTGCCTGGGCTTTTGTTTTTTTGGTTACGTTTTTTAAATTTGCCATACTTTAACCTCTCCATCGAATGGATCATAAGTATCAATTTCTTGTGGCAAAATTGATCTTATAGCTATCTCCTCTGAACCCATTGCTACTAAATCATCAGACTCATATAAAACTAAAGGTTTTGCGGCCATTGTATCTTTAGCCATTCCCAAAGAATCTTTTGTAGCAACAAAATAAGTAAATACACCATCGAGACCTGTTAACGACTCTTTCATTCCTTCTTCTAATGAAGCCCCATCTCTCATTTTTTCAGCAAGGTAAACTGCAATTAATTCAGAGTCACATTCTGACATAAATCTCATTCCCTTATTTTCTAAAGCTCTTCTATTATTCCAATAATTCGTTAGTTGACCATTGTGAACAACAGACACATCACTAAAAGGGTATCCCCAAAAAGGGTGGGCTGATTTGATATCTACACCTGACTCAGTGGCCATTCTGGCATGTCCAATTGCATGAGTACCAACAAGTTTATCTAAGTTATATCTATCGCAAACCATTTTGGCATTCCCTAGATCTTTGATTACCTCTAATGATTTACCCATAGATAAAATTTCAACACCAGGAATACTTTCTATTTTTTGTGAGAATTCTAATAAATCTTTTTTATTGTATTCAATTTCATATCTTAATGAGTAAGGGAGTATTCTTTCCTCTTTAATTACTTTTGCGCCCATTTCTGCAAGATAACTATCAACAATTTTCTTTCTTTCATCGTAGACAGATACATCTTCAGCAACTGACGTACTTCCCTCACCAACGTTTTCACCAACTTTAAATCTCATGATGAAATTTTTGCCATCTGTATCACCATACAACGCATAACCGGTTGAGTCTTCTCCTCGATGCTTTAAGGCTTGCAACATTCCTTGAAGTTCATGACCAACGTTGGATGATTTTCCTCTATGAATTAATCCTGCTATTCCGCACATATATTTTTTCTCTCTGTATCTATTATGGTAAACAATCTAAATAAGTATCTAAATCCCATTGAGTTGTTGCACCTAAAAATCTTTCCCATTCATCATTTTTATACCAATGGAAAACTTTATACATCTCATCAGGCATTGCAGATTTAATAACCTCATCTTCTGATAATCTTTCTAAAGCTTCACCTAAACTCAATGGAAGTTTCTTAACATCTTTACCTGCTTTTTGAGCTTCATAAATATTCCTAGACTCTGGAGCTGCTGGTTGCATTTTTTTACTAATTCCATGATCACAAGCTTTTAGTAAAGCTGCTCCTAATAAATATGGATTATGCATTGAGTCTACCGATCTGTATTCAAATCTACCCGGTGCTGATACTCTCAATCCACAAGTTCTATTTTGATAACCCCAATCAGCATAAACAGGAGCCCAGAAACCTTGATCCCACAATCTTCTGTATGAATTTACAGTTGAAGATCCTAATGCTGTCAAAGCTGGTAAATGTTCCATGATACCTGCTATTGATTGTAATCCAATTTTTCCAGGTAACTGCATATCTTTAGTATCTGGCATGAAAGTATTTGTTCCGCCTTCAACATAACCAAAAACTTCTTCAACGCCTGGTAAAGATTTGTGTCCAAGTTTATTCGTTTTGATTTTTCCACCTTTCCACAAAGACATATTAGTATGACAACCACTCGCTGAAACTCCCATAAATGGTTTGGTCATAAAACATGCAATAAGATTATGTTCTCTTGCAACTTGAGCACATATTTGTCTGTAAGTTGAAAGTCTATCTGCATTTCTTAAGACATTGTCATATGTCCAGTTCAATTCTAATTGACCAGGTGCATCTTCGTGATCACCTTGAATCATATCTAAACCCATTGCTTTCGCATATTCAATCACCTTCATAAACACAGGTCTTAATGACTCAAATTGGTCTATGTGATAACAAAATGGTTTCGAAAATCCTTTTCCAGTTGGCGTTCCATCATCATTTTTAGTCAACCACATCATTTCTGGTTCAGTTCCTACTCTTAGTTCTAAACCATGTTTCTTTTGAAATTCATCCATGAAAATTCTTAAGTTACCTCTGCAATCAGAAGTTAAATGACCTCCAGGATTATTTCTTTCTTCTCTGTTTCTAAAACAAGTTACAAAAACTCTTCCAACTCTTTTATCCCACGGTAACTGACAAAAAGTTTCAGGGTCAGGAATTCCAACCAATTCCATTGCCTCTGGTCCATAACCAATATAGTTGTTGTGTCGATCTAAAAATAAGTTCGCAGTTGCTCCGTAAACTAATTGGAAACCTTTTTCAGCTGTTCTTTCCCAATGATCAGCGGGAATTCCTTTTCCAACCACTCTTCCTGTTACAGAAATAAATTGATAATAAATATAGGTTATTCCTAATTCGTTTATTTTTTCTCTGACTTTTTTAACTTGTTTATCTCTACCTGGTCGGTTTACGTGTTTTTCTAGATCCGTCATTTTCCCCTCAATGAATTATAAATTTATTCAAGCGTAACTGAAAAATTTATTAGTGTCTAGGCTTGAAGTTTAGCTCCAAGGAAACGGACTGTTCGAAGTAGGGTGCAATTCTCCCTTCTCGTAACGGTTGAATCTAAATGGTTTTAATAAATCACTTTCAGTACCAAGAATTTCTTTTGCTACCAATTCACCAACACCAATCATTTTGTATCCATGGTTAGCATCAGCAATCATATAAACATTTTCAAAAAATCTATCGAAGATCGGAAAAGAGTCAGGGGTCATACATCCAAGTCCACCTGAAGGACCTTTTCTATATAAATCTGATTTCCCTTCAAATCTTTTTTGACAATGAGCTAAAGCTGAACACCACATTTCACTAAAAGCATCAGTTGTTTGATACTCTGGGGACTCAATCCCATATGGATCAACGTTAACTTTATCAAAATGTTTTTTTACAATGTAAGGAGAAGTTCCCCCTTGAACACCTAATCCTTCAATATCAGGCTTATAATAAATCCCCCAAATTTTATCTGTAATTAATTTTTTTGTTTTATCTGAATACAATGGCGCAGTTGAGTCGACATGAACCACAGGTGGTTGTTTACCATCATTTGTTTTTAAGAAATCTGGTTCTACTCCAATAACACCCTCTTGAAGCATCCAGTAAGTCCACATGTCAGTAACATGCATCTTACCATCTTTGCCTTTGATGTTTGCAGTTTTTGGTAGCTCTAACATGTTCCAAAAATCTCTTGCCCAAGGTCCCGCTCCAATTACGACTTGTTCACAATCAATTGTCCCTTTGTCTGTTTCTACTCCAGTTACGGCTTTACTATTACTTCCTCTTTTAAAACCTGTAACTCTAACGCCCTTCATCACTTGAACACCATTTGAGGTAGATTTATTTTCAAGTGCTTTAATTGAATCTTTATTAAAAGCATACCCACCCTTTTTTTCATGCAGAATAGATGTGATTCCTTGAGCTTGCCAATCATCAAAGATACCCTTCATATAATTCATGCAATCTTTCTCACCTTCTATAAATTCAGACTCATAACCAATTGCTTTTTGTTGTTCATAAATACTGGCGACATCTTCATGCATAACTTCAGGTGATATTTGCAAATAACCAACTGGATTATATTTAAATGCTTTTGGATCACTCTCCCAAACTGAAACTGAATGAGCCATTAATTCTCTCATTGCTGGTTGAAAATAATTATTTCTAACAACACCACAAGCTATGCCGCTCGCACCTGCTGCAGTATCTTTCTTTTCTAAAACAACAATATCTCCTGGATTTTTATACGTATCGGATAGTTTCCAAGCAGTACTTAATCCGTGGATCCCCCCACCGATAATTACTACTTTTGCTTTTGTCGGTAATGACATACTCACATCTTTATTTTTCATGCGACGTAAATATATAATTTTTTATATATATAAAAAATATAAGTAAAAATAATAAAGCTTTAAAAGCTTAGATGTTTAAGGGTTTCAATGTATTTATTAAACTCTTCAATAAAAGATACACTTGGCTTTATGTGCTTTTTTCGCTGGTCTCCAGAAGTTTTTTCTAAGAAAAAAAAACCTTTTTCACATGCCTCGTTAATTATTAAAGCTGACTTAGGACGTGAGGTTTTAAACAATTTAGTTTTTAATTCTTCAACTGTTAAGTCCTCTTTATACTTATAGGCGTGCATAACTAAAAGCATCATATGATAATGGGAAGGTGATTTTCTAAAAAAATAGTTACTAGACATGTGAGAAAGTTTCATCTGATCTTCCCAAAATTCTAATAAATCTTTTGCTGTTTTGGGCATTAAGATCTAACTCTAGTTTTCTTAGGATCAAAGTGTGGGAAAGCAACTACTTTAGCAGAAATTCTTTTTTGATGACCATCAATTTTACCCACCTCTACCTCAGTGCCTATTTCAGAATATTGATTATCAATTCTACATAAAGCTATATTTTTGTTGAGAGTAGTAGATAAACAACCACTTGTAATTACACCTACTTGAGATCTTCCGACATGTACACAGTCACCATGACCCGAAGGTTCTTTACCAATTAACTCAAGACCAACAAGTTTTTTTTGTGGATTTGCTTTTCTTTCTTTCAAAACACTTTTACCAATAAAATCTTCTTCCTTTGATTTGAGAGGGACTGCAAAACCAATTCCGGCTTCAAACGGATCCTGTTGACCATCAAATTCGTTTCCAAACAAAATTAAACCTGCTTCAATTCTCAATTTATCTAAAGCAGCAAATCCAGCAGGTATTAAATTATAATCTTTGCCATACTCCATAAGTTTATCCCATACTTTTGGTGCATCTTTTGGATGGCACCATATTTCATAACCAAGTTCACCGGTGTAACCAGTTCTTGAGACAATTAATGGTATTCCTTGGAGTTCTTCAACTCTGCAAATTGAAAACCTAAACCATTCTAACTCATCGATTGCAGGCTGTGTTGGAGGTGTAAAAATCATTTTTTTTAAAATTTCTCTACTTTTTGGCCCTTGAATGGAAACATTGCTAATTTGATCTGTTGAGTTTTTTATATTTACTTTGAACTTTTTCTTTTGAGCAACTTCTTTAAGCCACTCTCCTGCATACTCATCTCCACAAATCCATCTAAATCCAGTTTCACTTAATCTAAATAAAGTGCCATCATCGAACATCATTCCATTTTCATAGCACATTGCTGAATAAACAATTTGTCCAACAGAAAGTTTTTTAATATTTCTAGTTAAAGTATAATTCATTAATTCTTCAGCATCTGGACCTATAATTTCAAATTTTCTCAATGAAGATAAATCGATTAAAACAGCATTCTCTCTGCACGCATTATATTCTTCTACCACACCATGTTTTGTGTAATCATTTGGAAGCCAAAAACCTCTAGCATCAATAAAATTCCTAGTTAATTTTGATGTTCTTTCATAAAAACCAGAATTTCTAGTAAGTTTTTTTTCAGAGTCTGTTTTCATTCTAAAAGCAAATGATTTTGAAAATTCTTTTGTTTTCTCATAGGTTCTAACAAAAATATCTGTGGGATTCCATGAATTACATGCATCAATATCACTTGGACATGCAGTCGTTCCAATAGTTAAATCTTTTAATGCTCTAAACATTACATAATCGCCAGGTCTTGCAAATGACTCATCAGAAATAACAGAATTTAAACCAGTTGCTGAGGTGTTAAAAAATAAATTAATTGCTTGCCAACCTTTTTGTTTTTCAACTCCATATTCAGCCATGGCATTATTTAGATTATCAGAACAATTTGGATGACCAAAGTAACCTGCATCTTCGTAATATTTTGATGTACAAGCTAAATTAAAAGTATCATGTTTCCCAACTGTATCTCTAATTACTTCAACTAAAGGTTCATGATCTGTGTCATAAAATTTTGAGAACAATCCTGGTCCAGGAAAAGTGTTACCCATGAAGGTTCGTGTGGTTTGCCAATCAAGTCCTTTTTCAATTTTTTTATCAAGTTTTCTTGTATCAAATGCAACAAAGTCAGAGCATTGTCTACCTGCTGGACTAATAATTTGAATGTAATCACCTTCTTTAACTTGAAAAGAAATAGCAGTTTGTCTATCAATATTTTTTTCGTAATGTGGCTCAAACACGGGGTCAGGAATTATTGATAATTCTTTATCATTTGTAATTTTAGCTCTTTTTATAAATAATATTAAATCACCAGATGGATTTTGTTCACTTACCAACATGTCATTTTGTGGTGCAGAGAAAATAACATAACACTTATCTTTAGATTTTAATTTAATTTTTTCACCACTAGGTGTTTTTTCATCAAATAAAATTGAAGAATGCGATTTATTTAAATCTAGATTTCTTTTTTTTAATTGAAAATTTGTAGCTAAAGAACTTTCATCCTTTTTTTTTAAAATCTCTTTAATAAAACTTTTGTTGCTATTTTCTCTCAAATTTAAAATTGCGAGTTCAGATTTTCCTTCTTTGTCGAAACAAATTATTTCACAAATCTGATTTCCCTCATCATTAATGATTTCTATTTCGTCATCTGGAAAAATTTGTAAACCGGTTAGCCCACCAGCGTTTACAAGGTGTCTTTCAACTCCAGGTGGTAGTATATTTAGACCAGGTTCTTTTATATCTAATGTAGTCAGCGACATTTTTTATATCTATTATTATATTATATAAATATCTATTAGTTGACTATCATTTTACTTAGGCACATACTATTCACACTTAATATTAAGAAAGGGGAATAAATGCGAAAAATAATATCATTTGTATCTGCAATGATAATCTCAGTGGTAAGTTTCGCTGGTATAGCAAATGCAGATAGCAAAAAACCCATCGTTATTCCGACACATAACTGGTCAAGTCAAATTGTAATGGCTTATGTTATTGGTGGAATGTTCGAAAGTATGGGTAACAACGTAAAATACGTTAATGCTGACTCTCAAGCAGTATACGAGTCAATTAGAATTGGTGATGTAACTATATCTCACGAGGTATGGGAATCTGCTTTTGGTAAATCATTCACAACTGCTTTAGATAAAGGTGGTTTGTTAGATTGGGGAGATCATGAGGCAAGAACTCTAGAGGATATGGGTTATCCTAATTGGGTTGCTGAAAAAGGATTATGTCCTGGTTTACCAGATTGGACAGCATTAAAAAATCCAGATTGTGCAAAAAACTTTACAACACCTGACTCTCCAAATGGAAAAGGAAGAATGTTGGAAGGTCCACAAACATGGCATGGTGATTTAATTCCACAAAGAGTTGACGCTTTAGGTTTAGGTGATCTATGGTGGGTTAAATTTGCTGGAAGTGCAGATGCTTTATGGGCAGAGTTAGCTGCAGCTGAAAAAGAAGGAAGAGGAACAATCATCTTCAACTGGACACCAAACTTTACTGATGGTGCTGGTTTTACATTTATCGACTTTCCTCCATACACAGCTGGTTGTAGACCAGAGGATGGTGGTGATGGAAAATGTGGTTCGCCAGATGGTTATTTGAAAAAAGCAGTTAATGCTGACTTTCCAAAAACTCATCCAAAAGCAGCAGCGGCATTTAAAAAACTTTCGTTCTCAACAAGTCAAATTGGTGCAATGGCAGCTTTAGTTGACGTTGACAAAATGACTCATGAGGATGCAGCTAAAAAATGGTTAGCAGACAATAAGAAAGTTTGGCAAGCTTTTACTAAATAAGGTTAAGAGCTATTAAATCTTTAAATCTCTCCCAACAACGTTGGGGGAGATTTTTTTTTAGATAAAATTTATGATTAAAATATTACTTTTTATATTTGTAAATTTCTTTTTTTTTAATGGAGTTTTAGCAAAAGATATAAATATTAATGAAGACATTAATCTTGAGTTTAAGTGTTTACTAGAAAAAAAAATTATTAAAAATTCTGAATATAATTATCAAACTTTTCTGGCAAAAGATTTAAAAGAAAAAGATTTAGACAAATTTAAAATTCAATCAAAAAAACCACAAACTCTTTTAATAACGGGATTAACATTATTTCTTTCTGAGTCTGAATCGTTAAATGTAAAGGTTGTAAATAAAGATGTGGTTTTATTTAAATCTATCGATAAAGAAAAAAATTATTCTGAGTCAGGTATTATTACTCGGAAAACAGGTGAATTAATTCACGAAATTACCAAAAATATAAAAAGTGAAAATTCTGAAAAATATATTTCTATTTATTCTTGCACTGAAAATGACAAAAAAGTCTAATTTTTTTTTAATTGTTTTTGTGTAAACTATGCTTATGAAAAAATTTCTTCTCACCATAATTTTAAGTTTCTTAATTTCATCGGTTGCTTTAGCTAGAAGCACCGGATGTAAGGAGGGTAATTGTGAAAATGGTTTCGGTAAGTGGGTTTACACTGACAAAACAACTTACGAAGGAGAGTGGGTAGGTACAAAAAAAAATGGTCAAGGTGTTGAGACTTGGCCAAATGGATATATTTACAAAGGCGAATTCAAGAATAGTGAATGGAGTGGAATTGGTATTTTGACATTTCCCGATGGGTCAACCTATGAAGGTGAATGGGCTAAAGGATTTATGAATGGCAAAGGAACTTTTACTTGGGCTGATGGATCAGTGAAATCTGGAATTTGGAAAAATGGTAAATTACAAGATTAAATGTCAAAAGAAAGTAACTTAGATAAGATTAAAAATTTACCTGAATTCACCAAACAATTTGGCGGGTTAGTAATTATTATCCTAATAGTCATATCATCTTTTTTCGTTTTAAACATTATGTTTGGTGGAGGTGATGAATTGGTAAGAAAAATGAAACTTGAGGAGGAAAGAATTGCTCAAGAGAAAAAACTAAGTGAGCTTATTTCAAAACTTCCTTCTGGCATATTAGTTACATTTGATGGCACTGATCATTTTAAACTAAGTGATGAAGTATATGAACAAGTTTGTAAGGCAACAAAGTTGATCCCACAACGTGCGATAATGGGTGCAAATTTTTTAAATTTTAGAGCTCATGAAATTTATACAATTAACGGAAATAAAATTGATGAGACGTTTGTAAAATGGGATGACGCAAAAAATAAGTGTTTTGCAGGTTTTACAGTAAGCGGAAACAATGTAGGGGTAAATGAATCAATAACTGTTAGTGGTGAGGCCCTAAGTTTCTTAAGTACTGGAATTGATACTAGAGTTTATTTTATTAAAAATTTTTAAGGGGAAATGGTTACAATATTATGGATTTAATTTTACCTTATTTTCATATAACTTAATTGAGATTTATGGCTGAGACAGTAATCAAATGTGAAAATGTCTACAAAATTTTTGGATCAAACGCCAAAAAAATGCTTCAAGAGTCAAATGGAAATGTTGATGCCAAAACTTTTCAAAAAAATGGATGTATCGTAGGTGTAAACAATGCATCATTTGAAGTCTCAAAAGGTGAGATGTTAGTTGTGATGGGTTTATCTGGTTCAGGTAAATCAACATTATTAAGATGTATATCTAGATTAACAGATGCAACAGGTGGTAAAATTTTCATTGAAGGACAAGATCTATTACAACTAAATAATAAAGAGCTTATTGAGCTAAGAAGAAATAAAATGGGTATGGTTTTCCAAAGCTTTGCTTTACTGCCTCATAAAACAGTCGTGGAGAACATCGCTTTTCCACTTCAGATTAAAGGTGTCAAAACTGAGGACAGTATTAGTAAGGCAATGGATATGGTCAAGCTAGTTGGACTTGATGGAAGAGAAAACTATTTTCCAAGAGAATTATCTGGAGGACAGCAACAACGAGTTGGAATCGCTAGATCTCTAGCAGTCGAACCAGATATTTGGTTTTTAGATGAACCATTTTCAGCTTTAGATCCTTTAATAAGAAAAGAAATGCAAGATGAATTTTTAAGACTTCAAGAAAAATTACAAAAAACAATTATGTTTATAACTCATGATTTTGATGAAGCTTTAAAACTTGCTGATCGTATCGCAATTATGAAAGATGGTATAATTGAGCAATTAGATACTCCTGCTAATATTGTTTTAAATCCAGCCACAGAGTACGTACGTAAGTTTACAGAAGAGGTCCCAAGAGAAAAAGTTTTATTAATTGAAGATGTAATGGATGCATCTAAAAATGATTTAGGTGATTTAAAAGTTTCAAAGGATGAAATAATCGAAAATGTTGCAGAAAAAATTCTTACTCAAGAAAAAGCGGTAGCTGTGATCAATGGTGAAAATGAAATTGTGGGCTCTATAAACCCAACTAAAATTATTAATACAGTTTTTGGAGGAAGAAAAAATAATAATTAATTATGGAATTTTTAAAAAGATACCCCAAAACATTTCAATGGTTATTTTTATTAATCGTTTTTTTTGCTTTATGTTTTGCTATTGAAGTTCCAGAAACATATAAATTTATCCGTGGCCAAGCAGAATTTGTAAAAGATCCAAATCAGAGTAGTTATGTGTTTTTAGGTAAAGAGGTGAGATATTATGCCTTTGATGTGTTTTGGCGGTTACCTCCATTACTAGGCTGGCTACCTATTTGGATAAATGACTCTTTATTTTTCTTAATGAATGAATGGATGCCGATTGAGGTTTGGAATGAAGATACACAAGAGTTTAAAAGTCGTCCTATAGTTTTACAAATAAGTAGAAATTTAACAGCGTTTATGACCTTCTTAATACAGTTAATAAGAGAGGTTTTATTAGGTGGTCTTGAAACTATAGTGGCATTTAGTAGTTGGGATTGGATCGATAAAAATCCTTGGGCTGAACTTCCAGGATTACCATGGACTATTGTAGCAGCAGGTGCAGCAATCCTTTCATATAAGGTAAGCGGGAAAGGTTTAGCATTGTTTGCTGGTTTAACGATGATTTATATTTCAATATTTGGTCAATGGAAACCATCTATGCAAACTCTTTCATTTATATTAGTTGCAGCACCCTTGTCGTTTATTTTTGGGTTAGGCTTAGGAATAGCAGCATTTAAAAGTAAACGTGTCGAGAAAGCTCTTTATCCAATATTATTAGTGATGCAGACTATGCCGCAATATGCGGTATTGGTTCCTGCTTTAGTTCTTTTTGGAGTTGGTGATCATGCTGCAGTTATAATCACTATGGTTGTAGCTATACCACCAATGATATTACTAACTATATTAGGCTTAAGAGCAGTACCTCCAGAAGTTATTGAAGCTGGTAGAATGAGTGGATGTAATAATTGGCAATTAATGTTTAAAGTTTTAATTCCAACTGCAAGAAGAGACATTTTAATTGGTGTTAACCAAGTCATTATGGTGTGTTTTTCCATGGCAGTAATTTCAGCTTTTATTGGTGCAAAAGGTTTAGGATTTAATCTGCTATTAGCGCTAAATCAGTTAAATATAGGATTAGCACTAGAAGCAGGCTTGTGTATTAGCTTAATTGCGATTTTACTAGATAAAATGTCATTAGCTTGGGCTAATAAACAAACAGATTATTTTGGTAATCTGACATTCTTTCAAAGAAATAAAAATATCTTATTTTTTGCAGCAACAGTAATTGTTGGAATAGTACTGGCTTATATTGGAACCTTTTTGTTTAAAGGTGGTTTTAATTATCTATTTGAAGTTCCACATAATAAAGGAATATCAACGGCTGATTTTTGGAATAAAGGGGTTGATTGGATTTTTGATACTTTTTTTGTTTATATTAAAGCATTTAATACATGGCTCATTCAAGAGGTGCTTCAACCAATGAGGGCTTTATATTTAAGGATGCCAGCGGTAGCAACTATAGTTTTGGTTGTTGGTGCGGGATATTTAATTGGTGGAATTCGTTCAGCTTTAGTTGTTTGTGGATTGACACTATTTATTGCCTTAAGTCCTTGGTGGGATAGAGCTTTAGTAACGACTTATATGGCAACATTTGGAGTAATTGTATCTTGTACTATTGGATTCACAGTTGGAACATTATGTTTTCAAAATAAACGCTCTGCTAATTTCATGTTAGGAGTATGTGATATTTTTCAAACATTCCCATCATTTGTTTATCTAATTCCAGTGATGATGTTATTTGGTATTACGGATACATCTGTTTTAATAGCTGTTATAGTTTATGCAACAATACCTGCTACTAGATACACCATTGAGGGATTGAGGAGTGTTCCTGCTGGTTTACACGATGCTGCAACCATGTCTGGTGTCAATAAATTTCAAAGATTAACAAAGATAGAATTTCCTTTAGCTTTTCCTCACATGATGCTTGGTATAAATCAAACAATTGTATTTGCTTTATTCATGGTAATTATTGGAGCTTTCATTGGTACTGAAGATTTAGGACAATATATATTAAAAGCACTATCAGATAAAAAAGGTGCTGGGATTGGGTTAACACTTGGTATTTGTGTAGCTTTTATAGCTCTTATATTTGATAATCTGATTAGATCTTGGGTTGAAAAAAGAAAAAAACACCTAGGTATTGATTAAAACTTAATTATTTATTCAAAAAAGTTTTTAAAGTATCATCCATTGCTTTTGCCCAAGGCGTGTGGTGAACCGGTGCAACAGATCCTGTTACCGGGGATGAAAAAGATTTATCTCTATAAGTTGATATGTCTTCAACTTTATGATGTTCCCATTCTTTAAAATGTTTTCTTATTAATTCAAAATCAATTTTAGGATAATCAGACATTTCATGTAGCTCTTTGGTATACTCTGTTTGAAAATCAATCATTTGATCAGGATTTTCAAGTTTTTCTTCCATTGCAACCCATTTGTTTATGTCATTTTCAATTTCTTTATTATCAGGCATTTTTATTTTACCCATAACTACATCGCGAGCATACCAAGCTTGGCAATCGAACATATTAAATGTATGAAATTGATCCTGCATGCCAAGATACATTAGTTTATGATTATCTTGCCAGACTACACCTTTGTATAATTTAGGTGGATAGAGTCTATTTCTTGTCTTCAGTTGTAAGTTTTCCTCTAAAAATGGAAAATGGTGTAAGTATCCTGTACATAAAATTATAACGTCGGTTTCTTGTTCAGTACCATCTTTAAAGATAGCTTTCCTTCCATCTAGTCTATCTAGGTAATGGACTTCTTTCATGCCTTTAGGCCATTTGAATCCCATTGGGTTGTGTCTATATCCAATAGTTACACTTTTTGCTCCATACTTATTACATTGAAGCGCAATATCTTCAGCTGAATAACTACTGCCTAATACCACAATATTTTTACCTCTAAATTCTTCTGCATCTCTAAAGTCGTGGGAGTGCATAATTCTTCCCGGGAATGATTTCATTCCATCATACTCAGGAATAAATGGAACAGAAAAATGACCAGTTGAGACAATTACAAAATCGAAATTTTCTTTTAAAATTTTATCATTTACTTTGTCCTGATAGCTAATTTCAAATTTTTCATTTTTAAAGATTGTATTGATGACCCTTGTATTAAATTTAACTTTATTTTTTAAATTTCCACTTTTAGCTCTTCCAACTATATAGTCGTATAGTACCTCCCTTGGAGGAAATGAGGGAATTGCTTTGCCAAAATGTTTATCAAAAGAATAGTCAGCAAACTCTAAACATTCCTTGGGTCCATTAGACCAAAGATATCTATACATACTATTTGGAACTGGATCTCCATACTGATCAGAACCTGTTCGCCAACTATAATTCCAGAGACCACCCCAATCTTCTTGTTTTTCAAAACAAATCACTTCAGGAATTTTTTCTCCTTTTTTTTCTGCTTGCTCAAATGCTCTTAACATTGATAAGCCACATGGACCTGCACCAATAATAGCTACTTTGCTCATAAGATTTAATAAAAATTAAGTTTATTTTACTAACAAAATATTAAAATTTAAAATAAAATAATGACTTAATATGAAAATTGACATAGAAAATTTTCACGTATGTGTTGCATTTTAAATTTTCGTTTAATTAATATTTTTGAATTTAAATCAATATGAAAAAATTTTTAATAATTGGAGGAGGGGCCATGGGATCTGCTTTCACGATTCCCTGCCTGGAAAATAAGAATGATGTTGTAATTACTGAACCTTACTCAAAAAAATTCATTAAACAATTATCCTCAAAAAGAAAATACCATTCTGCATTAAAAATGAATTTGCCAAAAAAACTTAAATTTCGAAAATATTCTGGTGATTTATTAAAAGAAAAATTTGATTTAATAGTAATTGCTTTAAGTTTACCTGGAATAGACTTTATTGGTAAGGAGTTGAAGAAAAATAATATTGATACACCTTTGCTGGTTCTTACCAAAGGGTTAAAATATATATCTAGGAGTAAGAAAATTTTTACTATTTCTGAAAAACTTCAAAAAGTTTCTGGGATAAAAAATATTTCAGTTTTAAAAGGTCCTTGCTTAGCAAAAGAATTGGCGAGAAAACATCAAACAAGTGTAATAATTGCAAATAAAAATATAAATTTTGCAAAAAAAATAGGAAAAAGAATTTCTACAAAATATTATTTAAATGAATTCTCAAGAGATATTATTGGTGTTGAGGTCTGCTCAGCAATAAAAAATATATATGCAATGATTATAGGTGCTGGTCAAAGTCTAAATACGTCATCAAGTTTATTTCAAAGATCAATTAATGAAATGAAATATTTGACAAAATATTTTAAAGGAAAAGAAACAAGTACACTTGGGCTTGCTGGTGTGGGTGATTTATATGTTAGCGCTGCGGGTGGTCGAAATAGTAAAATGGGCAGTTACTTAGGAAAAGGATATACATTTAAAAATGCAAAAAAAAGATTTATGCCTAATGACACTGTTGAAGGAGAACAATTAGTTAGAGAAATTGCCCCATACATTATGAGAAAAATTAATAAAAAAGAAATTCCTTTAATGATTAGTTTATTTAGAGCAATATTGAATAATAGAAAACTTACAGTCACTTAAAAAAATATGAAATCTAATTGGAATTATCCAACAACAGTTTGGGTAGGCAAAGATAGGGTTAAAGATTTAGGAGAAGCTTGTCATAATTTAAAGGTTAACAACCCATTATTTGTTACTGACAAAGATTTAGTAAATCTTCCATTTATTAAGGAGGTAATTAGTGAAATTAAAAAAAAGTTAAAAAAATTAATATTATTTTCAAATTTTACAGGAAATCCATTTGGTGAGAATGTCGATGAGGGTGTGAAAGAATTTAAACAGAATGATTGTGATGGTGTAATTACGATTGGCGGAGGAAGTGCAATTGATGTTGGGAAAGCTATAGCTTTTATGTCAGGTCAAAGTAGACCTATTTGGGATTTTGAGGATGTTGGAGATTATTGGAAAAGAGCTAATGATAAAAATATTTTTCCAATAATTGCAATTCCGACTACTGCAGGAACAGGATCTGAAACTGGTCGAGCGTCTGCAATCATAAATAAAAAAACGGGTGTTAAAAAAATTATATTTCATCCAAAAATTTTACCTTCAATTGTTATTCTTGACCCAAAATTGACTATTGAACTTTCTCCAAGGTTAACTGCTGCAACAGGGATGGATGCCTTAGCTCACAATCTTGAGGCATATTGTGCACCCAGCTTTCATCCTATGGCAGATGGTATTGCTTTAGAGGGAATGAAACTTATTAAAAATTCACTTGTTGTTGCATACCAAGATGGAAAAAATATTGAGGCTAGACAAAATCTTTTGGCAGCTTCGTCAATGGGTTCAACAGCTTTTCAAAAGGGATTAGGTGCAATTCATTCATTGAGCCATCCTGTTAATGCTCAATATAATATTCATCATGGATTGAGTAATGCAATTTTTATGCCGTATGTGTTAACTTTTAATAAATCAATTATAGAAAAAAAAATTATCTCAATTTGTGATTATTTAGATTTAGATAAAAATTTTGAAAGTTTTTTATCGTGGATTTTGAATTTAAGAAAAGATTTAGAAATCCCCCATAAACTATCTGACATTATGGATTGTTCCAAACTAGATTTAAATAGATTATCTCTAATGGCTTTAGAAGATCCATCTACTAGTGGTAATCCAAAAAAAATTAATCAAGAGGATCTTAAACTGATGTATCAGCATAGTATTTCAGGAGAATTGTTTGAATGAAAAGAATATTAATTGTAGAGGGAAACCTAAGAGAAGAAAATGAGAGCTTTTCAGAAAATGGTATTCAAACACATACAGAAAGCTTAAAGGATAGCTTAAGCCATTTTACTGATGAACTTTCATTTGATGTTGTTAACCCCTCTTCAGATCAAAATATTCAATTAATATCAGATCAACTCGAGCAGTATGATGGTCTTATTTGGGGCGGAAGTAGTTTAAATATTTATAATGATACTCCAGAAATTAGAAGGCAAATTGAATTCATGAAAAATTGTCAAAATAAAGTAGGGAAAATTTTGGCAATTTGTTGGGGCATGCAAGTAGCAGTCACAGCAGCAGGTGGCCAAGTCAAAAAGGCTGACAATTCACATATTGGTATAGCAAATGAAATAGAGATAAACAAAAATGGAATAAAACATCCTCTTTATAAAAATAAAGATAAAAAATTTAATTCCCCAGCATTCAATTTTGATGAGGTGGTAAAAATACCTGATAAAGGAATTTGTTTAGCCTCGAACAAGATTAATAAAATTCAAGGTTTATATTTTGAGGTTAATAAGACAAAAATTTGGGGACTACAATACCATCCAGAAATAACTTATGAAAAAATGATTAATCTTATTGAGTTTAGAAAAGAAAGATTAATTGAAAGTAGAAAAGTATTTAAAGATGACACTGAAGTTCAAAAACACATTGCTTTTATCAAAAAAGAAATTTTAGTTTCAGATAAAGAAAAGAGAATGTTAGAGCTAAAAAATTGGCTTAACGAATTGAATTAAAATAACCCTTCGATTTCACCTTTTTTATTAAGTTTAATAGAGTCTGCTGCTGGTACCCGTGGTAAACCAGGCATTGTCATTATTGCTCCACAGACAACGACTATAAATTCAGCTCCAGATGAAAGCCTTATTTCTCTAACTGGTAATGAGTGGCCTGTAGGTGCACCTTTGAGATTAGGATCAGTTGAAAAACTATACTGAGTTTTAGCCACACAAATTGGCAATTCTCCATAACCTGCTTCTTCAAAACTTTTAAGTTGATCCCTAATTTTTGTATCAGCAATAACTTCATCGGCTCTATAAATTTCTTTTGCGATTGTCTCAATTTTTTTAAACAATGGGGTTTTACTTTCGTATAAAAATTTAAATTGATTTTCATTTTTCTCACATAAATCAGCAACATGTGAAGCTAATTCTTTTGTACCTTCTCCTCCATTTGCCCAGTGTGTACAAAGACTTGCTTTTATTCCTAATTTATTACAAAAATCAACTAAAGCTTTTACCTCATCGTCAGTATCTTTTATAAAATGATTTACAGCGATCGCTACAGGCAAACCAAATTTTTTTACATTTTCAACATGCCTCTCAAGGTTGACCAAACCTTTTTTTAGTGCTTCAACGTTTTCATTTTTAAGATCATCTTTAGCTACACCACCATGCATTTTTAATGCTCTAATTGTAGCAACAATAACTACACAACTTGGTTTTAAATCGGATTTTCTACATTTAATATCTAGAAATTTTTCAGCACCAAGATCTGCACCAAACCCAGCCTCAGTTACCACATAGTCAGCTAATTTAAGTCCAGCTTTAGTTGCAATAACAGAATTACAACCATGTGCAATATTAGCAAAAGGTCCGCCATGAATTATTGCAGGATTATTTTCTAATGTTTGAGTAATGTTTGGTCTTATAGCTTCTTTCAACAAAACAGTCATAGGTCCCTGTGCTTTTAAATCTTTGGCATATATTGGTTTTTTCTCTCTTGTGTAAGCTACAGTAATATTTCCAATTCTATTTTCTAAATCTTCCAAATTATTAGCCAAGCAAAAGATAGCCATTATTTCTGAAGCAACTGTAATATCAAAACCATCTTCTCTTGGGAATCCATTAGCGACACCACCAAGATTAATATTAATTGATCTTAACGCTCTATCATTCATATCTAAAACTCTTTTCCAAACAATTCTTCTTACATCTATATTAAGTTTATTCCCCCAATAGATATGATTGTCTATCAATGCAGATAAAAGATTATGTGCAGACGTAATTGCATGAAAGTCACCTGTGAAATGAAGATTAATTTGTTCCATAGGAACAACTTGAGCATAGCCACCACCAGCAGCTCCACCTTTCATTCCAAAAGATGGACCTAAACTTGGTTCTCTTAAACAGACGATAGATTTTTTTCCGATTTTATTAAGACCATCATTTAGCCCTACAGAGGTTGTGGTCTTTCCTTCTCCTGCTGGAGTAGGAGTTATAGCAGTCACTAAAATTAATTTTCCCTCTTTTTTACTCTTGAGACTATCAAGGTATTCTAAATTTATTTTTGCGATGTGACGCCCCATGGGGCTGAAGGCAGAACTTTCATCGGGAACATTTATTTTTGCTAAAATGTCTTTGATTGGTTGCATTTTAGCTTCTCTTGCAATTTGAATGTCTGATTTTATTTCACTCATAAAATTCTTTAAATATACAAAAACTGCTCGATTAGTATCTCTTTTTAAGAGCTTTGGAAATATCTAAAAATTATATATAAAAAAAATAGGAACTATTTATATTCATTATTATAAAATTTAATCATGCAAAAATATTCAGTATTTAGCCTAATCAAGAATGCTTTCTCTAATCATGAAAAATGGGATTTGGCATGGAAAGATCCTACACCTAAAAAAGAATACGACGTTGTAATTATTGGTGGGGGTGGCCATGGATTAGCTACTGCCTACTATTTAGCTAAAGAACATCAAATAACTAATGTGGCAGTTATTGAAAAAGGATGGATTGGTGGAGGAAATATAGGAAGAAACACCACAATTATCAGATCAAATTTTATGTATGATGATAATGCTAGGTTTAATGAATTTGGAATGAACCTGTGGAGAAACATGAGTCAGGAATTAAATTTTAATGTCATGTTTTCACCAAGAGGCATAATCAATTTAGCTCATTCAGATGCACAAATGAATGCTTATGCTCGTCGAGGAAACTCTATGAGATTAAATGGAATAGATGCAGTTCTACTTAATAGAGAAGAAGTTAAAAAGATTATACCTATGGCTGATTTTTCGGATGATGTTAGGTATCCAATTTTTGGAGGCTTAGCACAACCAAGTGCTGGTACTGCTAGACATGATGCGGTCGCATGGGGTTATGCTAGACAAGCTGATTCAATGGGTGTCGATATAATTCAAAATTGTGAAGTAACAGGATTTGATATTGAGGCAGGAAAAATAACAGGTTTGAGAACATCTAGAGGAGATATTAAATCAAAAAAAATTGGATTGTGTGTAGCCGGTAGCACAAATGTTTTAGCAGAAAAACTTAACATGACACTTCCTATAGAAACTCATTTATTACAAGCTTGTGTTTCTGAGCCAGTGAAACCAGTTTTAGATGGAGTGGTAACCTTTGGTGCTGGACATTTTTATATTAGTCAATCAGATAAAGGTGAGATGGTTATGGGTGGAGATCTTGATGGATATAATAGTTATGCTCAAAAAGGTAATCTTCCAACGATACAACATGTCTTAACTGGAGGTGTTGCTTTATTTCCATTCTTAAGTCGATTGAAAATGTTAAGGACTTGGGGAGGAATTATGGATATGTCAATGGATGGCTCACCAATAATTGATAAAACTCATATCGATGGATTATATTTAAATTGTGGTTGGTGTTATGGAGGTTTCAAATCGGTTCCATCTTCTGGTTGGACATTTGCACATACAATCGCACAAGATAGAGTTCATGAATTAAATGAAGGATTTAGTCTAAATAGATTTTCTAAGGGTTACTTGTTAGATGAGAAGGGCCTTGGAACTAAAACTTGGATTTCATAAATGTTAAATATTAAGTGTCCTTACTGTGGGGACAGGTCTCAAAAAGAATTTGCCTACGGAGGTGATGGAACAATTTCTAGACCAAAACTGAATCAAGAAATAAGTGATGAAGAATGGGATAATTTTGTTTATCTAAGAAAAAGTCCGAGAGGAAAACATATTGAATTGTGGCATCATATTGCTGGATGCAGACAATGGTTTAAAGTTGAGAGAGATACAACTACTCACGAAATTTTTAGAACTTTTAAACCAGAGGAAGAATTTTGATGTCACAAAATTTTAGATTAAATACGGGTGGCTTAATTAATAGAGACAAACCTATTGAATTTAAGTTTAATGGAAAAAAATATATTGGGTATGAGGGTGATACACTGGCTTCAGCGTTACTTGCCAATGGTATACATTTAATTGGAAGAAGCTTTAAATATCATCGTCCAAGAGGGTTTTTTGGCGCAGGTGTTGATGAACCAAATGCAAAAATGCAAGTTGAAATTAACGGTTGTTCTGAACCTAATATTAACGCAACTGAAATAGAATTAGTAAACGGCTTATCAGCAACTAGTCAAAATTGTTGGCCATCTGTAAATTTTGATATTGGTGCAATAAATAATTTCTTAAATCGTTTTTTTCCTGCTGGTTTTTATTACAAAACTTTCATGTGGCCTAAAAGTTTTTGGTACAGAGTGTATGAGCCTTTTATTCGAAGAGCAGCAGGATTAGGAATTGCTTCTCTCGAGAAAGATAAAGAGAGATATGAACATAAATATGAATATTGTGATTTATTAGTTACTGGCTCTGGACCTGCTGGTTTAGCAAGTGCTTACGCAGCTGCCAAAAACGGAGCAAAAGTAATATTAGCAGAGGATAAACCTAGATATGGAGGGACGCTTTTAACAGATGACGTTACGATAGATAATTTATCTGGAAAAGATTGGTCAGAAAAAATTATATCTGAATTAAAAGAGATGCCTAATGTTATTGTTAAAAATAGATCTCAAGTTTTTGGATACTATGATCATAATATGATGGTAATGTTTGAAAGAACAGGAGATCATTTAGAAAAAAAACCTAAGTACACACCAAGACAAAGACTTTGGTATATAAGAGCAAAAGAAGTATTGCTATCAACAGGATCTATTGAAAGACCAATTGTTTTTGGAAATAATGATACACCAGGAGTTTTTCTCTCAGCTGCTGCAAAAGAATATATGAAAGTTTATGGTGTTCTAATTGGTAAAAAACCAATTATTTTCACTAACAACGATAGCGGATATGAAACAGCTATTGAGTTTAAAAAGAATGGTGTTAATCCAGTAGTTTTAGATACTAGAGAGGATCAAAACTCTGAGTTAATTAATGAAGCTAAAGATTTAGATATAAAGATCAAGTTTTCTTATGCAGTGATAGTTGCTCATGGATATAAAAAAGTAAAATCAGCAACAATTGGAAAATTAAATAAAGATAAGATAGATTTTGAAAATACAGAACAAATAGATTGTGATTCTATTTGTGTATCTGGATTTTGGACACCAACTGTTCATTTAGCATCTCAATCAGGCAATAAACTGAAATTTAACGACTCGATTGATGCTTTTGTGCCTGACAAATCAAAACAAAATGAACATTCTTTAGGTGCTGCTAATGGAACATTTACATTACAAGATACCTTAAAAAACAGTTTTAATACTGGGTCAGAAGTTTCTAAAAGCATAACTAAAAAAGATGAAAAAATACAAATTCCCAATACTAATGAACGAAAATATAGTGCTCATGATAAATTTTGGTGTTCTCCACTTCCTAAAGGTAAAAATTACAAACGATTTGTAGATTTCCAAAATGACGTAGCAGTTTCTGATATAGAGGTTGCTTTAAGAGAGGGTTATAGATCAATCGAACATGTTAAGAGATACACAACACTAGGAATGGCAACGGATCAAGGAAGGACTAGTAATTTAAATGGATTACAATTAGTTGCAAATGTTGAAAAAAAAATTGTTCCTCAAATAGGTCACACTACTTTTAGACCGCCTTTTACACCAGTTACCATAGGTACAATAGTTGGAAGGGAGATAGGCAAAGAATATATGCCTACAAGAAAAACACCAATGCACCATTGGCATGAAAAAAATAATGCTGTCTGGGTAGATGCTGGTGCTTGGAAAAGACCAAGGTACTACAAAAGAGGAAATGAAAACTTATTTGAGGCATCAAAGAGAGAGGCAAAAAATGTTCGAGATCACGTTGGTGTTTGTGATGTAACGACTTTAGGAAAAATTGATATTAAAGGTCCAGATGCTGCAGAGTTTTTAAATAGAGTTTATACTAATGCTTGGTTAAAACTTCCAGTTGGTAAAGCTCGATACGGAGTTATGCTTAGGGAAGATGGAATTGTCATGGATGATGGGACAACAACCAGAATTTCAGAAAATCATTATCATATGACAACCACTACTGCACAGGCCGCAAACGTATTATCGCATTTGGAATATTACCTGCAAATTGTTTGGCCAGAATTAAATGTGAATGTTGTTTCAACAACTGAACAATGGGCTGGTGCGGCGATTGCAGGACCTAAATCAAGAGATTTGTTAGCAAGGCTTTTTCCTAAAATAGATGTCAGTAACGAGGCACTTCCTTTTATGGGATATGTAGAGGGAGACTTATTTAGTGTCAAAGCAAGAATTTTTAGAATTTCTTTTTCAGGTGAGCTCGCTTACGAAATAAATGTTGAATCTGATTTTGGATTATTTATGTGGGAAAAAATTATTGAAATTGGAGAAGAATTTAATATTCAACCTTATGGTACGGAAGCATTGTCGACACTAAGAATAGAGATGGGTCACGTAGCCGGACCAGAACTAGATGGAAGAACTATACCTTATGATGTTTCGTTAGAGGGTTTAGTATCAAAGAAAAAAGATTTTATTGGAAAGAGATCTTTAGCTAAAGAAGCATTTAATAAAGTGGATAGACAAAAAATTGTTGGCTTAGTCCCATTGGACAGGAAATCAAGTATTCCAGAGGGATCTCATTTAGTAGAAAATAAAAATGCAAAACTTCCAAATCCTAAACTTGGTCATGTTTCTTCATCTTGTTGGAGTGTTGAGAACAATAATCCTTTTTCTCTTGCAATATTAAAAGATGGAAAAAATATGATAGGAAAAAAGCTTTTTGCAGTCTCCCCACTTAAAAATACTTCCATTGAAGTAGAAGTTATGTCCTCACATTATGTAGACCATCAAGGAAAGAGAGTAAGATCGTGAAGCAAATTTCTTCTTTAAATAATGTGCATCAAAATGGAAAATTTGGTGATTTTGAAAATAAAAAAGAGAAAGACTTATTAAAGATTTCAGAATTGAGGAATTTTTTAATATTCCAAATAGTTCAATATAAAAATTCAAGTTCAGATATCTCAAACATAAAAGTTGATGGCCTAAAATTACCTTCGACTTTAAAATCTTCTTCAAATTCAGATACTAGAATTTTATGGATGGGACCAAAGAATTGGATAGTTATATCTTCTAAAATAGATTTAATTTTTAAAGATGGAAAACAATTCGATGAAAGTAATTTTGCAATTACAGATTTATCGCATTCAAGAACAATAATTGAAATTCAAGGTGATCTTGTTAATGAAGTTTTAAAAAAAAGGATGTCCTATAAATATTGATAAATTTAATGAGGGTGATTGTACAAATTCAATTTATAACGGAATATCAATTACGATTGATTTTATTTCTAACAATCCAAAAAAAGTAAGAATTTTTGGATTAAGAAGCTTTGGAGAGTCTTTGCATCATTCAATAACAGATGGCTCGTTAGAATTTGGTTATCAAAGTAATTAATTATTAATTCCTTGTTGCGATATAAACACCCACCGACGCTATTAAAAAACCAATAACATCTATATTCGTTAAAGTTTCATTTAAAAAAAGCCATGCCATAATAGCAGAGGTTACTGGTATTAGAAAAAAAACAGAAACTGTTTTACTAGCTGAATTTTTTTTTATTAAAAACATCAATATTGTAAATGCACCAAAGGAAACAAGAAAAATTTGATGACTCATTGCGATTATAAATGTTTTTGTAAAATAGATGTAGGGCTCTATAAAAAAAATAATTATCAACACATGAAATAAACAACCACCTAATGCTTGATAAAAATTACTAACGGATAATGGTAAGTTATTACTCAATTTTTTCTGCCAAATAGTAGAAAACGTTATAGATAACAATGCAATTAAAGTTGCAATTAAACCTAGTAAAGGAATACCTGAACCAACATCTATCCCTAGTACCAAAGAAGCACCAATAAAACCCAATAAAACACCCACCCATTGTTGTGATGTAACTTTTTCATTTAAAAGTGGTCCGCTCAAAATATT
>CACHMD010000001.1:0-191801 GCA_902580835.1 uncultured Pelagibacteraceae bacterium | reverse complement strand
AATATATTGCATGAAATCTTAATATATCTTTTCCAATCAAGTGAACAGATGCTGGCCAAAATTTTTTATATAATTCATCATCTTTATTGGGATAATTTAAAGCACTAATATAATTAGTGAGAGCATCTAACCACACATAAATTACATGTTCATTATCATTCGGAACTTTTATACCCCAAGAAAAACTTTTTCTACTCACTGACAAATCTTTTAATCCACTTTTAACAAAACTTATGACTTCATTTTTTCTAGACGCTGGAGAAATAAAATCAGGATTTTTTTCATAAAATTCTAATAATGGCTTTTGCCACTTAGATAATCTAAAAAAATAAGACTCCTCATCAACCCATTCAACAGGAGATTTAGATGATATGGCCACTTTTTTATTATCAAGATCTTCAATTTCATCCTCATTGTAAAACGCTTCATCCGATACTGAATACCAACCAGAATATTTTGATAAATAAATGTCATCATTTTTTTTTAATTCTTCCCACAAATATTGAACAGATTTTTTGTGTCGAGACTCAGTAGTTCTTATAAAATCATTATTTGTTAAATTAAGAGTTTTTGATAAATTCTTGAATGTTTTGCTAATTTCATCGCAGAACGCTAAAGGTTCAACTCCTTTTTTTTCAGCAGCTCTTTGAATTTTTAAACCGTGCTCATCAGTTCCAGTCAGAAAAAAAACTTTATATCCATCTATTCTTTTAAACCTAGCAAAAAAATCAGCAATAATACTCGAATAAGCATGTCCCATATGTGGTTTGGCTGAGGGATAATAAATTGGTGTTGTAATATAATAATTTTTATCCATTTAAAAGCTTTGAATTTATTTCTAAAAATAAAGATTCATCATCTAAATTGAATTTCTTAAAATCATTTATTCTTTTCAAAAAATAATTGTAAACATCTGAATTTGAAACTGAAATATCTTTTATCAAAAATAATTCAATTATATTGTAAACAAATGTTTTTGATTGCTTATCATCTTTATAAATATTTTCACTTATAAGTTTTAATAAAAAATCTTTTAAATTTATGTCTTTTAAATTAATCTTTTTTTCTTCAGAAAATTTTAAAAGATTATAAATTTCTCCAGGAGTAGAATAATAATTTAATAAATCTTTATTTAAGAGATTATCAATATCATTATCAAAAAGAAGTGAACTAATTTCATTAACCTTATCATTTTCTAGGGATATATTGAAATTAATACAACGAGATAGAAGAGTAGGAATTATTTTCTTATTACTATTTATTAAAATAAAAAATATATTATCATTAGGTTCCTCTAACGTTTTTAACAGCGCATTTACTGAATTTAAATTCAAATATTCAATATTATCAATTAAAACAAATCTTGGCTTATTGTTGAATGAAGACTTATTGAGTTGAATTATTAATTCTCTAATTTGTTCTATATCTATGTTTTTTTTATCAGGATATATATCTATTAAATTAAAATTTGGACATGAACCATTTTGAATTAACTTAAATGAGCGATTATCTAAATTTATTTTAAATTCAGCTAAATCATAAGGCATTTCTTCATCTTTTGATAAAACAAAATTAATTAAATGATAAGCAAGAGTACATTTGCCAATACCTTTTTGACCAGTTAATAAAATCTTTGATGGTAATCTTTTTTGGTTAAATAATTTAGCAAAAAATAAAAGATTATCCTGTAATCCATAAAGATTTGTTTGGCTGTTAGGATAAAAATTCATTTTACTAATTTTTCAATTTTTTCAATTATTTTTTTTTTGTTTAATTCGATAGGAAGATTTGAATTAATTATTTTATATCTTTTTTTATTTTTAGATATTCTTAAAAAACCATTTTGTACTTTTTTGTAAAATTTTTCTTTGAACTCATCGTAACGATTAAGTTTTTTTCGTTGTTTCAATCTTTTTTGCATATTGTTTGTGCTAACAATACTCAAAAACGTAAAATCTACTTTAAATGATTTTAAAATATGATTGTTAATCTTTTTAATAATATCTAAATTTACACCCATTCCAAAATGTTGATAAGCAATGGTAGAGTCGGTAAACCTATCTAGCAAAATTATCTTTTTTCTAAAATTTTTTTTCAAATTATCCATGTTTTCACTTCTAGCCGCTAAATAAAGTAATAAATCAGTATTTTTATTAAAATTAGATTTCTTATCTAGAATTAATTTTCTTATCTTTTCTGAGTTCTTATTCCCTCCAGGCTCTCTTATCTTTATATGAGGTATCTTTTTTCTTTTTAAATATTTAGAAACATTGTCAATATGAAAAGTTTTTCCACTACCCTCAATACCTTCAAAGGCTATAACAATTTTTTTAGACATCACCCCAAATCAAATAATTTAAGGATTTAATTAACCTTGAAAAAATATTTACTTTATTCACTTCCTCTTTTGCCAAAAGATCGTATTCATCAATTAATTCATCATCATAAATAATCCTTAATTTTGCTAAAACTTGATCTTTACTAATTGGAGCTTCCACAGGTCCTTCATATAACATTTTAACTTTTAACAATTTTTTCTTACCTTTTTTAATAATTTTATAGATATCTTCTTTAGTATAAACTTTAACAAAATCCTTTTTTCCTAACCAAACATCAACGCTATCAAAATCTTCTCCCGATTTATTTATTTCTACTAAATCAAAATTCGTTAAACCATATGTCAATAGTTTTGAGCTCTCTCTAGATCTAGAATTTTTAGATTCGAAACCACTAGCTACTGCAATTAGCCTTCTACCTTTTCTTTCTAATGATGATGCTAAAGAATATTTTTCCACTGCAAGATATCCAGTTTTAATTCCATCTGCACCCATATTTTTATATAAAAGTGGATTTCTATTTCCTTGAGTAATTGGATCGCCACCAGTTCTATCCCAAGTAAATTCTTTTTCACTGAACCACTCGTAATATTCTGGATAGTTTTTAATTAAATAATGAGACATTATCATTATGTCTTTTACTGTTGAATAATTGTCAGGATCATTAATTCCAGATGAGTTTGCAAAATTTGTATTTCTCATACCAATTTCTTGTGCTTTGGAAGTCATCATAATTGCAAATTCCTCTTCAGTTCCTGCTATTCCTTCAGCTAATGCAACACAAGCATCATTTCCTGAGGCAACAATAATACCTCTAAGTAAATTTTCTACACTCACCTCATCATTGACCATAACAAACATTGAAGAATATCCAGAAGTTGATAGCCGCCAAGCTTTCTCTGAAATAATAAATTTTTCATCTAAAGTTAAATCGCCTGATTTAATTAAATCAAAAGCAATAATGGAGGTCATTATTTTTGTCATTGAAGCAGGATAAATTGATCTGTCTGGTTCTTTTTCATATAAAATTTCACCCGACAAAAAATCTTGTAAGATTGCTGTTCTTGCTTTTATCTCAATATTAGAATGCGCACTGTTAGAAATAAAAAAAGTTATAAGAATTGTAATTAGAAAATTTTTAAACATTTTTTAGCACTTCTAAGTTTTCGAAATTAAGAGATTTTAACTTCTCAAATGACTCTTTCAAACTTTTTATATCATTAAAAGGACCTATTAATACTCTAAATTTAGTTTGAGATAATTTTTTTATCCTAGAGTTTTTTATAGAAGTTTCATCTTTGATTCTAGAAATCATCATTTTAGCAGTAGATTTATAGTAAAAATCAGCAATCTTTATTGAGTAAGAAAATTTTTCTTTAGTTATTTTTTTTTCTTTTTTCTTAGTTTTGCTTAAATCATTAATTTGAATACCATCAATTGGCGCCTTTTCTGCAACGTTTTTTTCCTCATCGAAAGTTTTACTTTTTTTTGCAATAAAAGTAGAATTTCTAGATATTAACACTATTTCCAATAAGGGTTCATTGAAATCAAGATCTAAATCTTCAGCAATTCTTCTAGATATAACAGAATTATAAAAATCTGAAAATTTTTGGTTATTAGATTTTACTTCTGCAATTAAAGACTTTCCGTTTTTTGGATTTGTAATCTTAACAGCAGATTTTCTTTTAAGTGATTTGTGATGGATCATTAATGATCTATCATCTAATTTTTTAATTTTTTTTACATTTTCGTCAAAGATTAAAGCAAAGCCACTATTACTATATTTTTTCTCTATTTTTGTTTCAATCTTATCTGGCTTCATTGCTACTTGTTCACAACCTATCAAAAATATTGATAACAAAAATATTAATAAAATTTTATAATTCATTTTTAAATTTATCTTTTAAGGTACAAACAGCTAAAGCAAATCTTAGAGATCTATTCCATTGGAGAATTATTTCGTAGTTATCAAATACAATATATGCAGGATTTAAAGTATCTGCACCAGGAATAATATCTTTGTCTGGAGTGATTATTGCAACATTATAATTTGATTTTAGAAAGCTTATATCATCATAATTATCAATATATTTCTTAAAAAATCCTAATTTTTTTTTATTTTGGAGTTTTTTTGCAGAAACATTCAAATATTTTTTTGGAATATCTTCTTTAAGATCTATTCTATAAAAACAAGGTGAGTCTTTTTTCCAACCAATTTTTTTAAGATAATTAGCTGCTGAAGCATAAGCATCATGAGAATTTTTTAAATCAATATAATTATCTGTATTAAAATCAATTGCGTGATTTTTTATGGTTGAGGGCATGAATTGAAAAAAACCAAATGCACCTGCCCATGAACCATACAATGATTTATAATCTATCTGATTTTCATCAATTAATTTTAATAAGATTAAAAGCTCTTTAGTAAAAAATTCAGATCTTCTTTTATCATAACTTAAAGTTGCTAGTGAGGAAAGGATATCCATTTTTCCAACATATGTTCCATAATTTGTTTCAATGCCCATCAATGACAATAGAAGTTCCTTCTCAATTTTAAACTTATTTTCAACAATATTAATCAAATCTTTATTGCTTAAATAGAAGTCGATACCTTTATTTAATTTTTTTGTAGAAGATCTCTTTGATATATAAGTTTTGGTGTCTTCATAAAATTCAGGCTGGTATCTGTCATATTTTATAACATTTGCTAAGAACTTAGTATCTGTCATTACCAGATCAAAAGTTTTCTCAGAAATATTATTTGCTAAAGCTCTTTGTTTGAAATCTTTTTTCCACTTTTCAAAATCTGTATTCTCATTTGCAAATAAGTTGGAATTTAGAAAAAATAGAATTAAAAAAAAAATTTTAATTTTTTTCATATAAGTCATTTAAATATATAATTACAGCAATCCAAATAATAATAAAACTTAGAAATTTAACTAATGAAAAATCCTCTCCGTAATAAAAATAACCTAAAATGAACTGTAATGTTGGCGTTATATAAAATATCATTCCGGTAGGTCCTAATCCAATTAACTCAACCCCTCTTACATATAGAAACAAAGGTATCACAGTCATCGGACCAGCTAAAAGTAAGTATAGACTTAATCCTGGATTACTTAAGTTAAAGTCGTTTAGACCATTATTTGCAATTATATAAAATGCAACTAAAGCAAAAGGGAAAATATATAAACTTTCAATTAGCAACCCAATATCGGTATCAATTTTGATTTTTTTTCGAACTAAATTATAAAAGGCCCAACTAAAAGCTACAATGAGACCGACCCATGGTAATGATTTAAGATTAAAAAAAATTAAAATCAATATTGAGACAAAAACTAGAATAATTGAAAAAATCCTTTTTTTGTTTAGTTCCTCTTTAAAAAAAATATACCCCAAAAGAACACTAATTATTGGCATTATAAAATAACCAAAACTAGCATCAATAATCCTTTCAGATGCAACAGCATATATCCATATAGACCAATTAACAAAAATTAAAAAACCAGACAAAAATAATGCAATTAATTTTTTTTTATCTTTTATTTCTTTTAAAAAAATTTTCCATTTAGACAGAAATGTTGTGGTTAAAATTAACATTATTGCTGTCCACAGACATCTGTGAACAACTAATTCAGTATGACCAATAAAAGAAACTGACTCAAAATATATAACTCCAATAAATCCCCACCAAAAAGAACCTAAAGAAGTTAATATTAAACCTTTGTTAAAATCATTTTTCATACTAATTAAATGAATTAAATATCATGAGTAATTAGACTATTTTATTGTTGAATTAAATATTTTTAATTATAAAAGCTTCTACACGGAGAGATGGCTGAGCGGTTGAAAGCACCGGTCTTGAAAACCGGCAAAGGGGCAACTCTTTCCTGGGTTCGAATCCCAGTCTCTCCGCCATATAATTGTTAATATTTAAAATTTTTAAATAAATTATTAATTTTGTTATCTTCAAATTCAATGTTGGTTTTTAAACCATTATAAAAATTGTAAAGATTATTATCATCTATTTCTAAGAATTTTATTAATTCATTTAAATCTTTAACATCTAATTGATCTATATATTTATTAGTGAATGCTCCTAAAAGTTTATCCATTTCTTTGGTACCGCGATAATTTGATCTGTATATAATTTTTTTTTTTATTTGTTCTATATCAGCGGTCATATTAGGAATATAATATTAGTTTATGGATATTAAAAGAAATTATGAATATTTATTATCTGACCTAAAATCTATAAAAGGTGTTGGTTTAAAAACATCAAATTTATTAAAAAGAAAAAAAATTAATAGTATTTTTGATCTGTTATGGAAATTACCAAAATCTTATACAGACCGAAGTTTATCTTCGAAAATTAAAGATTTAAAAATCGATGAGATACAGACTATAACTATAATTCCTCAAAAATATTCATTTCCAAGAGTAAGAAACTTACCAAATCGAGTTTTATGCAAAGATGAAACTGGTGAAATAGATTGTGTTTTTTTTAATAGTTACGAGGGATATATTAGAAAAATATTACCTATTGGAAAAGAAGTAACAATTAGTGGTAGAATTAAACACTTTCGAAATAAATATCAATTAACAAATCCTAAATATATTTCAGAAGACTCATCTATAATAAAACAAAAGCATAATACCTATTCATTAACTGAGGGAATTAGTGAAAAGGTTTATAATAAAATAATATTTCAAATTATTAAAAATTTACCTCAGATTGATGAGTGGCACTCAAAAGATATATTAAAAAATTTTGGTAATATTGGTTGGAATGACTCAATCAAAAAATTACACGATCCAGAAAACATTGGTAAATTCAAGGAAAATTTCTATCAAAGACTTGCTTTTGATGAAATTTTTTCAACTTTTTTAGTTAATTCAGAAATTAGAAAAAAGATCAAAAAAATAAAAAAAACAAAGAAAAAATTCAATATTAAAAAACAAGGTGAAATAATATCAAAATTAGATTTTTCCTTAACCAATGATCAAACTAAAACATTAAATGAGATTAACAAAGATTTGTGCTCTGATAACAAGATGTTCAGATTACTTCAGGGTGATGTTGGTAGTGGTAAAACAATTGTAGCGTTATTATCAGCATTCAATACCATCAGTTCTGATTTTCAAGTAGCAGTAATGGCTCCTACAGAAATATTAGCAAGACAGCATTTCTTATTAGCAAAAAAAATATATCCAAAAAATATTAAAATAGAATTACTTTCTGGAAAATCATCATACAAAGATAAGAAAAAAATTTTAAATAAACTTATTAAAAAAGAAATTGATATTATTTTTGGAACACATGCCTTATTTCAAAAAAAAGTAGAATTCAAAAAACTAGGTTTAATAATAATTGATGAACAACACAAATTTGGAGTTAGTCAGAGAAAAAAATTATCTGATAAAGCTGGGAAAGATTGTGATGTTCTTTTAATGACAGCAACACCAATTCCACGTACTTTAACAATGACTATTTACGGGGATATGGATCTTTCAATTATACGAGAAAAACCGAATAACCGCAAACCTGTAAAAACTTATAGTAAAATTGAGAGTAAGATTGAGGATGTAATTAAATTTATCAAGAAAGAAATACAACTTGGAAATCAAATTTTTTGGGTATGCCCTCTTATAGAAGAGTCAAAAAAAATTGATCATTCTTCAGCTATTAAAAAGTCTGAATATCTAAAAAAAATTTTTCCAAATGAGGTTTATTTACTCCATGGAAAAACAACCATTGAGGAAAAAGAGGAAATCTTAAACAAATTTTTAAGAAATGAATTTAAAATATTAGTTTCTACTACTATCATTGAAGTTGGTATAGATTTTCCAAATGCAAATGTAATTATAATAGAAAATGCAAATAAGTTTGGTTTGTCTCAATTACATCAACTTAGAGGTAGAGTTGGAAGAGGTAACAAAGAGTCTTCATGTGTATTAATGTTTAAGTCAAATCTAAGTGAAAATGCAAAAAAAAGAATTAATATATTAAAAGACTCTAATGATGGATTTAAAATATCTGAAGAGGATATGAAATTAAGAGGTTTTGGAGATATTCTTGGTTTTAAACAAAGTGGAATAAAAAACTTTAAATTGGCAGATCCAATACATAATCATAATCTTTTTATTTTAGCGGAAAAAGAAATTAAAAGAATTGAAAATGAAAAAGAGGATATAGGGAGATTTAAACCTTTAATTAAATTATATGATCGTGCAGATATAATTAACGATATAGCTTAATTCTTACCTGTGGATGTTCCTGCAGAAACAATAAATTTGGATGCCTCTTCAAATGTCATATTCAGATATATAACTTCATCTATAGGAAACATTAGTAAAAAACCACTTGTAGGATTTGGTGTAGTTGGAACAAATACGTTTATTAATTGTTTATTTGTTTTTTCAGCCATTTCACCTTTATTTTCTTTTGTTGCAAATCCAACAGCCCAAACACCTTTTCTTGGGTATTCTACTAAAACAACACTTTTTTTATCATTGTCATCTTTATTAGAAAATGTCTCAGTCATTTGTACTATAGCCGAATAAATAGTCCTTAAAACTGGAATTCTTTTAAATAAATCATCAATAAGTTTGAGAATTCGTTTACCTAAAAAGGATAATGATAATCCCCCAACAATTGTTATAAATGCTACAGAAATAATTATTTCTATTCCAGGTATTGCAAAAGGTAAGTAGTTATTAGGATTTATATTTTCTGGAATTATTTTAGAAGAAATTCCTATTAAAATTTTACTTAAATATAAAGTAAAACCAATAGGAATTAATACCACTACACCCGTTATAAAATAATTTCTAAGAATAAGAGTAAGTGATCGTTTTTTTTTATTCTTTTTCATAAAATTTATTTAAAACTAGAGTAAACTACAAAAGAAATCGCAATAATAAATAAAAATACTAATATTTTATTATTTAGATTCATTTTAAAATATATTATCAATGATAATTAAAAATGGATAGAAGAAAATTCTTAACTTATGTTGGTTGTACTTGTTGTAGTTTAGCTCTGAATTCATGTGCTACTGCACCAATCACTGATCGAAAACAATTAAAACTAATCCCTGAAGCTAAATTAAATGCTCAGGCAGCCCAAATTTTTGAAAAAATTAAGGAAAAAGAAAAATTAATAACAGGACCAAAACTTAATCAAATTAAAGAAATTGGCAAAAGAATGGAAAATTCTATAGGAGAATATTTTTATCAATCAAAACTTGATGATCCGACAATTGGTTTTGATTGGGAATATATTTTAATCGATAAAAAAAATATGAGAAATGCATTTTGTATGCCAGGAGGTAAAATAGCAGTTTTTTCAGGCATATTAGAAGTAACCAAAAATACTGATGGCTTAGCTGCTGTCATGGGTCATGAAATTGCACATGCTGTAGCAAAACACTCCGTAGAACGAGCGAGCAGAGGTGTTGTTTTAAACGTAGGGACAAATGTCATTGATATATTATCAGGTGGAAAATTATCTCAAGTTAATAGAACAACAGGTATGAATACTATTGGTATGGTCTCTCAACTAGGTATAATGAACCCTTTCAATAGAAAGCAAGAAACTGAAGCTGACTATTTGGGTATGATTTTTGCCTCTTTGTCTGGTTACGATATAAGAGAAACGCCTAAAATTTGGGAAAGAATGAAAAAATTTAGTAAAGGAAAAAAACAATCTGAGTTTCTTAGCACACACCCCTCACCTGACAATCGAATTAAAAAAATAAATGAGTGGACAAATAGTATAATTTTGGATTACCCACCAATTAAAATATAAGTATTAATTGATGGTGAGCCGTGATGGACTCGAACCATCGACCCATTCCTTAAAAGGGAATTGCTCTACCAACTGAGCTAACGGCCCAAAATTACTTCGTATATACATATTTATTTTAATATTTCAAATAGGAATTGATGAGACATATAGTTTCTTTATCACAACTTATCTATGTATTTATCATGAAATTCATTAAAAGTGCCTTTTTGAATATTTTTTCTTATTTCCCTCATTAATTCTTGATAAAAGTTGATATTATTTAACGTTAAAAGCATCGACCCTAAAATTTCATTAGTATTGAATAAATGATTCAAATAATTTTTTGAATATTTGTTTAAATTTAAATTTTTACACTTTTCATCAAGAGGTGAATTGTCATTTTGATACTTATTATTTTTAATATTTATTCTTCCATTCCATGTAAAAGCAAGACCTGTTCTCCCTGATCTAGTCGGCATTACACAATCAAACATGTCTATTCCTCTTTTAACTGCACCTAAAATATCAGAAGGTGTGCCTACACCCATTAAATAATGTGGTTTATTTTTTGGAAGATTTTCTTTAATGTCATCCAAAACTTTAAACATTTCCTCTTGTGTTTCACCAACTGCAAGACCACCAATGGCATATCCATCAAAATTTAGATTTAACAAACCTTTTAGAGACAAAAGTCTCAAATCTTTGAAAAGACCTCCTTGGACTATGCCAAAAAGAGCTTTATGAGGATTTTTTCCAAAGGCTTTTTTGGATCTATCAGCCCAATATAATGATAGTTCCATTGATTTTTTAATCAGTTCATAGTCATCCGTTTTCTTTGGACATTCATCCATGATCATTACAATATCTGAGTTCAAGCCAAGTTGAATTTTTATACTTTCTTCTGGGCTCAAATAAAATTTTTTTCCATCAACATGAGAGTTAAAAATTGCACCTTTTTCTCGGTCTATTTTATTTAATTTTGAAAGAGACATTACTTGAAAACCACCTGAGTCAGTAAGTATAGGTAAATCACAATTCATAAAGGAATGTAATCCGCCGGCATTTTGAATTCGTTCAACTCCTGGACGGATCATTAAATGATATGTATTAGCTAAAATTATATCTGAGCCAGTTTTTTTAATATCGTCTATTGTACAAGCTTTTACAGTTGCTTGAGTTCCAACTGGCATAAAAGCAGGAGTTCTAATAATACCTCTATGTGTTTCTATAATTCCTTCTCTTGCATAGCCATCTTTGTTCAATAATTTAAAGGCAAATTCTTTTAATGCCATTAAATATTATAGTGATTTAAAACTAATTATTTTATCTGGATCTGTGACGGCACCATTATTGTTTTCATCACCACGTTTAATTTTATCAACAAATTCTATTCCTTCGATCACTTTTCCAAAAACTGTATATTGGTTATCTAGAAAAGGAGCGGGTTTAAAACAAATAAAAAATTGGCTATTAGCACTATTTGGATCTTGTGATCTAGCCATAGATAAAGTTCCTCTATCATGAGGTAAATTATTAAATTCTTGTTTCAGGTCTGGTAAATCTGATCCTCCCATTCCTGCCATTCTTAAATTAAAATCACTTGATGATGAATTTCCAAATTTTACATCACCAGTTTGTGCCATGAAACCATCAATAACTCTGTGAAAAACAACATTATCATATTTACCGCTATTAGCTAAATCTTTAATTCTTTTAACATGATTAGGTGCTACATCTTCAAATAATTCAATTTTAACATCTCCATCTTTAAGTTTCAAAATCATAATATTCTCCTCTGACATTACTTGGTTTATAGTTAAAAAAAAGAAAATAAATATATTTATTAAAATTTTATTCATATTTTCTTTTTAGTAATTTGATTGTACTTTTTGTAGTAAATTTTTTGATATCACCTTTTAAATTTACTATTTCTTTAACAAATCTTGATGAAATAATCTGATTTTCAACATCAGACATTAAAAAAAGAGTTTCAATATTTTTATTTAATTTTCTATTCATCCCTGCTAGTTGAAATTCATATTCAAAATCTGAAACTGCTCTTAATCCTCTTAAAATAATATTTGATTTATACTTTTTGCATAATTCAGTTGTTAAAGAGCTAAAAGAAATTACGACAACTTTTTTTTTGTTCAGTCTCAAATCATAAAATAAAGCTTTTTTTACAATTTCAATTCGTTCATCAGAATCGAATAAATAATCCTTATTTTCAACGTTAGATACTGCAACGACAATCTTATCAAAAAGTTTTAAACCTTTTTTAATAACATCAATATGGCCAAACGTAATTGGATCAAATGTTCCAGGATAGATTGCAACTTTATTCATTAAACTAAGTTATCATCTATTTTATCAGCTGAAACAACTTTTTCTTCTCCAGTTAATTTAATAATTCTGACACCCTGAGTATTTCTACCCGCAGTTCTAATTTCTTTTACCGCTACACGTATTACTCTTCCTTTGTTAGTCGATATAAGTATTTCATCACCATCATATACAGGGAAAGAGGATGAGATATTACCATTTCTTGGTGAATTTATAATTCCGATAATTCCCTTCCCACCTCTATTAGTTACTCTATATTCTGTATGACTAGTTTTTTTACCAAAACCATTTTCTGTTATTGATAATATGAACTTTTCTTTAGCTTTTAATTCTGATTGCTCATCTTTTGACTTCTTCCCATTTTTTTTAGATTTATCATTATCTATGATTGAAAGAGAGACAATTTGATCGTTTGGAGACAAAACAATACCTTTAATCCCTTTAGAGGATCTACCCTTAAAAACTCTCAATTTTTTAGACTCAAAACGTATACATTTTCCTAATTTGGTACTTAAAATTATATCTTGATCATCCTTGCAAATTTTAACTCCAACAATTTTATCATTATTGTCTAATTTCATTGCAATTTTTCCAGATGTATTGATTGAAGAAAAATCCTCTAAACTATTTTTTCTAATTTTCCCTTGAGCAGTAGCAAATACAATTTGATAATTTTTCATTTCAGACTCATTATCGGGAAAAGGCATAATAGAACTTATCGACTGATGGTTTTTTAGTGGAAGAATATTAAACAACGATTTTCCCTTAGAAACTGAAGATCCCTCAGGTATTTTCCAAGCTTTTATTCTATAAACTAAACCTTCTGTAGAGAAAAACAAAACTGAGGTATGTGTATTGACTGATAGAGTTTGGACTACAGAGTCTTCGTTTCTAGTAGTAATGCCAGTTTTTCCTTTACCTCCTCTTTTTTGTGTCTTAACACTATTCAAAGATCCACGTTTGATGTAACCCTGTAATGTAACTGTAATCAATACAGATTGTTTTTGAATGGTTTCTTCTATATCGTAATTTAATACAGCATCAATTATTTTAGTTCTTCGAGGTAATGAATATTTATCTTTAATATTCTTTAACTCTTCGCTAATAACTTTTAACAATTCTTTTTTAGACGAAATTATTTTTTTATATTTCGTAATTAATTCAGCTAACTTCTTAATTTCTATTTCAATTTCATTTATTCCTAATGCTGTCAGTTTTTGTAATCTTAATTCTAAAATAGCATTCACTTGTAAAGTTGATAAGGAGTATAAAGTTTTTGATTTTGAACTTTCTACAAGTGAAATTAATTTTTTTGACTTATTAATTTTCCATTTGGTTTGTAAAAGAGATTTCTTTGCATCTTCTGGATTTTTTGATGATCTGATTATTTTGATAACTTTGTCTAAATTTTCAACTGATACTGATAAACCTATTAAGATATGTGCTCGCTCTTCTGCTTTTTGTAAATCAAATTTTGTTTTTTTGACTACAACGTCCTCTCTAAAGGATAAAAAATTTGATAAGAAATCTTTTAAGTTACAAGTTTCAGGTTTGCCATCAACTATTGCAAGTGTATTAAATCCAAATGAACTTTCAATTTGTGTATTCTTGTAAAGTTGTCTTTTTACTGTTTCAGGTTCTACCCCACTTCTCAAATCTATTGAAACTCTGATTCCTTCTCGATTAGACTCATCTCTTATATCTCTTATACCCTCGATTTTTTTTTCTCTAACAAGCTGAGCAATTCTCTCATTCAAAACAGATTTATTAACTTGGTAAGGAATTGATGTGATAACCAATCTTTCTCTTCCATTTTTTAAACTTTCTATAGAAATTTCACCTCTAATTTTAAAAGAACCTCTGCCTTTGTTATAACCTTGTTTGATCATATCTTTTCCAATTATTACTCCTCCTGTTGGAAAATCAGGTCCAGGTATGTGCTTCATAAGATCTTTAATTTTTATATCTTTATTTTCAATTAAAGCTAATGTCCCGTTAATTATTTCACCTAGATTATGTGGTGGTATGCTAGTTGCCATTCCAACTGCAATCCCACCTGCACCATTTACTAATAAATTAGGAAATTGAGCTGGTAAAACAGTTGGTTCTTTCTCTGTTTCGTCGTAATTATTTTTAAATGAAATTGTATTTTTTTCGATATCATCAATTAGATATTGTGAAACTTTAGATAATCTAGTTTCTGTATATCTCATCGCAGCAGCGGGATCGCCATCAATAGATCCAAAATTTCCTTGTCCATCAACTAAAGGTAGGCTCATTGAAAAATCCTGAACCATTCTTACTAGAGCATCATAAACTGATTGATCTCCATGCGGGTGATACTTACCAATAACATCTCCAACAATTCTTGCAGATTTTCTAAATTGTTTTGACCAATCATATCCACCTTTGTACATCGCATACAAAATTCTTCTATGAACTGGTTTTAAACCATCTCGTATATCAGGAAGTGCTCTACTGACTATAACACTCATTGCATAAGATAGATAAGATGAGCTCATCTCATCATGCATTGAGATTAATTTTATATTCTTATCCTCAGGAATTTCAGTTTTTTGCATAAATATTAAAATGGAATTTCATCATCCATGTCATTTGAAATTTGTGACATGTCATCATTATTAGATTGAGTATTATCATTTGAAATACTTCCACCTGAATTACCTCCACCTAACATAGTTAAAGATGAGTTATATCCTTGAATAACAATTTCAGTCGAGTATTTGTCTTGACCAGACTGCTCATCTTTCCATTTTCGAGTCGTTAATTGTCCTTCAACATATATTTGGGCTCCCTTTTTTAAATATTGTTGAACAACATTTACCAATCCTTCATTGAATACAACTATACGGTGCCATTCTGTTTTTTCTTTTTTTTCACCAGTATTCTTATCTTTCCAAGATTGACTTGTTGCCAGACTTAATCGTGCAACACTTTTGCCATTTACCATTTGTTTGATCTCTGGATCTGCGCCCAAACGACCAATTAAAAGTACTTTATTTAAACTTCCAGCCATAATATTTTAATATTTGTTAAATTTGTTAATTAGAACTATACCACAATTTACTCTGAATATTAATTTTATTAAGTCAAAGCAACAAAAATTATGATGAAAAAGATAGTTATTAAGGGAGCTAAAGAACACAATTTAAAAAATGTTTCTTTAGAGATACCCAAAGATAAATTTGTTGTCATAACTGGTCTATCAGGATCGGGAAAGTCGTCTTTAGCTTTTGATACAGTCTATGCAGAAGGTCAAAGAAGGTATGTTGAGAGTTTATCCGCTTATGCAAGACAATTTTTAGATAAAATGAAAAAGCCAAATGTTGATTTAATTGAGGGGTTGAGCCCAGCAATATCGATAGAGCAAAAAAATACTTCTAAAAATCCAAGATCAACTGTCGCTACAGTTACTGAAATATATGATTACATGCGTGTTTTATATGCGAGAGCGGGTATACCTTATTCTCCTTTTACAGGTAAACCAATAACATCACAAACGATTACACAGATTGTGGATAAAATTAAAGAGCTTCCAAAAAAGTCAACAATATATATTTACGCTCCAGTAGTCAGAGGGAGAAAGGGAGAATATAAAAAAGAAATCCTAAATTATAAAAAAAGAGGTTTTCGAAAGATCAAAGTAGACGATGTAATTTATGATATTGATAAAGTTCCTGAATTAAATAAGAAAATTAAGCATGACATATACATTCTGGTCGATAGAATAGTTTTAAATTCATCTTTGGGAAACAGATTAGCTGAAAGTATTGAGTCCTCGGTCAATTTAGCGAATGGATTAGTATTCGTTGAATATGAAGATGAAACCTTACCGAAAAAATATAGAAAAGTAGAAAAATTAATATTTTCAACTAAATTTGCATGTCCTGAAAGTGGCTTTACAATCGAGGAAATTGAGCCAAGACTTTTCTCATTTAATAGTCCTTTTGGTGCTTGTGAGGAATGTGAGGGAATTGGGATTAAACTAAATGTTGATCCAAATTTAGTAGTACCAAATCATAAAAAAAGTATTGCCGATGGTGCTATTGAACCCTGGGCTAAAACTACCACTCTATATTATGCACAAACATTATCTTCTTTAGCAAAACATTATAGCTTCTCGTTAGATGAAAAATGGTCAAAACTTTCAAAAAAAATTAAGGATATCATTCTTTATGGATCTGATGATGAAGAAATAAAATTTTCATATGATGATGGTTATGAAAAATACTCACATAAGAAGACATTTGAAGGGGTAATAAATAATTTAGAAAGACGATATTTAGAAACTGATAGTGATTGGAAAAGAGAAGAAATAGCCCAATACCAGTCAGATACTAAATGTGAAAGATGCAATGGTCATAGACTAAAAGATGAGGCATTATGTGTGAAAATTGACGGCTTGCACATTAGTGAAGTGACTGAAAAATCAATTTTAGATGCTGCAAAATGGTTTGAAAATTTAAAATTCAATTTAGATAAAAGACAGGTCAAAATTGCTGAACATATCCTAAAAGAAATTAATGAAAGATTAAATTTTCTTTTAAATGTTGGTCTTGATTATCTTACATTATCAAGAGAGTCTGGTACTTTATCAGGCGGAGAAGCGCAAAGAATTCGTCTAGCATCTCAAATTGGCTCTGGTTTAACTGGAGTGTTATATGTTTTAGATGAACCATCTATTGGTTTGCATCAAAAAGATAATGTAAAACTGATTAATGCTCTTAAAAGATTACGAGATTTGGGAAATACAGTAATAGTAGTTGAGCATGATACTGAAACGATGGAAAATGCAGATCATATTATTGATCTTGGTCCTGAAGCGGGAAACAAAGGTGGTGAAGTTGTTGCGCAAGGAACTTTTGACGAGATAACAAAAAATAAAATTAGTATCACAGGAAAATATCTTTCAAACAAATTAAGAATTGATGTTCCCAAGAAAAGAAGATTAGCAAAAAATGGGAGGTTTCTCGAAATAACAGGTGCGACTGGTAATAATTTAAATAATGTTAATTTAAAAATACCTTTAGGTAGTTTAACTTGTGTTACCGGTGTATCAGGAAGTGGTAAGTCAACATTAATCTTACAGACACTATACAACGCATTAAACTTAACTTTGAATAATAATAAATCTAGAAAAATTCCAAAACCATTCAAAGGTTTCAAAGGCACAGAATTAATCGATAAGATAATTGATATTGATCAATCACCAATTGGTCGTACCCCAAGATCAAATCCAGCAACTTATACTGGAGCTTTCGGGCCAATTAGAGATTGGTTCACAGGATTACCTGAGTCAAAAACAAGAGGATATAAACCAGGAAGGTTCTCTTTTAATGTAAAAGGAGGTAGGTGTGAAGCTTGTGAGGGAGATGGAGTTATTACTTATGAGATGCATTTTCTCCCAGACGTTTATATACAATGTGATGAGTGTAAAGGAACCAGATATAATCGGGAAACCTTAGAGATAAAATTCAAAGATAAAAGTATTGCGGATGTTTTAAACATGACTGTTGATGAAGGATGTGAATATTTTGAAAATATTTCAAATATAAAGACTAAATTGCTAACTTTAAAAAAAGTTGGTCTAGGTTATATAAAAATTGGTCAACAAGCTACAACTCTATCAGGCGGTGAGGCACAAAGAATTAAATTAGCTAAAGAATTATCAAAAAGATCGACGGGAAGAACAATGTACATTTTAGATGAACCGACTACTGGTCTTCACCAACACGACATCAAAAAATTATTAGAAATTTTACAAACATTTGTTTCATTAGGTAATACAGTGGTTGTTATAGAACACAACTTAGATGTCATAAAAACTGCAGATTATATTGTCGATATGGGTCCTGAGGGTGGTGTAAAAGGTGGAAAAATTATCGCTGAGGGAAAACCTGAGGAAATTTGTAAAGTTAATGGAAGTTATACGGGTAAGTTTTTAAAAAATCTTTTACAATAAATACCATTGTCATCTCACTCTAAATCAGTATAAAATTATGTATGGGTAATTTACTTTCATCTTTATCAAAAACTATTCACGTTTCTTTAGCCATTGCGGTTCTGTTATTTTTAGGCTTATTTTATCAAAATGATGGTTTTAGTATTGATGCACTTTTTTGGAGTTGGTTTGCGAGATTTGTGCATGTAGTAGTTGGTATAATGTGGATTGGCTTGTTATGGTATTTTAATTTTGTTCAAATCCCAAATATGGCAAAAATTCCAGATGAACAGAAACCAGCTATTGGTAAAGTAATTGCGCCAGCTGCATTATTTTATTTTAGATGGGGTGCAGCATTTACAGTTCTGTCAGGTTTAGCACTTGCAGGTCTTAATGGATATTTGCATGATGCAATGACTTTAAGTATAGGATCTGGCATTCCAAAACACACAGCTATAGGAATTGGAATGTGGTTAGGTCTAGTTATGGCATTTAATGTGTGGTTTGTAATATGGCCTAATCAAAAAAGAGCTTTAGGTATAGTTGAATGTGAACCTGATCTAAAAGCCAAGTCAGCAAGAACAGCTATGTTATTTTCGAGAACTAATACTTTGTTGTCAATACCAATGCTGCTTACTATGGTAGCTGCTCAAAATCTTTATTAATTACTTTCGTCTTCTCTTAAGACAGTTTTTTGTGAAACTCTTAGTCTAACTAAGACCGTATTGGCAATATAGATAGATGAATAAGTTCCAAAAATTACACCAAATATCATAGCCAAAGAAAAACCTTTTAGTATTTCACCGCCAAAGAAAAATATTGATAGCAAAGCTAATAAAGTTGTTATTGATGTAATTAAGGTTCTAGATAATGTTTCATTGATGGAGATATTAGTTAAATCATAAATCTTAATGTCAGAATATTTTCTTAAATTTTCTCTTACTCTATCAAAAATAACTACTGTATCATTCATAGAGTAACCAACGATAGTTAATACAGCTGCGATAATAGATAAATTGATTTCGAGACCAAGCAATGAAAATAAACCTAGGGTTACCAACACGTCATGAAACAAAGCTAATATAGCTCCTAAACTAAATTGCCATTCAAATCTTATCCAAATGTAAATTAACATTAAAGTTAATGCCACTGCGATAGCTATTACTCCAGATTTAAGTAACTCAGCACTTACTTTCGGTCCTACGTTTTCGACTCTCCTAAAATCAAAAGTATTCCCAAATGATTTATCTAAATTTGCTTTAATTTCCTCGATAATATTTTTGTTATTATTAATTTCAAATTTAATTAGAAAGTCTGTCTCATTACCGAAATTTTTTACTGAAACATCACCTAAATTCATAGAATTTAAATTATCTCTTAGAGACGACACATTAATTTTGCTATCAGTTGATCTTAATTCAATTAATGTTCCTCCCTTAAAATCTATTCCAAAGTTAAGACCTTTAAAAATTAGTAAAAATAATGAAATAACGACTAAGGATATAGAAAGTATGTTAAATTGATTATAGTATTTGTTAAAAGCAATCATTTAAATTAAACCCTCTTTTTCTTTGTTTCTGTACACATACAAAACAGTCAATAACCTCGCTATGAAATAAACTGAAAATAATGTTGTAAATATTCCAATCCCAAGTGTAAGTGAAAAACCTTTGATTGGACCTGAGCCCATAAAAAATAAGATAATAGCAGCTAATAATGTTGTTATATTTGCATCAAGTATAGCGGTTCTAGATTTTGTGTAACCACTATCAAAGGCTATTAAATTATTTTTTTCATTTTTTAGCTCTTCTTTAATTCTCTCAAAGATTAAAACATTTGCATCGACTGCCATACCAACTGTCAAAATTATTCCAGCGATCCCTGGAAGAGTTAAGGTCGCCTCGAATATAGTCAATATTCCAATGAGTAAGAAAAGGTTAAGTATTAATGTTATATTGGTAATTAAACCAAATACCTTATATTTAACAAATATAAATACTATTACTAATACAAAACCAATTGCTAATGCAATCATCCCTGCATTAATTGAGTCTTGTCCTAAGTCGGGACCAACTGTTCGTTCCTCAATAATATTTAAAGGTGCAGGTAATGCACCAGATCTTAATAAAAGAGCTAAATCTGTTGCTGATTGAAAAGTAAATCCTCCACTGATTTGACCTGATCCACTTGCAATTGTATCTCTTATAACCGGTGCACTTATAATTTTACCATCCAATACTATTGCTAATTGTTTACCAATGCCAGTCGATGTAGCTTTACCAAATCTTTTAGCTCCAACTCTATCAAGTGTAAATGTAACCACTGTTTCATTCGTCTCACTATCCATTCTTGGTTGAGCATCTAGCAGATTGTCTCCACTTAAAATAATTCTTTTACTTACCAGAGCATCTTCTTCGGACTCATCTTCATAACTAAGTTTTTCCGCTCCAAAAGAGTCTTGATCGTTATTAGTTACAAATCTAAATGTAAGATTTGCAGTTTTACCAAGCAATGATTTAATTCTCATTGGATCATCTAATCCAGGTAATTCAACAAGAATTCTGTCGTTTCCTCTTTTTAAAATATTTGGCTCATTAGTTCCTATCTCATCAATTCTTCTTCTTACAATTTCTAATGCTTGATCTTGAGAAGATGTTTTTAGTTTAACAATACCTTGGGTTGAGTAATTGACAAAAAAAATATTATTTTCCTCTGTGATATCTAATTGATGAGATTTAAATCTTGGATAATAAGGATTTAATTCACTTTCCTCATCATTAAACGTATCTAGAATAGTTTGTTTAAAGTTTTCATCTACAGAAAAAGATAATTTTTGTCCTAAAATTTTTAAATTTTTAATTCTTATATTTTTGTCTTTGAAATAATTTCTAATGGTAATTGAAAGATTTTGTATTTTTTGCTCAATAACTGGATTATTATCAATTTCGAGTAGGAGATAAGAACCTCCTTGAAGATCTAATCCAAGATTAATTTTCTTATTTAGTAAGTTATTTTCAAACTTAAGTAAATTTGATGAGGCAATTAAAATAAAAAATAGAGAAATTAATATTACTGATATTATTCTGAATTTTGAAAAATATAACACTTTACTTTAACAAAATTACTTTTTAACTTCTTGAGAGTTCATCAGACTTTGTACACCTGTACCTCTGATAACTTCTACAGTCACATTTTCAGCAACCTCAACTTCTATTTTATCGTTGTCTACAACTCTGGTTATGGTTCCTGTAATACCGCCTGAAGTTACAATCTTATCACCTTTTTTTAAACCCTCGACCATAGCTTTATGCTCTTTGACTTTTTTTTGCTGTGGTCTTATCAAGAAAAAATAAAAAATAACAAAAATTAATATTAGTGGTATAAATTGACCTATTCCTGAACTTTCCATAAAACTCCTTAATTAAAAATGAATTTTTATACTATCTCTTAAGTTAAAACAACTTTAATTCAGACTAATTTTTTCTAGATTATTCATATAAGGTCTAAGCACTTTTGGAATACTTATAGACCCATCCTTTTGCTGAAAATTTTCTAATATGGCAATAAGAGTTCTACCCACTGCTAAACCACTTCCATTAAGCGTTCCAACAAATACTGTTTCTTTATTTGAATTTTTATATCTAGCTTTCATTCTTGTTGCTTGAAAAGTTGAACATGATGAACAAGAAGATATTTCTCTATATTTGTTTTCTGAAGGTAACCATACTTCTATATCGTAAGTTTTTTCCGCACTAAATCCCATATCTCCACTACATAAAATCATTTTTCTATATGGTAACTCTAACAAATCCAAAATTCCTGTGGCACAATTTGTCATTCTCTCTAATTCTTCAAGACATTTATTTTGTTCCACAATACTTACTAATTCAACTTTATAAAATTGATGTTGTCTAATCATCCCTTTTGTATCTTTACCATAACTACCAGCCTCTTTTCTAAAACATGGGGTAGAAGCAACAAATCTCATCGGTAATGTTTTAAGATCTAAAATTTTATCTTTTACAATATTGGTTAAAATAACTTCTGCTGTAGGAATTAAAAATTTTCTACCACTTCCCTCTTCTAATTTTACTTCAAATTGATCATTTTCAAATTTAGGTAATTGACCAGTTCCGAACATTGTATTTTCTGATGCTAATAAAGGTGGTGAAATTTCCTCATATCCATTTTTTGAAGTATGTATATCAAGCATAAAATTTGAAATTGCTCTTTCAAGTAATGCTAATTTATTCTTAACAAAAACAAACCTTGAACCGGTGGTTTTTGTGGCAAGATCAAAATCTAACATGCCAAGTTTTTCACCTAATTCGTAGTGTGATTTTGGAGTAAATTCAAAATTAGGAATCTGACCCGATTTAGTTAATTCAACATTTTCATTTTCATTAGATCCTATAGGCACATCATCGTGAGGTATATTAGGAATACTTGATAAAATTTCATCTAAGTCTGATTTAATTTTTGATTGTTGATCAGTAATTTTATCAATAGATTGGGTAATTTCTTTTGACCTAGAAAATAAAGCCTTATCTTTTGTTTTTGAAATATCTTTCTTTTCTTTTTCTAATGTTTCTTTTTTTTGAATTAAATCTCTATTATCTATATCTAGTTTTTTGAGTTTATTGAGATCTATATCGATTGATCTTTTTTTTAATGCTTTTGAAAATGCATCAAAATCTTTTCTAATTTCTTTAATGTTATGCATCAGAATTTTTTAAATTTTTATTCTCAATAAGTTTTACTGAAAATATTGATAATTCATATAGAATTAATAATGGTATCGCTAAACCAATTTGTGTGATGGGATCTGGGGGTGTGAGTAAAGCTGCGGCTGCAAATATAATAACCACAACATATTTTCTTCGTTTCTTTAAAAAATCAGAATCAACCAACCCTACCCTCGCTAATAAACTCAACACAACAGGTAATTGAAAGCTTATGCCAAACGCAAATATAAGTTTCATTACCAATGAAAGATATTCGTTTACTTTTGCTTCTAGTTGAATTGGTAGATTTGTTGAAAGACCAGAACTTTCAAAAGATAAAAAGAATTTTATCGCTAAGGGCATTATTAAATAATAAACCAACATGCCCCCTAGTAAGAATAAGATTGGGGTTAAAACTAAATAAGGTAAAATTGCAATTTTTTCATGTTTATAAAGACCAGGAGCAATAAATTTCCAAACCTGCATCAAAATAAATGGACAAGTAACAAAAAAAGCTGTGAAAAAAGATACTTTCAAATAGGTAAGGAAAGTTTCTTGTAAAGCTGTGAAAATAAGTCGTCTATCAGTTCCATCATCTTTAACTGCTTGTGCATATGGCTCTACTAAAAAACCATAAAGATGTTCAGCAAAAAAATAACATCCTACAAAAAAGATTATTAGAAAAATAAAACTATGAATTAGTCTTTTTCTTAACTCAGCTAAATGACTTACAAAGCCACCTTCATTTTCGTCATGACTCATCTTTTTTTTCTTCTTTTTTTTCTATCTTATTATCCTCAAGATCAATATTTGAGACTTCATTTTGAATATTATTGACATATTTTTTTGCAGAGCCGATCCATGAACCAACTTTTTTGAGCATTATCGGAAAGTCCTTTGGTCCCAAGACTACAATAGCTATTGCAACTACAATTAAAATCTCAAACCAACCAATAGTAGGCATGTGATTTATTCTTTTTTGTTCGAATCTTGATTATCGTCAGAAATATTTTTAGGTTCATTGTCATCAGTCACATCTGATGCCATACCCTTTTTAAAACTTTTTATTCCTTTTGCTACATCGCCCATAAGGCTAGAAATTTTTCCTCTACCAAATAATAATACCACAAGTATTACAACGATTGCTATTTGCCAAATTCCAATGCTCATAGAAAACTTATAACCTTTTTATCAATAATTGAAAAGTCTAATTTGTAGGCTTAGTTCTTCTCATCCGAGTCAAGAGTGCTACTTAACATTTCATCAATATTTGAATAAATGTCCTCTTTTTTATCATCTTGTTTTTCTTTATAGAATTTTCCAGTACCAAAAATAGCGTTATCAATATTGGTACTATCAATTAAACCTGCAGCTCCAAGTTCGTCTACTGTTGGTAAATCAGATAATTTTTGCAAATTAAAATGGCTTAAAAAATCATCCGTCGTGACATATTGAATAGGTCGACCAGGGACATTTTTTCGTCCACCAGGTTTAACCCAATTTAATTCCATTAAAATTTCTAATGTGTTTGTTCCAAAAGCTACTCCTCTTATTTCTTCTATCTCTGCTCGAGTAACTGGTTGATGATAAACAATTATAGCAAGAGTTTCTATTGCAGCTTTTGATAATTTTTTTTCAACAGTTTTTTCTTGGGTCATTAAATTTGAGAGATTAGGTGAGGTTCTAAAAGACCATTTTTTAGAAATACAAACTAAGTTAATACCTCGATTTGAATATTCAGCTTGTAATTTTAACAAAATTTTTTCGACATCTGTTTTTTTAGATATCTTATTTTCAATAGTTTCAATATCTAATGGTTCTGCAGCAGCAAAAACAATACCTTCAATTTCCTTTTCAATTGAAGATAATTTAGTTGGAAAATTAATAATATTATCTTTTTTCTTAATCTTTTTTTTTATCATTTGTTTTCTTTTATATAAATATCATCAAAAAGGTTTTCTTGTTTTATGCTTAGGTTACCCTCCTTGACCAATTCAAGAGAGCCAGCAAATATTCCTGCCTTACCGGTTCGTTTGTACTTTGATCCACTTTTAAAATTTTTTGGTATTAAATCATCTAATTTTTTCCAATCCATTAATTTTCCAAAAAAATCTTTTATAGTTTTTATACCTTCTTCTGTTGTAAAAACTGGTAACTTTGGAATATTAATTCTCTGAAAATCTTTAGTCATAACTATAGTAGAATAGGTTTTCATGAGGTCAAATAAATTTAATTTATACTCACTATTGTAGATGGGCCTTATGCCTGCTCTCATACCTCTAGTTCTAATTTCTCTGCCTAATCTTTTTCTTTTAAGCATCTGTTCAGATAATAACCTTATTAATTCAAGTTTCTTAAGTTGAAGTTTTAATTTTTCAGCTACTTCTTGAACTTTAAATTCTTCTTCAGGGGTGCCTGGTAATAGTAATTTTGATTTTAAATATGCTAACCATGTTGCCATTAATAAGTATTCTGAAGCAATCTCTAAATTTAATTTTTTTTCTTGAGTAATAAAATCATGAAACTGATCTGCTAATTTTGTAATAGATATATCCTCAAGATTAACTTTTTGAGCTTTTGCTAGATCTAAAAGGACATCTAATGGACCATTATAGTTTTCAACATCTACTTTAAAAAGTTCAGAATCATTTTCAATCATCAATCAATATTAACTTAAAATTTTGTAAAATTGTGATGTTTTTTTAACGAGAAAAGGATTTATCAATGGTGAATTATTTCCTACAATTTTCATTTCATTTAAATTTCCATTACAATGTAAGGCTAAATTACAACCTGCACTAAACGTTTTGATTGTATTTTCTTTTAAATTACCCTTAAGACTTTTCATGGATAAATCATCAGAAATTAGAATACCTTTAAAACCAATTTTATTGCGAATTAATTTAATAAATTTTTTTGAGTGAGTAACGCAATTTTCTTTGTCAATTTGAGTGAAAATTATATGAGCGGTTATAGCAAAAAAAGTTTTTTTATTTTTAAATGGAAGAAAATCTTTCTTGATTAAATAACTCAATTTTTTATTTACCATCGGAGTAAAATGGTGACTATCTACTTTTGCAAGACCATGTCCTGGAATATGCTTTATGACTGTTCCGATACCATTTTGATGGAAATAATTGATACAATAATCTCCTATTTTAGATACAATTTTGGGATTATTGGAAAAAGATCTATTCCCAATGATATTTGATGCACCTTTAATTCTTAAATCTAAGACCGGAGAAGTATTAATGTTAATACCAAGAGATTTTAATAAATATGAAGTTTTATCAATAAATAATTTATAATAAAATTTAAATTCATCTACATTTTTAACGTATTTTTTTCCAAAAAATTCTGAAGTCAAATTATCGAATGATATAATATTTTTTAACCGATTAACTTTACCCCCTTCTTGATCAATTAAAATTGGATATTTTTTATCTTTGAATAATTTTCTTATTGACGTGGTGAGTTTTATTGTTTGATCTATATTTTTAATGTTTCTTGTAAATAAGATAACTCCCCAAGGTTTATATTTTTTAAGAAATGACTTTTCTTTTGCTGAAAGTTTTGTTGATTTGACTCCAATAATAAAAGATCGACGTTTATTCATTATTTTCTAATAATTTCCAAAAATTAAATTTTTTCTTTTTTTTATTGTTTGTTTGCTCAACGTATTCAATAATATTTTTCGTATCATCTTCTAAAATTGGTAATTTTTCTGAGTAAGTATTTATCTTATTTTCGATATTGTTGAGTGATCTATAAGATTTTTTTTTATAGGCATCAGAAAAATAATATTTTGCTGTAAAAAAAATAAAAAGACCAATAATAAAAACAAAAATAATATATTTGATTTCTTTAAACATTACATTTTTTCAGGAGCAGACACACCTACAATATTCATCCCAGATTTAACAACATTTGAAACAAGTTTTAATAAAACTAACTTATCATTCGATATCTTCTTATTCTCATTTATAAATCTTTTTTCAGGATTATCTTTTCCCAAGTTCCAGTAAGAATGAAAGAGAGAGGCTAGTTCATAAAGATAAACTGGAATTCTATGTGGTTCTAGCTTCTTACTTGAGATTTCGATGCACTTAGGCCACTCAGATATTTTTTTTAAGATATTTATTTCATGGTCAGAATATTCAAAATTGTATTCGTCAATCTTTAAATCTTTTTTCAAATCTATTTCCAAATGTCTAAAAACAGATGAAATTCGAGCATAACAATATTGTACATAATACAAAGGATTGTCTTTTGATTTTTCAATTACATTATCAAAATCAAAATCGAGTTCGACATCATTACTTCTATTTAACATAATGAATCGAGTAGCATCTTTTCCAACTTCATTAATTAAATCATCGACAGTTATATAATCACCTTTACGTTTTGACATTTTAAATGGTTTTTTATCCTTTATAAGTTTTACAAGTTGACTAACTTTACAAATAAGTTTTCCTTTAGAGTTTGATAAAGCATCAACAGAGGATGTAATTCTTTTAATATAACCCGCATGATCCGCGCCTAAAATATTTATTAAATAGTCAAACTTTCTATCCAATTTATTTTTATGGTATGCAACATCACTGGCAAAATAAGTCCAAGCACCATCAGATTTTTGTAATGCTCTATCTTTGTCATCACCAAAATCAGTTGATTTGAAAAGTAATTGTTCTCTTTCAAACCAATTATTATCATCCTCACCAGCTGGAGCTTTAATTTTACCTTTATAAACAAATTTATTTTTTTGAAGATTTTCTACTACTTTTTCAACTTCTTGATTAAGCACTAATTTTTTTTCACTGACGAAATTATCGTGAATTATACCAAGGCTACTAAGATTTTTTTTTATTAATTTTATTGCCTCGTCTATAGACAGACTCGTTAATTGTTCAGATATTGCATCGTAATTAGTAAAATCTATTTTTGGATTTGAAGAAATGATATTATTAGCAAACTCAATTAAATATTCACCAGGATAAAGATCCTCATTATCTGTTGGAAAAGTTTCATTAAATTTGATTTCTCTTATTCTAAAATATACTGATTTTGTGAAATTAATTATCTGATTGCCATAGTCATTTACATAATATTCTTTAGTAACTTTATGATTATTAAATGATAAAACATTTGAAATTACGTCTCCTAAGATAGCACCTCGGCAATGACCCACATGTAAAGGTCCTGTTGGATTGGCAGAAACAAATTCAATTAAATAATTTTTCTTTTGCTCGTTTGTATTTATTCCAAATGTTTTAGCGTTCTTAATGATTTCTTTTGAAAAATTTGTCCAAAACTCAGGTTGAAATTTGATATTTATAAACCCGGGTTTTACGATTGATACTTCTTCTATTGACTTGTCCTCATTTTCAAGACTTTTTGCTAATATTTCAGCTAATTCTAAAGGAGGTTTTTTATTTATTTTTGACAAAACCATCGCAACATTTGTAGAAATGTCACAATTAAATTTCTCAGGTGGAATTTCTGTGTTTATTCCATCTAAATTATCTGGCAAAATTATTTTACCCTTTTTCGATAAATCTAAAATAATTTTTTTTATTTTGTCTAAGTATTGATCAAAAATGTTCATTTGATATCGTTGTAAAGGTTGATAGCATATCTGTCAGTCATACCAGAAATAAAATCAGAAACTGATCGATATTTGTTTTTAGATAAATGCTCTTTTGAAATAAATTTTGCCGGATTTTTACTTATTTTGGCAAACAATCTTTTAATTATTAATTTACCTTTATTATTTTTATTTAGCACATTCTTGTTATTGTACATTTTGGACCTTAAAAAATACCTAATTTCATTATCAGAATTTTTAATTTTATCAGAGAAATCAACCATAAGAAAATCAGTTTTATTTAAATCATTTCTACTTTTAATTTTATTTTGATTAAGATTTTTGATGGTATTACTTATTAAATCTTTGATCATTAAATCAATTGAGTCTCTTATAATCTGGTAAGTTGCAATCTTGTAATTTTTTTTGTTAATCTTTTTTTTATATTTTCTATAAATATTTTTAAAAAAATCTATTTCTACTAACTCTTCTAATCTAAATAAGTTCGCTTTGATGCCATCTTGTATGTCATGGTTATTATAAGCAATATCATCAGATATAGATGAAATTTGAGCCTCTAGTGATGGAAAGGTATTAAAATTAATCATGTTTTTAAATTTTTTAACACCTATCAATTCATCAACTAAATGAAAATCTTCAACTGGACCATTGTGTTTTAAAAGTCCCTCTAATGTTTCAACAGAAAGATTTAAGCCACTAAATTTCAAATACTTATTTTCTAAAAACATAACAATTCTTAATGTTTGTAAATTGTGATCAAACCCTCCATGAATGCTCATACATTCATTCAAAGCATCTTCACCTGCATGACCGAAAGGAGTGTGGCCCAAATCGTGCGCTAAACTGAGTGTTTCTGCTAAGTCCTCGTTCAAACTGAAATATCTAGCAATGGATCTTGCTATTTGAGCAACCTCCATAGAGTGAGTAATTCGAGTTCTATAATGATCCCCTTCAGTATTCACAAATACCTGCGTTTTATGTTTCAATCTTCTAAATGAAGCACTATGAATAATACGATCTCTATCTCTTTGATAAGGTGATCTATATTTTGACAAAGATTCCTTAAATATCCTACCTTTACTTTTGAATTGACCTATCTTTGAGTATTTTTTCATCCTTTAAAATAAAATATTAAGTATTATATTACTAATACCAGTGATCAATTATGATTAAAGAAATTAAATTTACTGATAAAGCACTAAAACAGATCAATGTATTGCTGTCTAAAAAAGATAAAGGGACTTTTTTTAGAATCGCCATTAAAGGTGGTGGTTGTTCAGGATTTCAATACGAATTCACTTTTGATAAAGAAAAATCAAAAGATGATTTAAACTTTGAAAATATTTTAATTGATAAAACTTCAGCAGATTTATTAAAAGGCTCTGAAGTTGATTATGTTTCAGAATTAATTGGTGAACAATTTAAGATAACAAATCCACAAACTAAGTCATCTTGTGGTTGTGGTGTTTCTTTTTCTCTTTAATGATTATTTCTTCATGGAATGTAAATTCTGTGAGAGCTCGTATAGATAATATCAAAAGTTATCTCTTAAAATATAAACCAGATATCCTAATGATGCAGGAAATCAAAACAGAGGATGTAAACTTTCCCTATGATGATTTTTCTGCAATGGATTATGAAAGTCACGTGTTTGGCCAAAAAAGTTATAATGGGGTTGCAATTATATCTAAAGGTAAATTAAAAAATATTAAAACTGACTTAATCAAAGATAAACTGAAGCAATCGAGAATAATTTCAGCTGAACTGGAATATAAAAAGAAAAATATTCAATTAATAAACATTTATACACCTAATGGAAATCCTGTAGATACGGATAAATATAAATACAAGAAACAATGGTTGGATGATTTAATTAAACAATTAAAGAGTTTAAGTAAAAAAAATTCAAATATTATTCTTGCTGGAGATTTTAACATTATTCCAGCACCTGAAGATGTTTATAATCCAAAAAGTTTTGAGGATGATGCTCTGTTTAGATTAGAAATAAGAAAAAAATTAAGAGAAATGATTAACCTTGGTTTTAGTGATGTCTATAGACATTTTAATGAAACTAAGGAAGGTTATACCTTTTGGGACTACATGAGAGGTGCTTGGCAAAAAAATAATGGGATGCGAATTGATCACTTCTTAGTTTCAAATTCTTTGATTGATCAAATTAAAGGTATAAATATTAATAAAGATCCAAGAGGTCGTGAAAAACCTTCAGATCATACACCGATTGAAATTACTTTAGCTTAGAGATTTTATTTTATTAACCAAGTCTTCATTAATATTTCGAGGGCCTTTATCTAATCTATTTTTGTGTCTTCTTTCACCTGGAAGTCTAACTCCATCAAAAGATTTCATTTTATCAAAAAATTCATCTGCATGTTTTTGCCAATTTGTTCCTGAGGTTTTGTCAGGTGAAATTGCAATGATAAATTCTCCCCCGCTTGGTGGTCCACCATCATTATTATCTTTAGCCGCTGTTTCAAAACTAAAATTATCACCAACCAAAGCACCAGCCATTAACTCAACCATCATAGCTATTGCTGAACCCTTATAGCCGCCAAAAGGAAGTAATACACCACCATCTGCAATTGCACCTGGATCAGTAGTCTCTTTACCATCTTTAGTTAAACCAGTTCCAAGTGGAACCTTGTGCCCTTCTCTTTTAGCAACTTGGACTTCTCCCATTGCCATTGATGCTGTGGCCATATCATAAACGACTGGAGTTTTACCAGGTCGCGGCCAAGCAAATGAAATCGGATTTGTTCCAAACAATGGTTTGATTGCACCAGCAGGTGCTACAGCAGGTTTGTATGATGTGCATGCAAAAGCAACCAAACCTTCTTCTGCTAACTTTTCTGTTTCTGGCCACATCGCTGCCATGTGATGAGAATTATTTATTGCAAGCACTGCTACACCATTTTCTTTTGCAGCTTTAGCTAATTCAGGCAACCCTTTATTTAAAACTACTGGCGCTAAACAATTATTCCCTTGAACTTTTATAACTGATGAAGAAATTTTTTTAATTTCAGGCTTTCCTTTACCATTAATTTTTCCGCTTTTTAAACCACTCACATATGCAGGTAATCTAAACAAACCATGTGATAAAGATCCATCCCTTTCGGCATTTCTAATCAGGTCAGACAGAATAGAAGCTGTTTCATCATCACAACCATTAGCTAGTAAAGTTTTTTTAGCTAAATCAAAAATTTCATCTAATGTCAGGGAAACTGTACTCATCCCATTATTAGATATTATTTATAACTAAAGATCAATTTCTAATTAACAACCTTTGAAAGATTTTGACATATTACCTATTAAATCAAAATACAAATCCTTACCTGGATCAAGTGTAGCTCCTAATGGATCAATTACACCTGTTGCAACATTAGTATCTTTTGCTACAGCTTTAATAATATCAGGATTAAATTGAGGCTCTGAAAATATACAACTAACTTTATCATGCTCAATTACCTCTCTGATTTCAGCTAATTGCTCAGCACCCGGCATAACGTCTGTATTTACTGTAAATGCTCCAAGAATATTTATCCCAAATCTTTTTTCAAAGTATTGATAGGCGTCATGGAAGACTACTGATTTAAAATCTTTATTTAATTCAGACTTAACTTTTTTTGTAAGTTTATCTAAATCATTATGAGCTTTTTTTAAATTTGCTTTATATTTAGCCTCATTTTTTTGATCATTTTCAATTAAATGCTCAGCCATCTCACTTAAAATTACTTTTGCATTCATAGGATCTAACCAGATATGTGGATCAAATTCGCCATGTGCATGTCCTTCATGACCATGCTCATCGTGACCATCTTTTTTATGCTCATCGTCATGTCCGTGTTCATCATGACCATGTTCTTTTTCCTTTTTATCATGATCGTGATCGTCATGATCATCCTCTTTTTTTGCATGATCATCATGATCGTCTTCTTTATGACCATGATCATGTTCTTCAAAAATATTTCTTTCTCTAAATTTAAGTTTGGTTAAACCTTTAATTTCCATTAATTCAATTTTTTCAGCTTTTTTTGCAATAGTTTTTAATGGTTTTTCTAAAAAACTTTCTATGTCTTCACCTACCCAAAATATAATATCAGCATTTTGTATCATTTTTGCATGTGATGGCTTGAGTGCAAACCCATGTGGTGAAGCATAACCATCAACGATTAAATCTGGTTTACCAACACCGTCCATAAGATAACTTGCAAGAGAATGGATTGGTTTTATTGTTGCCACTACTTTAATTTCAGCGTTTGCTGGCACAAAAATTGTTAAGAATGATAATATTGATAAGATAAATGGTAATTTTTTAATGTTTTTCATAAGTTGTATATTTAAATTGTTATAATATAACACTATGTAATAATATAACATTTATTAGTCAAGAAATAAAATGAGCTCTAATCAAAATATATTGGTAAAATTAAATGATGCTGGTCTACAGATTAATGATAAATGGTTAGTCAAGGGAGTCTCACTACAAGTTGAAAAAGGTAAAATAGTTACTCTTATAGGTCCAAATGGATCAGGGAAAAGCACAACAGCTAAAATTGCTTTAGGTATTTATAAGAAGATTGATGGCTCAGTTGAAAAATATACCAATAAAGTTGGATATGTCCCACAGAAAATTTCAATTGATTGGACGTTGCCGCTAAGAGTAAATGATTTCATGGTATTAACTGAAAGTCTTAATAAAGAGACAATTGATGAAGCTTTGTCTTTAACTGGTGTCATTCATCTTAAAGATAAAAATTTAGGAGATCTATCTGGTGGTGAGTTTCAAAGAGTTTTACTTGCAAGAGCTATATCAAAAAAACCAGAGCTGTTAGTGCTAGATGAACCAGTACAGGGAGTAGATTTTACTGGTGAAATCGCTTTATACGAACTAATTAAGAAAATTTCTGATGAATTAAGTTGTGGTATCTTGTTGATTTCTCATGATTTACATAATGTGATGAGTGCAACAGACCATGTTGTTTGTTTAAACGGTCATGTTTGTTGCTCAGGTTCACCAATGGATGTTGCAAAAAATAATGAGTATAAAGCTTTATTTGGTGAACAAGCTTCTCAAATATTATCAAGATATGAACATAAGCACGACCATATTCATACAGATGAAGGTGAAATTAAAAAAAATTAGATGTTTGATGATTTTTTTATAAGAGCTTTGGTAGCTGGAATTGGAGTTGCTTTAGTAACGGGACCTCTTGGTTGTTTTGTGATTTGGAGAAGATTATCTTATTTTGGTGATACGTTGGCTCACTCCGCATTATTAGGTGTCACATTAGCTTTTACAATGGAATTTAATATTGCATTATCAGTATTTATTATTTCATCACTGATAGCACTTATTTTAATTCAACTACAAAAAAAAACCAATCTACCAGGTGATGCTTTGTTGGGCCTTCTGGCTCATTCATCTCTAGCCGTTGGACTTGTTGTTATAGGTTTTTTAACATTTATCAGATTTGATATTATGGGATTATTATTTGGAGATATTTTAGCAGTTTCGGTTGATGATTTATTGATAATATGGATTGGAGGAGCATTAATCCTTTTAGTTCTAAAATTAATTTGGAAGCCTTTATTCGCTTCAACAGTAAATTATGAACTAGCAGAGGCAGAAGGATTAAATCCGGATAGAGCTAAAGCTATATTTACAATTTTAATGGCAGCGATCATTGCGATTTCAATAAAAATGATAGGATTGTTATTAATAACAGGGATGTTAATTATACCTGCCGCAATGGCTAGAAATATCTCAACTAGTCCGCAGAAAATGGTTATCTACTCGATTATAGGAGGATTATTATCTGTGATAATAGGTTTATTTACATCCTTAGAATTTAATACATCTTCGGGTCCATCAATTATAACTGCAGCCTTATTATTATTTATACTTTCATTATTTAAAATTAAACAATCAATTAAATTGAAAAATTAGTGAGGAATTGGTAAAATGGGAAAAATGCAAAACCTTTCAAGAAATCAGCAAATTATTTTTGATTTGATTGACAAATCACCTGAGCCACTTAAAGCTTACACAATACTTTATAATGTTCAAAAAAAAGGTATTAAAGCTCCTCTACAAGTTTATAGAGCGTTAGATAAGTTGGTTGAAATAGGAAAAATCCATAAAATTGAAAGTCGAAATGCCTTTATCGCATGTCATAATTCAAGTTGTCAAGTAGCTAAAGCTACAGCGTTTTCAATTTGTGAGATTTGTGAGAAAGTAACAGAAATAAGTAGTGCAGGTCTTTCCAAATACTTAGCTAACTTCAAAGACAAAGATGGTATGAAATATAGTAAATACAATCTTGAGTTTTTTGGATTATGTAAAAAGTGTAGATAATTCTTTATTTTAATAAATTCTTAACATAACTGAAATAATAATGAAAGGAAATTTTTATGTTTTTAAAAAAATATCTAAAATGGATTAGCACGTTTTTAGTTTTAGTAGGAATACTTCTTACAAATTTAAATATATATCCATTAAATATATATTTTCATGGATTAGGAGTTGTTGGATGGACTATCGCTGGATTTATCAGCAAAGATAAAGCGATACTAACAAACTTCGGATTACAAATTCCATTATTTGTTATTGGGATTTATAAGATTATTTTTTAAATGAAGAATATATTGTTTGTATGCACAGGTAATTCAGCAAGAAGTATTATTGCTGAAAGTATTATAAATAATGAGTATGATGATTTGTATAAAGGTTTTAGTGCCGGGAGTAATCCAACAGGAAAAGTAAATGAAGATGTGAAGAATTATTTATTGTCAAAACATTACGATCTTTCAAATTATAGATCTAAAAATTTTAATGTGTTTATTAATAGTCAAATTAAAATGGATTATGTGATTACAGTTTGTAATAATGCCAATAACGAAGTCTGCCCTATTTGGCCAAATAAAGATCAGATAATTCATTGGGATATAGAGGATCCTGTTAAATTACTTAATGAAACAAACGACTTAAATAAAAAAGATGAAATAATAGAAAAAGTTTACAATAATATTCATAAAAGAATAAAGGAACTGATTTATGAAAAATAAAAGCCGCTATTTTCTTGCTGAACTATTAGGCAGTTGTTTTTTAGTAATGATTATTGTTGGTTCAGGTTTAATGGCTGAAAACTTAACTAATGATGTTGCTGTGATGTTAATAGCTAATACTATAGCAACAGGAGCAGGTTTATTTGTGCTTATTACAGTTTTTGCTGATGTATCAGGAGCTCACTTTAATCCATTTGTAAGTATCGCAATGGCAATAATGGGTAAATTAAAAAAGAAACTATTACCCTACTATATCATTGCTCAATTGTTTGGTTGCTTGATTGGTGTTGGTTTAGCTAATTTCTTTTTTGAACATGAAATTTATGAATTGTCTACTAAATCAAGAGATGGAATTTACATATTCACATCTGAGGTAATAGCAACATTAGGACTTATAGTGATAATTTTTGGGTCTATGAAGTCAGGTAAAATTGCTGTTGCTGCTAGTGTTGGTCTATATATTACCGCTGGTTATTGGTTTACTTCATCTACTTCTTTTGCAAATCCAGCTGTTGCAATTGCTAGAACATTTACAGAATCTTTTACTGGTATTAGTTATTTAAACACTCCTTATTATATTTTAGCAGAGCTTGTAGGAATGTTAATTGCTGTATTTATTGTTAAAAAGTTATTTTTAGAGAAAAATTGAAAAATATAAAACTTACCAATCAAATAAGTTTAATTAACAAAAAATTTAAGAAAAAAGAGTTTTATCATTATCTAAAAACTTCAAATCTTTCATTAGTAATACCTAAGATTAAAGACAAATATGTAGTAGTTTCCCAAAAAAGAGTTCCAATTAATAAAATTAACTACGAGTTTCCTTCTGGCATAGTGGAAAAAAAGGAAACAACTCTGCAATCAGCATATAAGGAATTAAGAGAAGAAACAGGATATAGATCAAGATCAAAATTGAGTAAAATAATAACTTTTTATACTGAACCTGGAAGACTAACTACTAAAATTACTGGTTATTACACAGAAGACTTAATTAAAATTTCGAAACCAGAACAAGGTATTAGAATTCATCTTTTTAATCAAAGAGAGATATTTAAATTAATATTAAATCAAAAATTCAATAATAGTTCTCATATAGCAATGTTTTTTTATTTAATAACAGGTCTTAAAAAACTATAAACTATAGGTTGTAAAAAAATATCCTTTTTATTTTAGGATTATATGATTAAATTAAGTATCAAATAATTCGGAGGCAGTAATGAGAAAAAAACTAAAAAAGAATGAAAAGAAAAAAACAAAAATATTAAAATCAATTGATAAACTTAAAAATAAAATTACAGCTAAAGAAAAAAAATTATCAAGCCTTAATATTAAAATTGCTGGTCTAGAAAAAAAGGTTGCTGAAAAAAAAGCAAAAAAACTTGCTAAGAAGAATGCAGAGCAGTCTCCTGCATCTATAAATAATTAATTCCAAATTGTCTTTCTCCCTTCTCATTTAAGAGAAGGAAGAAAGTAGTTAATTAACAAAATTTAAACAAGGGGAAGAAATAATGAATATTTAAATTTTGTAAATTATCTTAAAAAGATTAAGTTACAGAAATATTTACTTATTATTAAAGTTTAATTAATTTAAGTTTATTTTGAATTATTTGAATAAATTACTCTTGGCTCTAAAAATAATTCTCTAGCAAGAGCTTTAAATCTTTTGGTAACTTGTTTTGAGATTATTTCTTGATGTTGTGATGGAATTTTTAAAAATACAGCATTACCTCTTTTATACAATTTAAACTCTTCAAGAAATATCGTAGATATCGAGGTCAATGATTGTGAGAATCTCAATGCTGCTCCAACTTGTTTGCTTGAAAAAATTTCATTATTATTCAAAAAAGTTAGATACTCCATCTTTGGATTATACTTGATACTACAGTACCGCCAATAGCATGACAAAGCTAATTGTATTCTTTCTTTGTGAGTTAATCTAAGTAACGGAGTATTTATCGTTTCTTGAAATACCAATTCAGCTTTTTGAAATGCTCCTAATCCCCAGTCCATATGACTTAATACACATGCCAGATATAATAATTTCTTATTAAAGTGCTCATTACCCTCAAAAACTGGCTGAATAAATTCATAATATTTTTTATAATTTGATCCTAGATCACCTCTTTTTTGCGCAACCTTCTCAAGTGCTTTATGAAAAAATTCTGATTCTTTTACATCTTTAAAATAATCAATTGATAAAGATCCTTCTCGCAAACCACTGATAGAACAAATTATATTTTTTGGATTTGAAACTTTCATAATTTCATCAAGTATAATACAGCTATAAGGTAAATACGGTGTTCTAGATTTTGAAATATACTCAACTGTTTTAAGTTTGGATTTATTAAAAGAAGAAATTTTTTCAACAAACTTAGATAAAACGTTATTATCAATACTATATTGGTGGATTATATGTACTGGATGATTATTTTGAAAAAGATGTAACTTAAATAATGCACGCCAAGTACCTCCAACTAAATATAAATTATTAAACTTCTTTTTTGAGATCCATTTTTCATCTCTTAATAATTTTTTAATATATTTTGCTAAATTTCTTTTTTTAACAATAGGATTATTCATTAATCTTAAGACACCAACGGGTAAAGAGGTCTTATTTGTTACTATATTGTTTTCAACTCGGGCTAACTCCAAACTACCCCCACCTAGATCAGCAACTAATCCATCAACATTTTCAAAACCTATTTTTACTCCCTCAGCTGAGCATTCAGCTTCTTCTTCACCTGATAATATATTAATCTTAGTTTTAAAAAGTTTTTCAACTTCGTTAATAAATGGTTTTGTATCGGTTGCTTCTCTTAAAACTGCTGTTGCAATGATTTTAAGATTTGTGATTTTTGAAACATTTAAAATTTCAGAGAATCTTTTTAAAACTTTTAAAGCATATTCAGTACCAGATCTGTGAAGTTTTTTCGATTTATCTAAATTTTTTCCAAGTTCACAAACTGCTTTTTCATTAAAAAAAGGCACACGAGAAGAACTGAAATCTTCATAAATTAGCATTCTTATAGAGTTTGATCCAATGTCTATTATAGCTAATTTTGCCTGTTTTAATTTTAAACTATTTTTACTTTTAATTACTTCCACTTTTTATCAATCTTAAGTGCAGTTGTTTAGGCTGCATTTTTAATTTAGCTTTACCCCTTCCAGATAAGCTCGGATTATTCATAAAATATTCATGAGCTGAAAAGGAATCGCTCTTACTATATTTAATTTTTTTATAATTACCATCAGCTTCAAGTTCCCAGCTCTGATTAGTATCAAGATAATTTGCCAACATTATTTGATCTAAGATCTGTTCATGAACAGTCTCATTTTCAATTGGGACTAGAAGTTCTACCCTTCGATTTAAATTTCTCGGCATTAAATCAGCTGACGAAATATATACTTTTGCATTTCTATTAGGCATTTTTTTAGTACCGTTACTAAAACAATAAATTCTAGAATGCTCTAAAAATCTTCCTATGATACTTTTTACAACTATGTTTTCTGATCTATTTTTAACTCCTGGTCTTAAACAACAAACACCCCTTACAAATAAATGAATTTTTACACCAGCATTCGAAGCTTCATAAAATTTATCAATAATTTCTGGATCTACTAAAGAGTTCATTTTTGCCCAAATAGCTGCAAATTTTCCATTTTTAGAATTTTTAATTTCAGCATCAATATTTTCATTTAAGGTTTGCCTCATATTTACTGGCGAAATAGAAATTTTATTTAAATTTTTTGGTTTTGCGTATCCTGTTACATAATTGAAAAACTTTTCAACATCTGATGCCATTTTCTTATCACAACTAAATAAAGACAAATCAGTATAAATTTTAGCATTTACTGGATGATAATTGCCAGTTCCTAAATGAAAATAAGTTTGTATTTTACCCTGTTCTCTTCTTAAAACTAATGATGATTTTGCATGAGTTTTATATTTAGCAAAACCATAAACAATTTGAACACCTACTTTTTCTAAACTTCTTGATAGTTGAATATTAGCTTCCTCATCAAATCTAGCTTTAATTTCAATTAAAGCGGTAACTGTTTTTCCGTTTTCTGCAGCTGTTATTAAAGCTTTAACAATAGGTGAGTCTAGAGTTGTTCTATATAGAGTTTGTTTTATAGCTATAACTTTTTTATCATTTGCTGCTTGGTTTAAAAATTCAATTACTGAGTCAAATGTTTCAAAAGGATGATGAACAACTAAATCTTTCTTTTTAATAGTTTCAAAAAAATTATCATTATATTCTTTTAATCTTTCAACTTCTCTAGGTGTAAAATGTTTAAATCTTAATTTTGGATTTTTTACTTTACATATTTGATCTATATCTTGAATTCCAACAAGGCCAGCAACATCATAAATATAGTCAGGATTTATATCTAATTTATTAGTTATAAATCTTATCAATTCGTTATCACTATTTTCAAGAACCTCTAAACGAACAATATCACCCGTTCTACGTCTTTTTAAAGCCAATTCAAAAGATCTAACCAAATCTTCTGCTTCCTCTTGAATCTCTACATCGCTGTCTCTTATTACTCTAAAAATCATTTTCTTTTCTAAATCATGATCTGGAAAAATTTCATTAGCAAAATAACTTATTACATCATCTAGAATCACAAATTTCTTATGATTTTTTGAAGACTCAATTTCAATAAATCTAGATAATGCTTTTGGTATTACTATTATTGAGTTTAAAATTCTTTTTTTATTTTTTTTTCTTAACTTCATTACAATTGCTCTTCCTTGATTGATTATAAATGGAAATGGATGTGCAGGATCAATTGCTGATGGTGTTAATAAAGGGTAAATCTCTTCTTTAAATATTTCTAAAAGTTTTTTTTTATCCTTGGTATTTAAATTAACTGGTTTAACTAAATTGATATTATTTTTTTTTAATTCCATAATCAGTTGAATAAAAATTTTGTTCTGTTTTTTTAATAGATTCTTAGTTTCAAGCACTACCTCATCCATTTGCTCCTCAGGTGTCAAACCATCAGAGCTTAGTGAGTCAACTTCTTGTTTTATTTGACTATATAACCCAGCTACACGGACCATAAAAAATTCATCTAGATTAGACCCAGCAATTGATAAAAACTTTACTCTTTCATAAAGAGGATTTTCGATATTTTGCGCCTCTAAAAGTACTCTATCGTTGAATTTTAACCAAGAAAGCTCTCTATTTATATATTTAGATTTCAACTCTTCTTTATGTTGTTTTTTTAAAGCAGTCATATATTTAGATTTTATGTATCAATTATACGTCATGAGACACGCAAAATCTAGTTGGGATGATTTAAGTATTAATGATTTTGATAGACCACTTAGTAAAAGAGGCAAGAAAAATGCAAAAATGATTTGTGAATTTTTTGTTAAAAAAAAATTTGAATTTGATTATGCATTAATTTCATCATCAAAAAGAACAAAAAAAACTTTTCAAATTTTATCCAAGAAAATAAATAAGCCAAAAAAAGTTAATTTTTCAAAAGATTTATATTTAGTTGATGAGAATGCCATTGTAAAAAAAATTAAAGAAATATCCAGTGAATATAAATCAATTTTGATTATAAACCATGAACCATCAGTGAAAAATTTAGTACGAAATCTTACAAAAAATCATAATACGAATAATTTTAAACTAATGAATTATAAATTCCCAACAGCAGCATTTGCAAAAATTGAGTTTGATATTAAATCCTGGAATGAAGTTGAGAAAAAGGGAGTATTAAAAAAATTTATAAGACCCAAAGATCTTCAAGATTCTAAAGAATAACCAGCTGATCTTACTGTTCTAATTAAAGGTTTTGTATTTTGTATGTTAATTGCTTGTCTTAATCTTCTAATATGAACATCAACTGTTCTAGACTCAACATATATATTTTCTCCCCAAACATTGTTTAAGAGTTGTTCTCTTGAATAAACTCTTTTTGGATTTTTGATAAAAAAATCTAAGAGTTTAAATTCAGTTGGACCCAAAGTAATTTCTTTATCTTTTCTATAAACTCTTTTTGTAATCCGATCTATTTTTAAATCAGTAAATTCTACAATGTCTGATGATGATTGAGGTTTAGATCTTCTCAATAAAGATTTAATTCTAGCATTCAATTCTTTTTGACTAAAAGGTTTAGTTACATAATCATCTGCACCTGTATCAAATGCTTTTAATTTGTCTTCTTCCTCCCCTTTTGCAGTTAACATAATGACAGGAATATCATTAAACTTATTACCTTTTTTTAAGTTTTTACAAATTTCAACACCAGATAATTCTGGTAACATCCAATCCATTAATATTAAATCTGGCTGTTTTAATTTTATTTGTTTAAGAGCATCTTCTCCATTTTCTGAATGACTGACTTTATAACCTTCTTTTTCAAGATTGTACTTTAACAAACTAACAATTGATGCTTCATCTTCAGCTATGAAAACATGAGCTGACATAAATCATTTTTCTCCGGTTACAATTGGCTCTGTTCCCTTGGGTCTATCACCTTCTAAATATTCGCCTTTAACTAAATAATAAACTTGTTCTGCAACATTTGTAGTATGATCACCAATACGCTCTATGTTTTTAGTTACAAACAATAAATGGGTTCCATCTTCTAAATTTTTTTCATTTTCTTTAAGATATTTTATAACTTCTTGCATACAAAGATTTGTTAGATCATCTATTTGCTCATCACCTTCCCAAACATTTACTGCCATTGGCGCAGATCTTTCTAGATAAGCATCTAATGTTGATTTTAATTGTTTTTGAACATTGGTAGATACTCTATTCAATGAGTCTACCAAGTTCTTTGGAAGATTTTCGTTAAGCAAAAGTGTTCTCTTGGATATATTTTTTGCTAAATCACCTATTCTTTCTAAATCTGAAGACATTTTCAAAGCCGTTACTGTCTCTCTTAAATCTATTGCCATGGGTTGTCTTAAAGCAATTAAATTTACAACTTTTTGTTCAATCAAGGCTTCATATTTATCTATTTTTTCATCATCTTGAATTACATTTTCTGCAATATCGCTATTTCTTGTTGTAATGGCTTGAATTGCTTTACCTAAAGCATCTTCACATGCACTTCCCATTTTAATTATATTAGCATTAAGATTTTTTAGTTCTTCTTCGTAAGATTTGACTGTATGTGGTGCTTCAGACATTATCCAAACCTCCCTGTTATATAATCTTGCGTTTTTTTATTATCAGGATTCTTAAATATTTTATCAGTAGATCCATGTTCAATCAATTGTCCTAAATGAAAAAAACCTGTATTTTGAGAAACACGTGCTGCTTGAGCCATAGAATGAGTTACAATTATTATTGTGTGCTCTTTTTTTAACTCATCAATCAATTCTTCAATTTGTGCTGTTGCTATTGGATCTAATGCTGAACAAGGTTCATCCATTAATATAACTTCAGGTCTTACAGAAATCGCTCTAGCAATACAAAGTCTTTGCTGTTGTCCTCCAGATAATCCAGTTCCAGGTTCATGCAACCTATCTTTTACCTCTTCCCATAGTGCAGCCTTTTTCAAACTAGTTTCAACAATTTCATCCATTTCTTGTTTTGATTGAGCCATACCATGAATTGTTGGACCGTAAGATACATTTTCATATAAAGTTTTTGGGAAAGGATTGGGTTTTTGAAAAACCATACCAATTTTTTCTCTTAGTCTTACGACATCACAACTTTTATCATTGATATTAAAATCATTAATTAAAATTTCTCCTTTAACACTACAGATATCAATTACATCATTCATTCTATTAAGACATCTTAGGAAAGTTGATTTACCACAACCAGATGGACCAATTAATGCCGTTACTTGATTTTCCTCAATATCTAAACTTATATTAAAGAGCGCTTGTTTTTTTCCATAAAAAACATCAACATCTTTTGCTTTAATCTTTATCATTTTAACTCCATTTTTTCTCAAACTTATGTCTTATTATTTGGGCAAATAAATTCATTATTATTAAAAAGCCAAGTAAGACCATTATACATGCCGAAACTTTTTCTACAAATCCCCTTTCAGCACTTTCAGCCCAAATATAAATTTGAACTGGTAAGCTTGCAGCAGGATCCATGGGTGATCCAGGTATCGTGTTAACAAAAGCAACCATTCCAATTAAAATTAAGGGTGCAGTTTCTCCTAAAGCTTGAGCTAAACCAATTATTGTTCCTGATAACGTGCCAGGCATAGAAAGAGGAACTGTATGATGCATTGTGGTTTGCATTCGACTTGCTCCTATAGCAAGTGCTGCCTCTCTTATACTTGGTGGAACTGCTTTTAAAGATGCTCTAGCAGCTATAATTATTGTTGGTAGGGTCATTAAGGACAAAGTGATACCTCCAACTAATGGGGTAGACCTTGGTAATTGAAATATAGCCAATAAAACTCCTAACCCTAATAGACCAAAAACTATAGATGGAACCGCTGCTAAGTTGTTTATATTAACTTCAATAAAATCAGTAAATCTATTTTTAGGGGCAAATTCTTCAAGATAGATTGCAGCTAGAACCGCAACAGGAAAAGCTATCATTAAACAAACAAGTATAGAAAAAATTGAGCCCATAAATGAACTGGCTATTCCAGCTAGCTCAGCTTCTCTTGAGTCAGCATTTGTAAAAAAACTTATATTAAATTTACTTTCAACCTTACCATTTGCAACAAGTTGATCAAAAATTTTTAATTGATAATCGCTTACTCTTCTTTGGTCTTCAGGTAAATCTCTTGGATAATTTCCTTTAAAGACTTGGTCTAAATCATCTGAAGCAGTTAGATAAACTTCCTTTGTTTTTCCTATTAAATTAGGGTCATTTAAAAGTTCATTTTTAATTTCTTTTTCAAAAAAATAAGACACCATTCTCTTCAATTCATTTTCTTGATCTTCATTGGCGTTTGGATCTAAATCAGCCATTGATTTTAATGCTATATCGTAATAATCAGCGTCCTGTAAATCTTCTTTAGAAGTATTTTGGTCTAACATCATTAATTCAGCATCGAAAGTTACTGGAACAATAAGCCATGTTTTTTGAAAAGCTGAATAGCCAGTTGAAAAAATTTTAAAAATAAAGATTGTTAAAAATAAAAGTGCCATAAAAATTGCACTCAGACCGTATAAGCGAAATCGCTGTTCAGCTTTATATCTTTTATTTAATAATTGTTCTTTATTTTTATTCATATTTTTCTCTATATTTTTTAACTACTCTCAAGGCCACAATATTTAAACAAAGTGTTACTAAAAATAATGACATACCTAAAGCAAAAGCAGCTTGCGTTTTTGGGTCGCCAAAAGCTTGGTCACCAATTAGAATAACTACAATTTGAGCTGTAATCGTTGAAGTAGACTCTAAAGGATTTAAAGTTAAATTAGCAGCTAAACCAGAGGCCATAACAACTATCATTGTTTCTCCAATAGCTCTTGAAACACCAAGTAAAATAGATCCAACTATCCCCGGCAATGCTGCGGGAAAAATAACTCTCTTAATTGTTTCTGATTTAGTTGCTCCCATAGCGTAACTTCCATCTCTTAAACTTTGAGGCACACTTGTAATTACATCGTCACTTAAACTTGAAATAAATGGTATGATCATAATACCCATTACCCCTCCTGCTGCTAAAGCACTTTCAGCTGAAACTTCAAGACCCATTGAAGTTCCTAATTCTTTCAAAAATGGTCCAACAGTTAGGGCAGCAAAAAAACCATAAACAACTGTTGGTATACCAGCTAAAATTTCAATTAATGGTTTTGCATATTGTCTAACTTTAGTTGATGCATATTCAGCTAAATAAATTCCACTCATTAATCCAATTGGGATAGCAACGCACATAGCAATAAATGCAATAAAAAAAGTACCTGCAAAAATAGGGACTGCTCCAAAAGTATCTGAATACATTGTCGGATCTAAAGCCTCAGAAGAATCTCTAACAAAAGCTTTTGCTGGATACCAGTGAGTTCCAAAGACAAAATCAAATAATGGAATTACTTTAAAAAAATCTATAGTTTGAAATATAAGTGAGAAAACTATTCCAACAGTAGTTAATATTGCAGCTAAAGAAGCTGTAAATAAAACTGCGTTCAAAAATTTTTCAACTGGTTCTCTTGTTCTAGAATTAGATGAAATTCTTTTATACGCATAAGCAACAGAGGCAATAATTGCAGATAATACTATAACAACTTTTGAACTTTGAGCTATTGATCGAAGACTTAAATATTTTTCAGCTGAAGCTTCAATAAAAGGTGTAATTTCTCCAGTGAATTGCCCTCGAGACAATGCTTTTGATTTTTCGTATAATAAATTTAATTCATCATCAAGATAACCTTGATTTGAATAATCACTTAAGATTAATAGTTTTACAATTGTGGGCTCAAAAATTGCCCATAATGAAAAAATTATAAAGGCTGGTATTGCACACCAGATTGCAAGATAATAACCATAAAATTGTGGTAATGCGGTTAATCTTTTTTTTGTAGATTGAATTGTATATGCTTTTCTCCGTCCAAAATAATAGCTTGTGAAACCTAGAAGAACAATAAATGTAAATAATATTAAGTTCACAAAATCTCCTTAAGTGAGGACTTTACTCTTTTTTTAAAAAAAAGGGGTCTAAAAAGACCCCCTTTTTAATCATTTGTTAACTGAGGAATAATTAATTACCCATAGCAACTAGCTTCGTAGCATTAGTTCTAGTTGTTTTATACAACTTAGAGTCTAATGGCACTAAACCAATGTCTGCTAAGTAACCACCTTTTCCAATAGCTTTCTTAGTTGTGAATTCTTTCACAAACTCATGTAAGCCTGGAATTACTCCAACGTGTGCTTTTTTCACGTAGAAGAATAAAGGTCTAGCAACAGCATAACTGTAGTCTTGAATAGACTTTAATGACGGTTGTCCACCATCAATACTTGCTGCTTGCAATTTATCTTTTGCAGCTAAGAAATAACTGAAACCAAAGAAACCAAACATTTCTTTATCTTGAGTTAACTTTTGGATGATTAAACTATCGTTTTCTCCAACTTCAATAGCAGCACCATCTTCTCTGTAAAGTTTTTGAGGTTTTTTGTATTTTTTATTTCCAGCTTTAAAACCAGCTTTATAAAGAGCTTTAGCTTCTTTAGTCATACCTTTTTTCATTACTAAAGAATTCCAAGCATCTCTAGTTCCTGATGTTCCTGGTGGGATCATCACTGAAATTTTTTGTTTTGGTAAGCTAGGGTCAATTTGGTCCCAAGTTTTATAAATATTTGGAACTAATTTACCATCAACAACTGTATGAGCAGCAAGTGCTAAATATAATTGTTCTTTAGTAAAGTTTACTGGTTTTGCATCTTTGCTGTAAGCTAATGTAATACCATCGTTACCAATTACGATCTCAACGATATCATTAACACCATTTTTCTTACATAGAGCTTTTTCTTTATCTTTCATAGCTCTTGATGCATTTGTAATATCTGGATGTTGTTCACCTACACCAGCACAGAATAGTTTAGCTCCACCACCAGTACCAGTAGACTCGATTACAGGAGTTTTAAATCCTGAACCACCAAATCTTTCAGCAACAACTGTTGCGTAAGGGAATACTGTAGAAGAACCAACTATCTTAATTTGATCTCTTGCTTGAGCAACAGTTGCTATTGATAAAGCAACTAGAGAAGCGATCACTATAGTTAGTTTTTTCATTATCTTTAATCCTTTCGTTATTAATTAATATAAAGATGAGAGACTCGTATAAATTAATTGAATCTTTAATATTACAGAATTGTTACACTTTTGTTAAAAAGATAACTTTTTAGTTGTATTTCATTGAGACTATAATCTCTTCATTATCTGTTTCTAAACCACCTTTACAAGAAACAGGGTTAACTTTATCTTTAAAAGCAAGTTCAGTTGTAGGTCTCAAAATAATTTCAAGTTTCACTAAATTAACTAATTCTTCTAATACGCTTTGATCGTATCGCCACCTTGGCCATGTGCTTGGAGTAGAAAAAACAGATGTTAAATAACTAGTTGCCATAGTAAACCTATAATTACTTAAATTTTCGTTTCTCAACAAATGATCTCTTACTGAATTAAATATATTTCTACATCTAAATGAGTCTGACATATAATTCTCTTTTTTTAAATTTTCATTTACTGGGATTGAAACAATTAAATCTACTGTATTTCTCCAATAGGAACTGACAACATCCATATATATATCTTCATAAGGCACATCTTTATGTTTCTTTACAGCAGGATAAGAACTCTTTAAGTCCTCTTCTAATCTAAAAATACCTATGTCAAAAACTGTTAATTGCTGAGTACGTAAAAGAGTAGAAAGGTCTTTTGAATATACACTAGTTGTGAAAAACAAGATTAAATAAAAAAATATTGAAATATTTTTGAGTATTTTAATCATTGTAAAAATTTAAATAAAATCTACACACGAATCAATCAAAGAAATGTTAAAGTTTTCTCAAATAAGGGTTGTAAAATGAAGTTTTTTTAAATTTTTATTTCGAGGGCAAATATATTCTAATTTCAGTACCTTTACCAACCTCTGAAAGAATCTCAAAATCACCTCTGTGTTGGGTAATTATGTGTTTAACAATAGCTAATCCTAAACCAGTTCCACCAACTTTTTTACTTTGTTCTATGTCAACCCTGTAAAATCTTTCTGTAACACGTGAAATGTGATCATGGGGAATGCCATAACCTTCATCTTTAATACTAATCATTATATTCTTTTCTAATAGTTTGTTACTATTTTCATTTTTAGAAATATATATATTTTTATTTTCCGGAGAATATTTTATTGAATTATCTAAAAGATTAGAAAAAACTGTATTTAATCTTTTTTCATCACCTACAACATTTGATGTATCTGTAAATTGATTTTTAACAGTTATATTTTTCTTTTTTAAAACAATTTCAAAATTACTTATAATAGTCTCAAAGAGTTCATTAATATTTACTATTGAAGTAGGTCTTATATGTTCATCAAGTTCAATTCGTGTAAGAATTAATAGATCATTAATTAAACTTTCCATCCTTGATGATTGTTCTGATAAAATTTTCATAAATTTTTTTTTAGCCTTTTCGTCATCAGATGCTGGGCCTTCGATAGTTTCTAATGATCCTTTTATTGCCATTAAAGGTGTTCTTAATTCATGGCTTACATTAGCGACAAAATCAGTTTTAAATTTTTGTGCTTTTGTAATTTCAGTAAAATCTTTTAAAAATAACACAACAGAATCTGGTTCAGTAAATAAATGAGTTGGACCAGGAATAATATAAATTTTATAAAATTGATATGATGGGAGGTCTATTTCAATGTCAATATTTTTTGTTTTATTTTCAACAATAGCTTTTTCAATATTATCTATTAATTCTGGTTTTCGAATTACAGAGGATATGTTTTTATCAATTAAATTACTTCCAAATCTTTTTAATGCACTTGGATTAGCATATTTAATTATGTTAAATTTATTTAATGCAAAAAACTGATCCTCAAGTTCATCAATAATTACTCTTTTGGTTTTTTCCTCTCTTTTATTAATTATTGTAGCAGTATTTATTGATTTGTTTTTTTTTTGATTAAGTAAATAGAGGAGATAAATTATAACAACTATAAGTAGAATGATGAAATATTCCATAAATTTAGACGGCTTAATTTTGCATCATTACACTTTTTAATGCAAATAAATTAAGGAAAAATTAACTAATGATTTGGTGAAATATTGTTAAAAAATATTTTTGCTGTTTCTTCCCAAGTGAATTTTTTTGCAAATTCAAGACAATCATTTCTATTAACTTTCAAAGCTTTATGAGCTGAAACTTTAAGATCATTATCTAAACAATTTATTTTGGAACCCTCAAATATATCTTTAGGACCTGGAACAGGATAAGCAGCTACAGGTGTTCCGCAATTTAAAGACTCACAAACTACAATTCCAAATGTATCTGTTTTACTTGGAAATACAAAAACATCGGAAGATGCAAAATGAGACGCTAATTCACCGTTTGTTTTTTCTCCTAAAAAAATATCTTTAGGAAATTCTTTTTTTAATTTTTTTAAATCAGGTCCCTTTCCTATTATCATTTTTGTACCCTCTAAATCACATTCTAAAAAAGCTCTTATGTTTTTTTCAACTGCAACTCTTCCAACATAAATCCAAATCGGTCTTTTATGTGGTAAATCAATTTTTTTCGGACTCTTAAAAGCTCCATGATTGCCTCCTCTTGTCCAAGTAATCATTTTATTATTATCTATACCTATATCGATTAATTCTTTTCTCATAGAGTCTGTTGTTACTAAGATTCTCTCAGCCTTGTTATGAAAGTTTGCTAAGAATTTTTCAGCCCATTTTGCAGGTATAATAGGAAAGTAAAGCTTAAGATATTTATCAAATCTTGTATGAAAACTTGTGGTAAACTTTAGTTTATTCTTCAAACAATATCTTCTTGCCATAGTCCCTATAGGACCTTCAGTAGCTATATGAATTGCATCAGGTTTTATTTTCTTTATTAAGCTACCAACTCTTGGCCAAACATTAATAGATATTCTAATTTCATTATATTTTGGCATCGGAAAAGTTGAAAATAATTCTGGTGTGATGTATTCTATTCTATGACCTTGTTCTTTTAAAATTTTACCTGTTTCATGCAAGGTTCTTACAACACCATTTACTTGTGGAAAATATGCATCTGTTGCGATTAAAATTTTCATTAATTACGAAGCTTTTTTTAAGTCTTCATTTTTAATAGGTTTAATTATTTCTTGAGTGTCTAAATATTGTTCTCTTATTTTATCCCAATATAATATTTCAAAGCTACCATCGTAATTTTCGGCTAATGCAGTGCAAGATTCTACCCAGTCTCCACAATTTAAATAATTGACCCCATTAAAATCTCTATCCTCAGCATGATGGATGTGGCCACAAATAATTCCATCAAATTTTTTTCTTTTTGCATAATCTGAAAGTGTTTTTTCATATTCACCAATATATTTAACTGCATTTTTGACTTTATACTTTAAAAATTTTGCAAGAGACCAATATTCTTTTCCTCTCAATCTTCTAAAAAAATTAATTATTACATTTAATTTTAATAGTAAATTATAGGCTATTGATCCAAGTTTAGATAACCATTTAGCATGTTTCATAACACCATCCCAAGCATCACCATGAACAACAACATATTTTTTTCCTGCATTTGTTTCATGAATAACTCTATTAACCATATGGATGTCACCAAAATGCATTGGAATAAATTTTCTTAACATTTCGTCATGATTACCCATTATGTAGAAAACTTTGGTACCATGTCTAGCTTTTCTTAAAATTTTTTGGATTACATCATTATGTTCTTGAGGCCAAAAAAAACTTTTTTGCATTTCCCAGATATCTATAATGTCCCCTACAAGATAAAGATTTTCGGATCTTGAGTTTTTAAAAAACTCTAAAAGTTTTTTCGCCTGACAACCCTTGGTACCTAAATGAACATCAGAAATAAATATACTTTTATATTTAAGTAAATTAGACATTTAAAGACCAATATTTTAATGCAACTGTAACACGAATCATTTACTTCTTATTTCATTTTAATGTTACAAATTTGTTAAAAATTTTTTAAGGATTAATTATGTTATGTTGTTTGATTTATAATTTGAATTCTTCCTCTGGAAGAAAATCTATATTCATAAATAGGATTTTATCTAAGTTAAAAGAGAATATTTCTGTAGACTACTTTGAAACAAAAACAATAAATCAAGCTAAGAAAATTTTCAAAAATTTTAATCAAAAAAATTATGATCGACTAATAGTAGCTGGTGGTGATGGTTCAGTTTCTTTTGCAATTAATGAATTAATTAAAAATAATTTTGATTTTAAAGATGATTTTGCCATAGGTTATATTCCTGCTGGCACTGCAAATTTGCTTCAAGCTGAATTATCAATGAATAAAAAAGTTGATGATATAGTAAATGTGTTGGTTTCTAAAAATTATAAATCCTCTAATCTTGTAAAAATTAACGAGAATTATTTCTTTTTAATGGCTGGTATAGGGTGGGATGCAAAAATTGTTCATTCAATTAATTCAAAAATTAAAAAGATTCTAGGTAAAATTATATTTGGTATCAAAGGTTTTCAATATTTCTTATTTATGAATAATAAAAAATTAAATGTTACTTTTGATGGACAATTTTATCAAGCAGACTGGATATTATCCTCAAATACCAAATATTACGCTGGACATCATAAAATAAATAAAACAAATATTTTTGAAAATAAAATAGTCACATATATATTTAAGGATTTAACTAGGATCAATTTATTATATTCTATATTTTTAATAATTCTTAATGGTGATTTAAGTAAAAATAAAAATGTTATTACTACTTATTCACAAAACATTACTATTGATGGAAATGATTTGATACCTGTTCAAATTGATGGAGATAATTTTGGTTCATATAAAAAAATTCATTTAAATCTATCAAATAAAAAAGTGAATTTTCTTGTAAAATAATTATTTTACTCTGCCATAAATATCTTGATATCTCACTATATCTGTTTCTTTTAAAATCGAGCCTACTTGAGCTTCAATTATTTTAACTGGTTTTTTATAGGGATTTTCTATTCTATGGATTGCACCTAGTGGAATAAAAATAGTTTCATCAGGTTTCATAGTGAAATATTTCTTATTTAAAGTAATTTTAGGTTCACCATGAGTAACTACCCAATGTTCAGCTCTATGATGATGTTTTTGAAGACTTAATATACCTTTTGGTTTTACATATAATTCTTTAATTAAGAATTCCTTACCATTAAATAGATTTACATAACTACCCCAAGGTCTATGAAATACATTCTTCTTTTTAAAATAATGTCTTTTATTTCGTCCGTACATCTTACAGATTTCTTTCCAAGATCCTAAATCAGACCAAGGAATATCTAATTTGATAGCATTTATATCTTTGGTTTTTTCTAATATTGCATAGTCAAAAGACTTGGCTTTTGCTTTTGTGAAAGATTGTTTGTTTAAATAATATACATTACTTTTATATTTTGCTTTTAATACTGCTTTATTACAATTTCGATAAATATTTGGTTGGTATTTCTTAAAATTATTAATGATTGAGTCTTTTCTCAAATAAAACATTCCAGAATTCCAATAACCTTTTTTACTAATTATTTGTTTAGCTTTAGCTTTTTTGGGTTTTTCTACAAATCTAGTTACTTTGTTACTTTTTGTTAAAAAATAACCAAATTCACTTGAGGGCATTTTGGGTTTAATCCCAAAAATAAAGATATTGTTTTGAGTAAGTTTCTTTTGATTTTTTTTGATAGCTTTATTGAATAAACCAACTTTTTCTATCAAATGATCAGCAGCCAAAAACATTAATGGTTGTTCGTTTGGAATGTCTTTAATTAAAGCCGTACTTAATATAGCGGGTGCAGTATTTCTTTTTGCTGGCTCTAAAACTATCTTGAATTTTCTTATTTTGTGTTTTTTTAAATGTTGTTTTACTTGTCTTAAATATTTTGCATTAGTGCTTATAATTGGTGCATCATATATAGATGCTTTAACTCTCTCTAAAGTTTTGCCCAATAAAGTCCAATTACCAAAATCAATAAATTGTTTTGCTTGATGTTTTTTAGCTTTTGGCCAAAGTCTTGTTCCAGCGCCACCACATAAAATAACTGGGCGAATTTTCATTAAATTTTTGAATATTCCTTAACTTCTTTTTTCTTACCAGGATGAGTTGGGGCTCCTAAACTTGCTGGCCCAACTGTTTGTGCATATTTCCAAAGAGTGCCTGAGCCAAAATCAGATTTTTTAGCCTTCCACTTTCTTTTTCTTGATGCCAATTGTGCTCTTGTTAAACGAACATTAATTGTTCCTTTTTTAGCATCAATATCAATTAAATCACCATTACGTAAAAGAGCTATAGGTCCTCCTAAAGCTGCCTCTGGACCTACGTGACCAACACAAAATCCTCTTGTTGCTCCAGAAAATCTTCCATCAGTGATTAAAGCAACTTTCTCGCCTTTTCCTTGACCATAAATTGCACCTGTTGTTGAAAGCATTTCTCTCATACCTGGTCCACCAACTGGGCCTTCGTATCTAATAATTATCACATCATCATCTTTATATTTTCTACTTTGAACAGCTTTCATTGCACTTTCTTCATTATCAAAACATCTTGCTCTTCCAGTAAATTGTAATTTTTTTAGACCCGCAATTTTTACAATTGCACCTTCTGGAGCTAAATTTCCTTTTAATCCTACAACACCACCATCTGGTGATAAAGGTCTGTTATAAGCTCGTAATACTTTTTGTTTTGGATTAAATTTAATACCTTTTAAATTTTCTTTCATTGTTTTACCTGTAACAGTCATACAATCACCATGAATATAACCACCATCATATAAAGTTTTTAAAAGCATTGGCACACCACCTGCTAACCACATATCTTTTGCAACATATTTTCCACCTGGTTTTAAGTCTGCAAGATAAGGTGTTCTTTTAAATATTTTTGCAACATCCATTAAATCAAATTTTATTCCTGCTTCATTTGCAATAGCTGGTAAGTGTAATGCAGCATTAGTTGAGCCTCCAGTTGCAGCTACAATTGTTGCAGCGTTCTCTAATGCTTTTCTTGTAACGATATCTCTTGGTTTAATTTTTTTTGCTAATAATTCCATAACCATTCGGCCACTTGCTTTTGCATACTTATCTCTTTCTTCATATGGAGCTGGTGTTCCTGCTGAATAAGGTAACGCTAAACCGATTGCTTCTGAAACACATGCCATAGTATTGGCTGTAAATTGTCCTCCACATGCTCCAGCAGTAGGACACGCTACTAATTCTAATTTTCTTAATTCTTTTGCAGACATTTGACCTGATGAATGTTTTCCAACCGCTTCAAAAACATCAACTACAGTTACATCTTTACCTTTATATTTTCCCGGAAGGATTGAACCACCATATATAAATACACTTGGTACATTTAATCTAACCATGGACATCATTAATCCTGGTAAAGATTTATCACAACCTGCGATACCTACTAATGCATCATAACAGTGACCTCTTACTGTTAATTCAGCGCTATCAGCTATAACTTCTCTTGAAATTAAAGACGATTTCATTCCTTCATGACCCATAGCAATACCATCAGTAACCGTAATTGTGCAAAATTCTCTTGGCGTCCCTCCTGATGCTCTAACCCCCTTTTTCACTGATTGCGCTTGTCGCATAAGGGCAATATTGCAAGGAGCAGCTTCATTCCAAGTTGATACAACTCCTATAAATGGTTTTGATACATCTTTTTCAGTTTCACCCATCGCATAATAAAAAGATCTATGAGGTGCTCTATCTGGACCTAAGGATGTATGTCTACTAGGTAATTTTTTTTTATTAAATTTCCGCATTATAAACTCTCAATAGTTAAAGATATTTTTTTGATATTATCTTTAAGACTACTATAGTTAGTTTTTTCTTGTTCAACAATATTTTTTGGTGCTCTATCTGTAAAGCCTTTATTAGATAATCGTTGAGAAATCTTATCTAGTTCGTCTTGATATTTGTTCTGACGTTTTTGTAAGTTTTCTTTAATCAAATTAAGATCAACATTTTCATCAAAATAAATCTTAAAAATATCACCAGAAATGACAAGTGTTGCAGAGGGTTTATCCTGTTCTTTATCAAAAAAATTGTTGATACGACCCAGTTTTTTTAAAATAACATCATTATTATTAACTAATGATTTATTCTTTTTAGCAATTTTGTTAATTGCAACATCAACAAATGAACCAGGACTGACATTTAATTCATTTTTAAATGATCTTAATTCAGAGATAATTTTGATAATTTTTTCAACTTCTTTAAGAGATTGGTCTTTTTTAATTTTTCCAGAAGGCCAATTTTTATACATAAGAAAATGTTTATTAGACTCATCAAATTTGTTCTTTAACCATATTTCCTCAGTTACAAATGGTATGAAAGGATGAAGCATAACCAATATTTGCTTAAAAACATAAGCAGAAACTTCTTTTACCTCTGTTTTTGCCTTTTTATCCTCGGAGTATAGAATTGTTTTAGACAGCTCAATATACCAGTCGCAATATGAGTGCCATGCAAATTGATAAGCATTTTTTGCTGCCTCATCAAATCGATAATCTTCAATATTTTTTTGAATTTTATTTTTAGTCTCTATTAACTCCGAATAGATCCATTTATTGATATTTAATGAGATTTTTGGAACTTTGTTGGTTTTTTTAAAATCACATTTATTAGTAATTAAAAAATTATTAGCATTCCATAATTTATTTAAAAAGTTTCTATATCCTTTAACTCTATCTTCTGAAAGTTTAACGTCAGTACCTGGAGACGCCATAGAAAGTAAAGTAAAACGTAATGCATCTGCACTATATTTTTCAATTAGATCTAATGGATCAATTACATTTCCTTTTGACTTAGACATTTTTTGTCCTTTTTCATCTCTTACTAACGCGTGTACATAAATATCTTTAAATGGTTCTTTGTTCAAAAATTCCATACCAAACATAATCATTCTAGCCACCCAGAAAAAAATAATATCAAAACCTGTTACTAAAACTGTTGTTGGATAAAATTTCTTTACGTAATCTTTTTTATCAGGCCAACCTAAAGTTGCGAATGGCCATAATCCTGAAGAAAACCATGTATCTAAAACATCAGGATCTCTTGTAAGTTTTACATCTTTTTTATAATATTTTTTTGCTTGTTTAATTGCATCATTTTCATTGATCGCAACAAAAATTTTTTGATCAGGTCCATACCAAGCTGGTATTTGATGTCCCCACCATAATTGTCTTGAAATACACCATGGCTCAATATTATTCATCCACTGAAAATAAGTTTTAGACCAGTTGGTAGGAAAGAAATTTGTTTTTTTTGTCTTAACAATTTTTTTAGCTTTGATTGCTAATTTTTTTGCATCAACAAACCATTGTTCTGTTAAAAAAGGTTCAATTACTGAATTTGATCTATCGCCATATGGAACTTTATTTTTGATATTTTCTTCTTTTACAAAAAAGTCTTTTTCTTTTAATTCATTTAATATTTTTTTACGAGCATCAAACCTATCTAAGCCAATATAATCTTTTGGAGCATTATCATTTATTTTTCCCTCTTCTGTAAAAATATTGATTATTTCTAATTTATTTCTTTGACCAACATCATAGTCATTAAAATCATGTGCTGGTGTAATCTTAAGCGCTCCAGTTCCCTGCTCTGGATCAGCATAATTATCTTTAATAATTTTTATTTTTCTACCTACGATTGGTATTATGACAGTTTTGCCAACATGATCTTTATATCTTTTATCCTTCGGATTTACCGCAATCGCAGTATCGCCTAGCATTGTCTCAGGCCTCGTTGTGGCAATAGTGATAAATTCTGACGAATTGTCTATTGGGTACCTGATATAGTAAATCTTAGAATTCATCTCTCTTTGATCTACTTCTAAATCTGAAATTGCGGTTTTTAAAACAGTGTCCCAATTTACAAGTTTTTCAGCTTTATAAATCAATTTTTTTTTATGTAATTCTACAAAAACCTTAATGACTGATTTTGATAAATTTTCATCCATAGTGAATGCATTTCTTGACCAATCACATGAACATCCTAATTTCTTTAATTGATTGATAATGATGTCCCCATATTCATTTTTCCATTCCCATACTTTTTCTATAAATTTTTCTCTGCCAAGGTCAATTTTATTTAAATTCTCTTTTTCTAGTTTTCTCTCAACAAGTGCTTGGGTGGCTATACCTGCATGATCAGTTCCTGGTTGCCATAATGTTTCGTAATTATTCATACGATAATAACGAACTAACAAATCTTGAATTGAATTATTTAAGGCATGACCCATATGTAAACTTCCAGTTACATTAGGTGGTGGAATTACAATTGAAAATTTTTTTGAATTTTTTTGCGGTTTAAATAATTTATTTTTCTCCCAATAACCATAAATTTTATCTTCAACTTTTGAATGTATATATTTATCGCTTATCATGGGTGTTATTAGTTTATAATTTAATAATCTAAATTAACAATAATCAAATTGGAACGTTATTTAATAGACTAATTGCAAATATTTTATATAAAACTCAGTGTAGCTATCTTCTAAAACATATGGCAACGTGGCGGAATGGTTACGCAGAGGATTGCAAATCCTTGTATCCCGGTTCGATTCCGGGCGTTGCCTCCAAAAAAAATCTTGTTTTAGTGAAAAAAAAAAGTAAGTTGAGATTTTAATATTCCTCGGTAGCTCAGTTGGTAGAGCAGTTGACTGTTAATCAATTGGTCGCAGGTTCGAGTCCTGCCCGAGGAGCCAAAAATTATCCAACCTTTGAAATATTGTTACTTCCTACCTGTAATGATTTATTAAACTTTAATTTTTGATCAGCATTTAGTTCAGAATATAATTTCACTAAAAAGTTATAATTTACATTCATATGACCTTCTTGTGATTTCTCTAAATTTATAAGATATTCTGAAAAATCTTCGAAAAAATAATTAATTGGTACTTTAAGATAGTTCGATAATTGCAATAACCTTATTGAACTTACCCCATTAGTGCCTTTTTCATATTTTTGAATTTGTTGAAATGTGACGTTGATTGCTTTTGCTACTTTAGTTTGAGTTAAACCTAGTGCTAGTCTTCTAAGCTTAAGCTTATTGCCTAAATGCTTATTAAAATTATCTTCCATTAAGACCCCTCTTAATTTTTTAAAAAACTAATTGAACTAGTTTTTAATACCTACTGCAACAATAAATTTTTATTTTTTTTGCCTAAAAACCCGTATTAGGGGAAATATGTCAAGCATTACTTCAGCTATAATTTGAGAAATATTTCTTGAAATTAGCTTGAACTATAGTATCTGGCTGAGGAAAAGTTTGGTTCTATCACTCTTTGGATTAGCAAAAAATTCTTTGGTATCAGCTTTTTCTACTATCATTCCTTCATCCATAAATATCATTTGATCTGCAACTTCTTTTGCAAAACCCATTTCATGTGTAACTACGATCATAGTCATTCCTTGTTTTGCTAAATTAACCATAACATCTAGCACTTCTTTAATCATTTCAGGGTCTAAGGCTGATGTGGGTTCATCAAAAAGCATTATTTTTGGCTCCATACATAAAGCTCTTGCAATTGCACACCTTTGTTGTTGTCCCCCAGATAATTGACCTGGATATTTTTGTGATTGGTCAAGAATTTGCACTCTTTCTAAATGTTTTAATGCTAATTCTTCTGCCTCTTTTTTGGGCATTTTTTTAACCCAAATAGGAGCTAATGTGCAGTTATCCAAAATAGATAAGTGAGGAAACAAATTAAATTGTTGAAATACCATTCCAACTTCAGCTCTAATTTGTTCAATATTTTTTGTATCCTCTGTTAATTCAGTTCCATCAACAACAATATTACCTTCTTGATGCTCTTCTAATCTATTAATACATCGAATTAATGTAGACTTTCCTGATCCAGATGGACCACAAACAACAATTTTTTCTTTTGGTTTTACTTCTAAATTTATTCCTTTTAAAACTTGGAAATCACCAAACCACTTATTCATATTACTTATTTGGATAATACTATCTGACATAAATTTTTATCTATCCGTTTTATATTTTTGTTCTAGATTATAACTATATTTACTCATTGCATAACAAATAATCCAGAAAATTATAGCAGCAAATACATACCCTTCCATAGCAAATCCTAACCATTTCGGATTTGTTTTAGCTAAATTTAACATTCCAACTATTTCTAATAATCCGACAACAAATATTAATGGAGTGTCTTTTACTAATGCTAAGAAAGTATTTGCTATTCCTGGTATTACTAATTTAAGAGCTTGAGGTAAAATTACAAAAATATGCATTTTCCAATAACCCATACCTAATGATTTCGCAGCTTCGTATTGGCCCCTTGGTAAAGCTTGTAAGCCACCTCTGATAACTTCTGCAACATATGCAGCCTCAAATAAAGAAATTGCAATTATGGCTCTTACTAATTTATCAATGAAAAAGTCCTCTGGTAAAAACATCGGAAACATTACAGCAGACATGAATAAAACTGTGATTAGTGGAACACCTCTCCAAAATTCAATAAAGCCAACTGATATATATCTAATTAATGGAAATTCTGATCTTCTGCCAAGAGCAAAAGCCATTCCGATTGGAAAACAGAAAATAAGACAGAAAAAAGAAATAATAAATGTTAGCGACAGACCTCCCCAAGCACCCGTTTCAACCCAATTTAAACCATCTAATTTTCCAAGCTCAATGTATTCTTCAAAAAAAAGAAAATATTTTAAAATAACATAAAGCGCTAAAGGAACTATTAAAAAGTAATAAAACTTAAATTTACTTGGAATAAAAAAACCAATGATGATAGATAAAATTGCAGCAATAATTCCATAAGAAAAGTCAAAAAATACAGGGCCACCAGAAATAAAAAAGAAAATAAACAAAAACGCAATCAAAGGATAAATAACTACATAATAAAGTGTTAAATATTTCTTAAATTTATCAGTCGCAAAATATCCTACAGAGCCGAGTAATACTAAAGCCACAAATGATAAATTAATTCTCCATTGTTCTGCATTTGGGTACATTCCATACATAAATCTTCTCATCCAAACCTTAATATATGTCCAACATGCACCAGAACCTGTACAAACATCTTTTGTATCTCCTGCAAAACTAGCATCAATAACAAACCAGCTTAATATAGGTGGTAGAGATTTGATGATTATGAATATTATCAATAATGATAAAACAGCATTAAAATTATTTGTATTAATATGTTTGTTTAAGAGGTCTAAATTTTTAATTCCACTATACTCTATTCGAATGAAATAAAGACCTACAAAACCAAGTATTAAAGGTAATAAGAAACTTAAAAAATTTGGTAAAAAACCAGTTAAATTTAATCTAAAAAAAGAGTTTAGAAAAACATCTAAAATACTAATAAAAAATAAAAAAGAACCAAGATACAAAAAGGTATTAAGATTAGTCCTATCAGGTTTTAAAAAATTAATACTCGACATTATTTCTCCTGAATAGCTATTTTCTTGTTGTACCAGTTCATTAAAATTGAGATTGAAATACTCAAAGTTAGATAAGTAAACATGGTGATTGATACTATCTCAATTGCCTTACCTGTTTGCATTAATGCTGTTCCAGCAAAGACTAACACTAAATCTGGATACGCTATCGCAGCTGCTAAGGATGAATTTTTAGTTAAATTTAAGTATTGGTTTGTTGTTGGTGGAATTATTATTCTCAAAGCTTGAGGCATAATTACTAATTTAAGTACTTGATTTGGGGTAAGTCCAATTGATGCTGCTGCCTCTTTTTGACCTTTACCAACACCTTGAATTCCAGCTCTGACACATTCTGCGATAAATGTTGCTGTATATAAAGATAAAGATAATGTTAATGCTATCAATTCTGGGGGTAAACTAACTCCACCCTCATAAATAAAAGATGTTGTTGCCAATTGTTTCAAAACAGGAACTTCAAAAGAAAGTCTTACGCCACCAATTAAAAAAACTTAAAAGTGGAAGAATAAATATCAGTCCTATAGAAATTAAAAAAACTGGAATTTGTTTACCTTGATTTTCCTGAACCTTTTTAGCATGCGCTCGTATAACAATGATTGCTATGATTGCAGCTATAATTGAATAAAAGAAAATATTAAAATTTTGCCAAATAAATGCTGGAACGTACAGACCTTTTATAGTTAGAAAAAAAACTCCAAACATTGCCTCAGCATCTTGTGGAAGTGGCAAAGCACGTAATGCAGCAAAATACCAAAAGAAAATTTGAAGTAGTAATGGAATATTTCGAAAAAACTCTACATAGAAAGCTGCAAATTTATTAATTAAATAATTAGGGGATAATCTTGCTATACCAACTATTACTCCTAAGATTGTTGCAATAATTATTCCAATTACAGATACAAGTATTGTATTTAAAAGACCAACTAAATAAGCTCTAAAATATGAATGTGATCCATCATATTCAATTAATGAAAACTGAACGTCAAAAGAGGATTCTTGAGATAGAAAACCATAACCAAAATCAATACCTCTATTTTCCATATTGATTTGGGCGTTATAAGTAAAAAAACCGAAAACTAAGACTACAGCCAAAACTGTAATTAATTGTGGAACTATATCTTTAAGTTTAAAATTCACTTTGGCGATAATATATGAGTTTATAAAAAAAGGGCTAGAAAAATCTAGCCCTTTTTAATTAATTTAAACTACAATTATCTTGCAGGTGGAACGTAAAGTATTCCGCCTTTTGTCCATAATTGGTTTGGACCTCTGTCTGGTAAAATTCCAGTGTCAGCTATATTTCTCTTATAACTTTCACCATAATTACCAACTTGCTTGATAATTCTTAAGCTCCAGTCGTTGTCTAGACCAAAAGCAGCACCTAATTCACCTTCAGCTCCAACTAATCTTTTGATTGCTGGGTTGTCTGAAGTTTTCATCATGTCTGCATTTGCTGAAGTAATACCATATTCTTCAGCTTCGATCATAGTGTTCAAAGACCATCTAACGATATCTTCCCAAACTGCATCACCTTGTCTAACAACTGGTCCTAAAGGTTCTTTAGAAATAGTTTCTGGTAGAACAATGTGTTCATCAGGGTTTTTCATTTTTGTTCTTTGAGCAGCTAAACCAGATTTATCAGTAGTGTATGTATCACATCTACCTGCATCGTAAGCAGCAACAACTTCGTCAGCTTTTTCAAATGCAACTGGCTCATAAGAAATTCCTTTTGAATTAAAGAAGTCTCTCATGTTTAACTCAGTTGTTGTACCAATATTTGTACAAGCTGAGATACCATCTTTGAATTGGCTAGTTGAAGTGATACCTGAGCTTTTTCTTACCATGAAGCCTTGACCATCGTAGAAGTTTACTCCAACGAAAGTAAGTCCGATATCAGCATCTCTAGAAAGAGTCCAAGTTGTGTTTCTTGATAAGATATCAATCTCACCAGAAGTTAAAGCAGTAAATCTTTCTTTAGCACTTAGTGGTGTAAACTTAACTTTGTTTGCATCACCTAATACCGCAGCAGCTACAGCTCTACATACGTCAACGTCAACACCAGTCCAATTTCCTGCAGCATCAGCATTAGAAAATCCTGGAAGACCTTGAGATACTCCACATCTTACAAACCCTTTTTTCTGAGTGTTTTTAAGTGTTTTAGATTTTTTAGCAGCCATAGACTCTGTTGTAAAAGTGAACAACACAGCTACCATAGCAACTAAAGAAGTTAATTGTTTTAAGTATTTAAACATATTTCTTCCTATTGTTTATTTATTTGTTAACAAATAATTCAAAATTACTTTTGAATATTCTTAATTTAAGCATGATAAAAATAGGGGTTCAAGGGAAATTTAATCTCATTTCAAATTAATTGAAAATCTAGTCAAGATAAATTTTAACCAAAAATATGCTAGTAATGGCGCGCCCTGAAGGATTCGAACCTACGACCCTCGGTTTAGAAAACCGATGCTCTATCCAGCTGAGCTAAGGGCGCAAAATCATACTACATATACAATAATTAATTAATTTTTAAAAAGAAATTTTTTCACAAGAAGCAAAATTGTTAATAACTCAATTCGTCCAACAATCATGAAAAAAATAAGACAATATTTGCAAAAATATGAAAGGTTATAAAAAGTTACATCACTTAAGCCATATGAACTTGAATTGACAGTATTCATTAATGTTAAAATAGATAACTTAAATGAATTTTCAAAGCTAAATTCACTCATAGTCAATAATATTGTCAAAATAAAAAGTGATAAAATAAATACGAGAACTGATAAAAAATATTTACTTATCTCATTAAAGTCAAAATTAACTTCAGAGAAAAATAACTTATTCTTATATATATTTTTTGGTCTACTGAATGATAAAATTTGATTAACTGAATATATAAATAAAGAATAAATCTTCATAAATCTCAATCCTGAACTTGTGGAAAAAAAAGATCCTCCAATAATTACCAAAATCAAATAAATGAAAGTCAAATTTGTATTTGAATTATCTAGTGTAAAACCAATATTCGACATACTACTTGATATTGACAAAAAATAATTCAAAAAGTTTTGATTAAAACTAAAAAATAAAAAAAAGACAATCAAGACTATAACAAAGTAAATTATTAAATTGAGATCTTCATATAGAAAATTAATATTTTTTCTCTTGAAGAAAAATAAGTTGTAACTAAAAAAAATACTAAAAAAAGAAGTTAACATCAAAAATGACAAAATAATAGTTTGAGTGTCATCTCTGATTATACTGGATAAATCATTTGTAGGTAAAAAACCGCCTGAAGAAATTAATGAAAATGCTAAGTTTAAAGAATCAAAAGTTCTTATAGAAAAGAAATTTAGTATTACAAAAATTACTAAAGTTATACCAGAATATATAAAAAAAACTTTTATAGCTTGTTTAAATACTTCTGAGGTATTAAATGAAAAAAAATTTGTTAAAGTTTTTTTAAAATTTTCATCATAAATATCTATTAAATAAATTATAGAAAATAAGAAATATAATCCACCGATCCATTGGGTAGTTGACCTCCATAAAATCAAACTCTGATCTATATTTTTAACATTTTCAAAGATAGTAAAACCAGTAGATGTAAAACCTGATACTGCTTCAAAAAAAGAATTTATAAAAGTTAAGTTGTAAATACTTAGGTAAAAAGGAATAGATAAAATTAAAGGTAGTAAAATATATCCCAAAAAAACAGTTAAAATTTTTTGAAAAATTGATGTTTTTTTAGGCGATATTTTTAAACTATAGAAAAGAATTGCCAGAATCGAAGATAAAAATAAACTTAAATAATAAGTGTCTAAGTTTAGGTAAAGATTGAAATAGTAAGAATAAATTATATTAAAAAAAGATAAAATAGAAATTAATCCAAAAAAGAAACTTAGATATTTAATTTGCAACCCAAACATCTAATTATACTGAACTTAATCTAAAGATATTTTCAACAAAAGATATAGAGTCTTTTTTAACAATAAATACAACTCTATCATCTTTTTTAAAAACAAAATTGGATCTAGGTATAATTATTTTTTTATCTCTTAATACAGCGCCAATTCTTAATTCATCTGGTAAATTGGAATTTTTAATTTCTTTGTTAATTAGCTCAGAAGTCTCAATTATTTCAGCTTCAATTACCTCGTATTCACCATCTGATAAAGTATAAGCATTTTCAATTGTTCCTTTGTGGATGTGCTTTAAAATACTTGAAACAGTAGTCATTCTTGGATCAATTAAATCATCAATCTTTAATGATGATTGAAGAAGTGAATAATTTGGTTTGTTAATCAATGCCATTGTTCTTTTATCATCTATATCTTTTTGGTCTTTAGCAAATTTTTCAACTAAGACACTTACCATTAAGTTATCTTCATCATCATTTGTAAGAGCTAATACAGTTTCGGCTTCTCCTAAATTTGCCTCAGTTAAAACTTCTTCATCTAGTCCATCACCATTTATAACAATAGCATCGTTTAATTGATTTGCTAAAAACTCCGCTCGTTCTTTATTCTTCTCAACAATTTTAACCCTAACTGTTTCTAAGGTCTCCTCAATATTCTTAGCTAAATTAAAACCAATGTTTCCACCACCTATAATCAAAATCTTCTTTGAAATTTTTTCCTCATGACCAAATGCTTCGAGAGTTTCTGACATTTGTGACGAATTAATAATTACATAAATTTTGTCATCTTTTTTTACCGAGTCTGTTTTTTTTGGAATGAAAAATTTATTATCTCTATTTATTCCAATAATATTTGCCTCTAATTTTGGGTATTTATTTGTGAGTTCATTAAACTTAATACCTATAGATTTACAATCCTCTTTGATGAATATCTCCAATAATCTTATTTTATTATCAGCAAAAGGTACACTATCTAGCGCACCTGGCGCCTCCAATTTTCTTTGAATTGATTTAGAAATTTCTATCTCAGGAGAAATAATCACATCAATTGGTAAATTTTCTTTATTATAAACTCTTGTAAATCTTGGGTTAAGATAGTCTTGTGATCTAATTCTTGCTATTTTTTTTTGAATATTAAATATTGAAAATGCTATTTGACAAATAAGCATATTGATTTCGTCATTTCTTGTAACTGCTATAATCATGTCCGTTTCTGCAGCATTGGCTTTTTCAAGTATTGATGGATATGTAGCTTTTCCAACGATTGCTTTTACATCCAAACTATCATTGATTTTTTGGATATCCTCGCTTGATTGATCAATAACTGTTATCGAATGACCTTGTTCACTCAATAACTTTGCAATAGTAAAACCTACTCTACCAGCGCCACAGATAATTATATTCATTTTAGTTAAATTCTTTTATTCCTAAGCCTTTAAGCTTTCTATGAAGAGCACTTCTCTCCATACCAACAAAGTTGGCTGTTTTAGATATATTCCCATTAAATTTTTTGAGTTGAATAGTTAAATACTCTTTTTCAAAGTTTTCTCTAGCCTCTTTTAGTGGCACAGATAAGCTATTTTCGCCAATTTTATCATCATAATTGTCGCTTTTTAACGACTCTTTTACAATGTTAGAAATTTTGTCTTTTGTATCAGGTTGTAAAATTGCAATTCTTTCAATCAAATTTCTTAGTTCTCTTACATTGCCTTTCCAATCATGATTCAAAATATATGAGTCATTTTCATCAATATCTAATTCTTTTATATTATAATTTGCAGAAATCATCTTTGAAAAATATTTTATTAACAAAGGTATATCTGAAATTCTTTCGTTTAATGATTTAATGTTAATTTCAAAAACGTTCAATCTATGATAGAGATCTTCTCTAAAATTACCTATTTTTATTTCATCTTTTAAGTCCTTACTTGATGAACAAATTAATCTAACGTCAACATTGATATCATTATTACCATTTAATCTTTTAAATTTTTGATCAATGAGAACTCTTAATATTTTTGATTGGATGACAAGAGGAATTTCAGAAACTTGATCAATTAATAAAGTACCTTTATTAGCTTTTTCTAAAGCACCATATGAAATGGAACCATCACTCTTTTCCTCCCCAAATAATTCTTGTTCATATTTTTCTGAGTCAAGAAGTGCTCCATTTAGAATAATAAATGGATTTTTTTCTCTTTTAGAATTTTTATGAATTTTTCTTGCAATTAATTCTTTCCCTGAACCTGATGGTCCATTTATAAGAATCCTGCTCTCAGTTAAGGATATCTTTTTTATTTGTTCTCGTATTGTAGTTATATTTTTACTATCACCAATTAAATCATATGAGGAAAATAACTTATTTTCATAATCTTTATTTTGTTTTTTTAATTGAAGATTTTCAACAGCTCTGGTTATAAAGTTTAATAATCTAGCTTGGTCAAAAGGTTTTTCTACAAATTCAAATGCACCATGTTTCAATGAATTTACTGCCATTTCAATATTAGCATGACCTGTAATAATAATTACTGGGACATCCTTATTTTTAGACTTGATATGAGATAATAACTCTATTCCATCATTATCACCTTTATCTAATTTAACATCCAAGATAGCTACATCAGGCATTTTTTTATCTATTTCTTTTAATGCTTGATTGTAATTAGCTGCTACTCTAGTTTTGTAACCAGCATCAACAATTAATTCATTTAGGATATTTCTTATATCCGCATTATCATCAACTATTAATATTTCTATTGTCATTAAAATAAAATCTTATCTGTATTTTTGCACCATTATTGATTGGAATAAATTCAAGTTCACCTTTGTGGTCATTTATAATTTTGTTTACTATTGATAGGCCTAGTCCAGTACCATTTTTTTTTGTTGTATAATATGGATTTAAAATTTCCTCTATACTATTTTTATCAAAACCAATACCATTGTCTTCTATTGATATTAAAATATGGTCATTATTTGATAAAATATCAATTGAAATTTTCTTTTTAAAATCAGCGTTTTTTTCAACCTTTTGTTCGATACTCTCAATAGAGTTCTTTATCAAGTTAATGAAAACCCTTGTAATTTGTTCTTTGTCACATTCGAGTAAAATCTCCTCATCTTTTTTATTAAAATTAATTTCTATAGATTTATTAACTTCTGATAATAATTTGATATTTTCATCTAATAATTTTACTAAATTATTTCTCTTAAAAATGGGTTTTGGCATTCTTGCAAAATCTGAAAATTCGTTAACTAAATTTTCTATCTGTTTTATTTGAGAGTTTATAATTTTTAAATTTTCTTTAAATGATTGTTGGTCTTCATCTGTTATTTGTCCAGAGTATTTGGTTTTAATTCGATCTATTGTTAATTGTATTGGTGTAAGAGGATTTTTAATTTCATGGGCTAACTTTCTTGATAGATTTCCCCATGCTTTATATCTCTCATTAATTATTAATTTTTCTTGCTGGTTTTTAAGTCTACTAATCATAGAATTAAAATTTTTATTCAATACTTCCATGTCTTTATCAGTTTTGATCTCTGGTACTTTTGTATTAAGATTTCCCTGGCCTATTTCAGTTGAGGCTAAAATAAGATTGTTAATAGATCTAAAAAATCTTGATGAAAATCTAATTGCTATTGTAATAGAGATAAATAGTAGCAATGAAACAATTATAATATAAATAATAAAAAAAGAAATTTTTATGCCTGTACTTCTATCTTCAACAGTATAATAAAAATTAATTGCTTCTTGAGATTCAGCTAAATAATTTGAAATATCTTTATCTAAAAACTTTACTACATAAATAAATCTATCTTTTGATGATTGCAATCTCATTATCGCGGCTGAAATATTAGCTTTAGTGTCTATTATCTTTAATGGTCGATCATCCTCAAGAACTAAATTTAGAGCTTTATCAACAGGTGGAATGTATTTTTCTTTTTTTTCGGTTGAATATAATAGTTTTTTATTTTTATCAATAATATGAATTTCATCAACATCTCGAATTAGTTTTTGTGTCCTTAAAAATCGCAAATATTCATTTGCATTTTCATTTAAAAAATTAACACTTTTGTTAGTATCAAAAGCAATCAAAATTATATCTGATTGTATTTTATTTCTTACTTCTTCAACATAATTTTTAGCAAGTTCATAGGAATTATTTACGACAGTTGTAACTTTCTTATCGAAGTACTTTTCTAGAGCAAAAGAAAAAAGAAATAAGGAAAAAATTGAAATTAAAATTGATGGTATTAAAGTAAATAATGAAAAATACGTTATGTATTTTTTATTTGATGTTAAGCCATCCTTATCAATATCAATTTTGATTGAATTTTTAACTTCTACAAAAATAAATATGAATAATAAAATAAGTAAAAAAATATTTGAAATTAGTAAATATTGTAAATTTTTTTCATTTAAATCAACAAAACTTCTATCAATAAATGTCAAAAAGGTTAAAAAACCAATAAATAGTGTGATACTAGATAGAATAATAATGATTATATTTTTTTTCAAAAATTCTAACATAAATTAGAATTATAGCATTTAAACTAATGAACAACTATTTTGTAATATTAGCTGCTGGAAAAAGTAAGAGATTTAATAAAAAAATACCCAAGCAATTCTTTAATTACCGAAATAAAGAAATAATTGATCATTCCATAGAAAAATCCCTCAACTCAAAGCTATTTAAGAAAATTTTGATTGTTTCAAATAATCCAAAACATTTAAAAAAAAAAAAGTATCCTAAATCAATAAGTATTATTAGAGGGGGAAAGGAAAGATCAGATTCTTCTTTTAAAGCTTTAAAATATCTAAAAAGATATAAGCCAAAAAATGTATTTATACATGATGCTGCAAGGCCCAATTTTTCAATTAGATTACTAAAAAATATTGCTAAGAATTTGAAAAATAACAAAGGCGTAGTTCCAATTATCAGTTCAAAAGACACAATAAAATATAAAACTCAAAATCAAATATTTAATCTAAACAGAAATAATTTATTATTAACACAGACCCCTCAAGCATTTAGATTTAAAGAGCTATATGAATTAGCAAAAGATCAAAAAAATAAAGTTACTGATGAGGCAACATTATTCATAAATAAAGATTTTAAAATCAAATTTATACCAGGTGAAAAAGCAAATAATAAGATTACATATATTGACGATATAAAAACTCCCAAGACTTTTTATGGTATAGGATTTGATATCCACAAATTAGTAGAAAATAAAAAATTGTACCTTGGAGGTGTAAAAATTCCTTTTCATTCAGGTCTTGAAGGTCATTCTGATGGAGATGTAATTTTACATGCAATTATTGATTCTATTTTAGGAGCTATTAGAAAAAAAGATATTGGAACTTATTTTCCAAATACAAAAAAATTTAAAAATATTAGATCTCCAAAAATGCTAAAACCAATTATATTTGATCTTAATAATTCAAATTTAATTATAAATAACTTAGATATAAACTTAATTTGTCAGAAGCCAAGAGTTTCAAAATACAGAGACAAAATAATTAAATCAGTTTCCAAATTAACTAGTCTTAATGTAAACCAAATTAATTTAAAAGGTAAAACTGTAGAAAAATTAGGTTTGATAGGAAAAGAAAAGGCTATCGCTTGTGAAACCATAATTTCAATTACAAAATATGATTAAAACTTTTAATTCATTATTAGTAACAATGTTTGGTCTAGGAAAAATTAAGATTATTCCTGGAACATTTGGATCTTTAGCTACAATTATTTTTCTTTATTTTTTTTTTCATATAATAAAGTTGTCGCCAAATATAATCTTAACAAGCTTAGTTATTATTTTTATTTATTCATTCGTAGCAGTAGCATCTCACATAAAGGAAAAAGAAAATAAAGATCCAAAAGAAGTCGTTATCGACGAATTTATAGGTCAATCTATACCGATTTATCTCTATGAAATATCTCATGGAACACAAAAAACATCCGAGGAAGCCATAATTTTTTATGGAATTTGCTTTGTGCTTTTTAGATTTTTTGACATACTGAAACCATTTCCAGTAAATTATTTTGAAAAAAATTACAAAAATAGTTTTGGTGTAATAATGGACGATGTTTGTGCAGGATTATATGTTGTTCTATCATTAATTTGTTTTATGTTGTTAAGTAGTTATTTGATTTAATGAAATCTTTAGTCAACCTTTTAACCAAAAAAAAATTAAAACTTTCTGTTGCTGAGTCTTGCACTGGAGGGATGTTAGCTAGTTCAATTACATCAATAAGTGGTGCCTCAAAAGTATTCAATTTGGGACTCGTCACCTACTCTAACCAAGCTAAAATTAGAATTCTCAAAGTTAATAAAAATATTATTAAAAATTATGGTGCAGTTAGCCACCAATGTTGTTTGGCAATGGTAAATAACTTATCCAAAATATCAAAAGCCAATATTAACGTTTCTATAACTGGAATCGCTGGCCCCAAAGGTGGCACCAAACAAAAGCCAGTAGGTCTAGTTTATATTGGCATAAAAAAAGGCAAAAAAGTACAGATTAATAAGTGTTTATTTAAAAGTAAAAAAAGATCTTCAATTCAAAAAGCAACTGTTAAAAAAACCTTAGATTTAATTCTTAGAATTTCCAAATAATTCTTCAGCTCTTTTTTGAAAGGCATCAGCTATTTTTTCTAAACCAAATTGAAAAGAGACTACCATTAAAGAATTCAAAAATTTATTCTTTATTTCAAAATCAATATCAAAGGTGATTTCAGTAATACCATTATTTTTATCAGTAAAAGTCCAATTATTTGTTAGATGATTTAATGGTCCCTCTATATTTTTTACATAGATTGAATCAGTTTTTTTATTAAAGGCAACATCACTTTTGTATGTATCTTTAAATGGTCCTTTGCCGATGGTTAAATCAGCAATAATTTTTTGTAAATCACCCTCTTGTTTGTTTTCATATATTTTTGCATCAAAACAAAATGGAACAAATTCAGGATATTTTTCTATATCTAAAACAAGTTCAATTAAGTCTTTTTTTTCACATTCAATTAGTCGCTTAACTGAAGCTTTTGGCATTAATGATTGTTAATCCGATTTTGTTGTAACTTAGCAAAATCTTCATCTGCATGATAAGAAGACCTTGTTAATGGAGATGATGAAACTAATAAAAAACCTTTTGATTTCGCAATACTTCCTAATTCATCAAATTCCTTTGGGGTATAGTATCTGTCAAGGGGATGGTGTCTAACAGATGGTTGTAAGTATTGACCAATTGTTAAAAAGTCTACATCAGCAGCTTTTAAATCATCCATTACTTGTAAAATTTCATCTTTTTTTTCACCTAAGCCAACCATTATTCCTGATTTTGTAAAAATTTTCTTATTTATCATTTTAGCATTTTTCAAAAGTTCCAAAGATGCGAAATATCTAGAACCCGGTCTTACTTTTAGATAAAGACTAGGAACAGTTTCAATATTGTGATTAAAAACATCCGGATTCGCCTCTAAAACTTTTTTATAAGCATCACCCTTTCTTAAAAAATCAGGAGTTAAAACTTCAATTGTAGTATTTGGATTTGTTTTTCGTGTTTGGTTAATAACTTCAAAAAAATGATTTGAACCACCATCATCTAAATCATCTCGATCAACTGATGTTATTACAACATGTTTTAAATTTAATTTTTTTACAGCTTGAGAAATTTTTATTGGTTCAAGATTATCCAGTTTTCCTGGCTTACCAGTTTTTACGTCACAAAAAGCACACGCTCTTGTACATGTATCACCCATAATCATAAACGTAGCATGTCTTTTACTCCAACATTCCGTAATATTTGGACAATTAGCTTCCTGGCAAACTGTTACAAGATCATTTTTATTTACAATTGTTTTTGTTAAAAAAAATTCTTTGCTATTTATTAATTTTGATCTTATCCAATCTGGTTTTTTTTTAATTGGATTTATCGGTTTGTTTTGCTTTTCTGGGTGTCTAATTTTCATTTTTTTTAATTATATAAATTTTTTCATTTTTTTTACCAAATATGAACCTTTCTCTAATCAAAGATTCTATATAATCAAGATCTAGATTGTCACTTAACAATGAATTCTTAAATTCCAAGTCACTTATTTGGTTAATTATTAAAGATTCTTGTTGTTTTAAGTTTTTTAAAATTTCTTTTTTTTCAAAATATGAAATTAACCCTCTTTGACCAGATAAAAGATTAAAAAAGAAATAAAGAATCAAAAAAGTAGAAACTAATAAAAGGTAATTTTTTTTTAATCTTTGAAGCATTAATGAATTTTATTCATTCTAGCTTTTTTTCCAAGTTCTTCTTCTATACGAATTAATTGATTGTATTTGGCCACTCTTTCAGATCTAGCTAAAGATCCTGTTTTTATTTGGTTGGAATTGGTACCTACTGCTAAATCAGCAATAAATGTATCTTCGCTATCTCCTGATCGATGTGAAATAATAGTATCAAACCCAATAGTTTGAGCAAATCTTATGACATCAATTGTTTCAGTAACTGTACCAATTTGATTTAGTTTTATCAAAATTGAGTTTGATGAAACATTTAAAAATCCCTTTTTTAACCTTTCTAAATTTGTAACATAGAGATCATCTCCAACTATCTGCACTTTTTTAGTAGATCTCATTAATTTACTCCACGACGTCCAATCATTTTCAGAAAATGGATCTTCAATCGATTTAATTTTATATTTATTAATCATTTTTTTATATTCTGAAATTGTTTTATCAACAGAAACATATTTTTTTGAGTGAATAGAATATTTACCTTTTTTAAATAATTCATTTGCTGCAACATCTAAACAAATTGAAACATCTTTGCCATTTCTAAATCCTGATTTTTTGATTGATAAAACAATCAAATCTAAGGCCTGATTGTTGCTGTTAATCATCGGTGCAAATCCACCTTCATCACCAACTGACGTGGCTAAACCTTTTGCTTTAATTAATTTACTTAAGTTTTTTATTACTAAATAACATATTCTCATTGCTTCAGAAAAAGATTTTGCTTTATCTGGTCTAATCATAAATTCTTGAATTCTAAGACCATTATTAGCGTGTGCTCCACCATTAATAATATTCATTAATGGATAAGGTAATTGAAAATTTTTTGTTGCATAAAAAGATTTATAAAGAGGAATTCTTTTTACTTTTGCTGATAACTTTTTTGCAGCCATCGATACCGCTAATATTGCATTAGCTCCTAATTTTGTTTTTTGTTTAGTGCCATCTAAATTAATAAGTATTTCATCTATCCTTTCTTGATCATGTATATTTTTATTTCTGAGAGCTCTTGATATTTTGGAATTAATTAAATTAATTGCAGAGAAAACACTTTTGCCTAAATATCTTTTATTATTGGTATCTCTTTTTTCGAAGGCTTCATAAGTACCTGTAGAAGCTCCTGAGGGACAAATTGCTTTTACACTTTTGTTTTTTACATAAACCTCTGCTTCAATAGTTGGATTTCCTCTACTATCAAAAACTTGTCTTGCTTTAACTTTTAGAATTTTACTCACTTAATTTTTAATAAGATTATCTATATCGCTTAATTGTTTTAGAAGATCTTCTAATTTATCTAATGGTACCATGTTGGGTCCATCAGATGGAGCATTATCTGGATCTTGATGGGTTTCAATAAAAACTCCTGCAACTCCAACTGCAACTGCAGCTCTTGCTAAATATTCAACAAACTCTCTTTGACCACCACTTTTTTCTCCAAGACCACCTGGTTGTTGCACTGAATGTGTTGCATCAAAAATTACTGGATAACCATTCTTAGCCATTATTGGTAAAGACCTCATGTCGGAAACTAAAGTGTTGTATCCAAAACTTGCACCTCTTTCAGTTACTAATATTTTGTCATTTCCAGAATCTGAAATTTTTTTTGTTACATTAACCATATCCCATGGTGCAAGAAATTGACCTTTTTTTACATTAATAATTTTATTTGTTTTAGCTGCAGCAATTAACAAGTCTGTTTGTCTACATAAAAAAGCTGGGATTTGTAAGACATCAACATGTTTTGAAACGATCGCACATTGCTCAGCATTATGAATGTCTGTTAGGATTGGGACATTTAATTCTTTTTTAATTTTATCAAACACAGGCAATGAAGCTTCTAATCCAGCTCCCCTTTTGCCTTTTAAACTTGTTCTGTTCGCTTTATCAAATGAAGTTTTATAAATAAACCCAAGACCAAATTTTGAGGTAATTTCCTTAATTTTTCCTGCCATATCCATTGCATGTTGTTCACTTTCAAGCTGGCAAGGTCCAGAAATTATACAAATTTTATCATTGTTCGAAATGTCTATTTTTCCACAATTTACTTTAATGCTGCTCATTTATGATTTTTTGATGCTTTGATAAAAGATGAGAATAAAGGATGTGGAGCAAAAGGTCTAGATTTAAATTCTGGATGAAACTGTACTCCAATAAACCAAGGGTGATTTTTCAACTCAATGATCTCAGGTAAAAAACCATCAGGTGATAAACCAGAAAAACTCATTCCTTTTTTTTCAAATTTGTCTTTTATATTGATGTTAACTTCATATCTGTGTCGATGTCTTTCTTTGATAATTTTTTTTCCATAAATTTTTTTAATTTTGGAATTATTTTGTAATTTCGCATCGTAAGAACCTAATCTCATTGTTCCACCTAGATTTTTATCAGTTCCTTTGATAGTTTTTCCATCTTTAATCCACTCATTAATTAATCCAATTACAGGCATGCCATTTCTATCAAATTCACTTGAAGTTGCTTTTTTTAAATTTAATTGATTTCTCGCAAATTCTATAATTGCCATTTGCATTCCATAACATATCCCAAGAAAGGGGATTTTATTTTTTCTAGCATATTTTATTGACTCTATTTTTCCAGTTGTTCCTCGTTTACCAAAACCACCAGGTATTAATATACCTGAAATATGTTTAAGTTTTGATTTAATCTCAGAAACTTTTAATTTTTCAGAGTCTATTCTTACTAAATTTACCTTAACATTATTTTGAATACCTCCATGAGTAAGAGCTTCATCTAAAGATTTATAAGCATCTTTTAACTCAACGTATTTACCAATTATTGCAATATTCACCTGTTTTTTAGTTTGTAAAATAATTTTAGTTATTTTTTTCCATGGTTTAAGGTTTGCGGGTTTTTTTGATTTAAGCTTAAAATAATTTAATACTTGAACATCAAGTTTTTCTCTAAAAAAACTTATCGGTGCTTCATAAATTGTTCTTACATCAACAGTTTCTATTACATTTTTAATATCTACGTTGCAAAAAAGCGAGATTTTTTTACGATGTTCTAACGGGATAGGTCTTTCTGATCTACATATTATAATGTCAGGTTGAACACCTATACTTCTCAATTCTTTAACAGAATGTTGAGTAGGTTTAGTTTTAATTTCGTCTGAGGACTTTAAATAAGGTACTAAGGTTAGATGAATAAATAACGCATTTTTTTTTCCTATATCATTTGCAAATTGTCTTATAGCCTCAACAAATGGTAAACTTTCGATATCACCAACAATTCCACCAATTTCACAAATAACAAAGTCTTCTTTTGACGAGTCATTCTTTATAAACTCTTTTATTCTATTGGTTATATGTGGAATAACTTGAACTGTTTTTCCGAGATATTTTCCTTCACGTTCTTTTTTTAATACATCATTATAAATTTTACCTGTTGTAATATTATCAGACTTCTTTGCAGATACTCCAGTAAATCTCTCATAATGCCCAAGATCCAAATCTGTTTCAGCACCATCATCAGTTACAAAAACCTCTCCGTGTTGAAATGGGCTCATTGTTCCAGGATCTACATTTAAATAAGGATCTAATTTCCTTAATCTAACTTTATACCCTCTCGATTGAAGTAAATAAGCGAGAGATGCAGAAGAGAGACCTTTTCCTAACGATGAAACCACGCCGCCCGTGACAAAAATAAATCGCGCCATGGAAGTATCTTATAGCGAATAAAAAAGAAAATTAAAAGTATTAATTATTATTTTCTGGAATAGCGGGAGTATCCTCTGCTTTTTCCTCAATAGTATCTAAAACAGATGATGTAGGTGTTAATTCTCCTCTAGATACAATTGTAAGTGCTAAACTACAAATTATAAATAAAGTGGCAACAACGGCTGTTGCTTTAGTCATAAAATTACCTGCTGATCTGGAAAACATAAAACTTTCCTGAGAAACTCCGATTCCTAAAGCACCACCCTCAGACTTTTGCATCAAAACTAGTAGCACCAATATTAATCCGAATATGATGTTCAAAATTAACAATATATTTTCCATGAGGGGTTAATTATATGTTTTTTTAATTATATCAATAAATTTTTTAGGATCTTGAGATGCCCCACCTATTAAGTAACCATCAATATTATTTATAGATTTCAATTGATTAATATTTTTTGGATTTACTGAGCCACCATAAAGAACTTTATAATTCTTTTTTTCTTTTTTAATAAAACTGATTGTATTAAATAAGTCATCAGATTTTGGTATAATTCCTGTACCAATTGACCAAACTGGTTCATATGCGATTATAATTTTTTTATTATTTTTAATATTTTTCAAACCTGCTTTAATCTGTTTATTTAAAACACTTTTGGTAATTTTTTTTCTTTTTGCTTTAAGCGTCTCACCAATACAAAAAATTACCCTCAGCCCAGACTTTAATGCACTTTTAATCTTTAGATTTATTAATTTATCAGTTTCACCAGCTTGTCTATTTTCAGAGTGGCCAATAATAATATATTTAGCACCAACACTTTTTAACATTAACGAATTGACTGAACCTGTAAAAGCACCATAAACATCCTGCTCATGACAATTTTGCGCACCAACTTCAATATTTGAACCTCTCAATTTTTTTGACATTGGCTCTAATAAAGTGCTAGGTGGGCAGTAAATTATTTTCAAAGACTTTCTTTTTTTGAAGTTTTTAAAAAATTTAACAACTCTATTCAGCGTATTTAACGAATTTAAAACACCAAACATTTTCCAATTGGCAATAAAATACATATATTTATTTGTCATGAGGCTTATTTTAATTTATAGGTTTGCTTTTTATAGATCAATAAATTTATAGTAATGATTAGTAGTTTAAGAAATTTTGCAAAAACTAAGTTTGCTGGTTTGTTAGTTTTTATAATGATAATTCCATTTGTATTTTGGGGTATGGGTGGAATGTTCAGTAGTGGTAATACTAACAATATTGCTAAAATTAATAATAATAGTATTTCCACTGAAGATTTTATTGATTACGTAAATAAATCAGGTATCCCTGAAAAAACAATCAGAGAAAATTTAGAGCAAAACATTATTGAAGAAATTCTGTCTGGTTTAGTTTCTACTACTTTACTGGATCTAGAAATAAAAGATTTTGATCTGACAATTTCTGAGGTCACTTTATTAAAAAAGATAAAAGAAAATAAAAATTTTAGAGATGAAAATGGTGTTTTTCAAAGAATTAAATATGAAAAATTTTTATTAGAAAATAATTTATCTGCTCCGGGATTTGAACAGAGACTTAAATTACGAGAATTGCAAAGAAGTCTTTTTGATTATATTGGTGCTGGTACAACCTCCCCTCAATTTCTTACAACAAAACTATTTAAAGAAGAAAATCAAAAACTTGAAATAGAATTTATTGATTTAAATGATTTTTATGTAAATAAAGATGATATCACAGATAAAGAATTAGAAAATTTTATTAAGGATAATAAAGATGAGTTAAAAATAGAGTACTTAGATTTCAGCTACACAATCGTAAATCCTAAAAATTTAATTGGAGTAGATGATTTCAATCAATCTTTTTTTGACAAAATTGATGAAATTGAAGTTGCCATATCCAATGAAATTGATTTTCAAACAATCACATCAAATTTTGATTTAAAACCCGTTGATATAAGTAATTTTAAGTTTTCTACAGATAAAAATGAAATTGAAAAAAAAATTTATGAATTAAGAAATAATAAATTTGATATTTTTGAAAATAAAAATGATTATATCCTTTACAACATAAAAAATATTACCCAAAAATCACCAGATTTAAGTGATGAACAAATTAAAGAGGAAGTACTCGAGTTAGTTTTTCAAAAAAATAAATTTGATTATAATCAAAAATTATTAAATGAAATAACCAATAAAAAATTTAATAACAATAGTTTTTTAAAGATGGGTAATGAAAAGATCCAAACAATAAATTTAAATTCTGTGCGAGATAATAAAAAATTTGATATCAATGCTGTTGAGGTCTTATATAGCTTGCCTGAGAAATCATTTACTTTAATAAATGACGAAAATAACAATATTTATTTAGCAAAAGTCAAAAAATTTGGGCAACAAATCATTGATACAAATAAAGAGGAATTTAAACAATATATTACAAAACAAAATTCTAAAAGCAAAAATTCCTTATTAAAATCTTATGATACATTTTTAAACGACAAATATGATGTCTCTTTAAATCAACAGACCATTGAACGAGTTAAAAATTATTTTAAATGAAAATTAATCGAAGCTTCAAAGAATTCAAGTTTCGACACAGAAACAACGAAAATCAAATAATCTATACATCAAAAAAAGTAAAAACTGATGAGGAAATAATTAATTTAATTGATAACTTTTTAATTGAAAAAAATAGCTTTATTTTTGAGTCAGTAGAGAAAGGTAAGATTAGAGGCAGATACACTATATTTGGTAAAAATCCTGATAAAATTTGGGAATTTAATAATAATAATTCTTATTTAATAAAGAAAAATAAAAAAATTAAGTTAAAGGATAAACCTAAATATTTGATTGAAAAAATAATTGAAGATTTTAAGTTTAAAACTCCTAATAAATTACCGAAAATTTGTTCTTTGATTTCAGGATATTTTTCATACGATGCAATTAGGTACATCGAAAAAATCCCAAACAATTGTAAAGATGACTTAAAATTACCTGATGTTAGATTATTACGTCCAAGAACACTTATTATTCATGACAATTTAAAAAAGGAAATATTCTTTATCAATAATATTTTTAGAGATGAAAAAATTATGGATTACAAAAGTAAATATAAGGATATCCAATCTGAACTTTTCACTCTCTCTTTACAATCATCAGTTAAAAAAATAGATAATGTAATAAATAATAAGTCAAAAAAAATTATAATTAATTCAAATACCTCTAAAAATAAATTTTTATCTATAGTTAATAAGGCAAAAAAATACATTAAATTAGGAGATATATTTCAAGTCGTTTTAAGCCAGCGTTTTGAGACTAAATTGACAAAAAAACCAATCGATATTTATAAAAAATTGAGAATAACTAATCCATCTCCATTTATGTTTTTTTTTAATTTTACTGATTTTCAAATAATAGGTGCAAGTCCCGAAATATTAGTAAGGTTAAGAGATGACGAAATAACTGTAAGACCTATTGCCGGGACAAGACCTCGAGGAAAAACGATTAAAGAGGATCGTTTTTATGAGAAAGATTTACTTAAAGATAAAAAAGAGCTTTCTGAACATCTAATGTTATTAGATCTTGGAAGAAATGATGCTGGAAAGGTATCTAAGACTAATTCTATTAAAGTTACTGAAAGTTTTATAATTGAAAGGTATTCACATGTAATGCATATAGTTTCGAACGTAATAGGTAAACATGATAAAAGATTTTCTAAATTTAAGTCTCTTTTAGCGGGTTTTCCAGCTGGAACTGTCTCTGGAGCTCCCAAAATAAGAGCTATGGAAATTATTGATGAACTAGAGTCTACAAAAAGGAAGGTTTATGCCGGTGGCATTGGGTATTTCGCGGCGAATGGAGAGTTTGATACATGTATTGCTTTAAGAACAGCTGTTGCAAAAAATAATAGATTTTATGTTCAAGCTGGAGCTGGGATTGTTGCGGATAGCAAACCATTAAAGGAATACGAAGAAACAATAAATAAAGCAAAAGCTTTAATTAATGCGTTAAAATGAAAAAGATAATTTTAATTGATAATTATGATAGTTTTACTTTTAATCTCTATCATTATTTGTCTTCATTAAAAGTGAATGTTGAAGTGATTAGAAATGATCAAATTACATCTAATGAAATTTTAAAAAAAAGATATCATAAAATCGTAATTTCACCTGGGCCTGGCAATCCAAATCAATCAGGTAATTGTCTTAAAATCGTTAAATCTTTATATAAAAAAATACCAATTCTCGGAGTTTGTTTAGGCCATCAAATAATAGGTCAAGTATTTGGCTCAAAAATTATTCAAGCTAAAAAGCTAATGCATGGAAAAACTAGTAAGATTTTTTCAAAAAAAGTGGGTATTTTAAAAAATCTTCCTAAAACGTTTAAAGCCACTCGATATCACAGCTTAATTATTGATAAAAAATCGTTATCTAAGGATCTTGAAATTACTGCCCAGACTCAAGATGGACTTATTATGGGAATACAACATAAGAAATATCATATACATGGAGTGCAATTTCACCCTGAAAGTATTAAAACTAAATTAGGAATTAAAATTTTAAAAAATTTTATAAGAATTTAGAATTAATGGAACAATTCATTCAAAAAATTAAAAAAAAAGAAAGTTTAACTTTTGATGAAAGTAAATCTGCTTTTGAATTATTAATGGAGGGTAAAGCAGAAGAACAAGAAATATTTGATTTTTTGACACTTTTATCAGCAAAAGGTGAATCTTCTGATGAGGTAGCTGGTGGAGTTTTTGTTCTTAGAAACAAGTCTAAAAGAGTAAATGTAGAAAATTGTGTTGATACTTGTGGAACTGGTGGAGATGGTATGAATACACTTAATATATCAACAGCTTCAGCATTATTACTTTCGAGTATGGGCGTTAAAGTAGCTAAACATGGAAATAAAGCTGTATCCTCAAAATGTGGATCTGGTGATGTTCTAGAGGCTTTAAATATAAAAATAAATTTAGAGCCAAAAGATATTGAAAATCAAATTAATGATAATAATTTCGGATTCATGTTTGCACCCAACTATCACAGCGCAATGAGATTTGTTGGACCTACAAGGAAAAAAATTGGAAAAAGAACTATATTCAATATGATCGGACCTTTGAGTAGCCCTGCTTTAGTAAAAAGACAAGTTGTTGGTGTTTTTGATAAAAAACTATTAGAAATATTTGCTAATGCTTTAAAAAATTTAGATATTAAATTTGCTTGGATAGTCAATAGTGAAGATGGATTAGATGAAATTTCACCTTATGCTAAAACTAATGTAATTCAATTAAAAGATGGTGTCATCTCTGAGATTATTATTGATCCAAATAATTTAAATATAAATGCAGATAAGTTTGAAAATCTCATTGGTAACGATGCAGCTTTTAATGCAGATAGAATGATTAATATATTTAAAGGTGAGGATAATGATTTTTCTAAAGCGGTTTGTTTAAATGCTGCGGCAGGATTAGTTGTTAATGAAACTCATCAGAATTTCAATAAAGCTTATGATGATGCTAGAAAACATATTTTATCAGGCCAAACATTTAAACAACTAGAGAAAATTCAAAATGGCTGAAAATGTTCTTGAAAAAATAATAAATATTAAAAGTGAAAAAATTTTAGAGCTTAAAAAAAATATAAGTCTTGAGTCACTCGAAGAATTAATTAAAAATGATAGTACATATGTTGATTTTAAAGATACGATTAAAAAGAATATTGAAAATCAAAAATTCTCAATTATTGCTGAAATAAAAAAAGCAAGTCCCTCTGCAGGTATAATTATTAAAAACTACGATCCTGTAAAAATAGCTAATATATATAAATCAAATAAAGCAACCTGTTTATCTGTTTTAACTGAGGAAGATTTTTTTTTAGGAAACTTGCTACATATTAGTAATATAAAACGAGATGTTAATTTACCGATTCTTTGTAAAGATTTTTTTATAGATAAATTTCAAATTCCTTTAGTTAAAAGTTATGGTGCTGATGCAATCTTAATTATTTTAGCTGGAGTTTCAGATAAATTGGCAGATGAATTATATGAAGAAGCTTTAAAATTGAATATGTCAGTTATTGTAGAGGTTCATACTGTTAATGAAGCAAAACAAGCACTAAGATTTAAAGATGCTTTAATAGGTATTAACAACAGAAATTTAAAAACTTTAAAAACTGATATTAATACAACTTATGATATCCACGATATTTTGGTTAATCACCCTGCCCCATTGATTTCTGAAAGTGGAATTAAAACTAAAGAAGAACTATTGGAACTATCAAATAAAACATCCATCAAAACTTTTTTAATTGGTGAATCACTTTTAAAAAATTTAAACGATAATTCAATTTTTTCCGTTTTATAGTCAAAAAAGTCAGTATTTTCATAAGTTTTTAACTATTGTTAATTATAAAGAACTTTTATAGAACATTTTTTGTACGATATTTGTTCTTATGCTAACAAAAAAACAAAAAAACCTGCTTTTATTTATCAACAAGAAGTTGAGGAGCTCTGGTGTATCCCCTTCTTATGAAGAGATGAAAGAGTCTCTAAATCTTAAGTCAAAATCTGGGATTCACAGATTAATTAGTGCTTTAGAGGAAAGAGGTTTCATTAAAAGGCTTGCTCATAAAGCTAGAGCTTTGGAAGTTATAAAATTACCAGAGACTGCTTCTGCAAATGATATTTACAACAATTTTTCCCCAAGTGTTATTAAAGGAGGTTTGGATGAAGAAAAACCTTTATCCGAGGATGCAGAAGTGCCAGTTTTAGGTAAAATAGCAGCTGGAACACCTGTTGAAGCAATTCAAAATGAAGTTTCTAGAATTCCATTACCAAATAACTTAGAAAAAAATGGAGATTATTTTGGTCTTAAAGTTCAAGGAGATTCAATGATTGAGGCTGGTATTCATGAAGGTGACACGGTCATTATCAAAAGAACCGATACAGCTGATAATGGAAAAATAGTGGTGGCTTTAATTGACGAACACGAAGCTATGCTAAAGAGGATTAGAAAAAAAGGTAAAGTAGTAGCATTGGAAAGTGCTAATAAAAACTATGAGACCAAAATTTTTGGCCCTGATAGAGTAAAAGTTCAAGGTGTTTTAGTATCTTTATATAGAAACTTCTAAAAAAATAGTCTAAACCATTTTTAATGAAAAAAGTAGCAACTAGATTTGCTCCGTCACCTACTGGACCTTTGCATATTGGTGGGGTGAGAACAGCCTTATTTAATTGGTTATATTCAAAAAACCAAAATGGTAATTTTTATCTACGCATAGAAGATACAGATAAAGAAAGATCAAAAGAGGAATACAAAAATCAAATTATAAAATCTCTGCAATGGATAGGTATCAATCATGATGGAACAGAATATATACAATCTCAAAAAATTGATGATCATATAAAAGTTGCAAATGAACTGTTAAAAAAAGGTAGTGCTTATAGATGTTATTGCTCAACTGAAGAAATTGAAGCACAAAAAAAAAGAGCTAAGCAAAGAAAAATTCCATATGTTTATGACAGAAAATGGAGAGACAAAAATGAGAATGAGGCTTCTAAAGATGTAAAACCTGTCATAAGATTTAAAAGTAAAATTGATGGTACGTCAATATTAAAAGATAAAGTTCAGGGAAATGTAGAAATTGAAAATAATACCATCGAAGATTTTGTAATATTAAGAAATGATGGCACACCAACTTATAATTTATCTGCTGCTGTTGATGACCATCAGATGAATATGACACATATTATCAGAGGTGATGATCATAAAATCAATACATTTAAACAAATTCAAATTTATGAAGCAATGGGATGGGCTTTACCAATGTTTGCACATATACCATTAATTCATACAATGGAGGGTAAAAAATTATCTAAAAGAGATAAAGCATCAACTCTAGAGGACTATTCTAAAATAGGTATTATGCCAGATGCTTTGAGAAATTATCTTTTAAGATTGGGTTGGTCATATGAAGATAAAGAAATTTTTACTTTAGATGAAAGTGTAAAATATTTTAATCTTGAAGGTATTGGAAAATCACCATCAAAATTAGATTTAAGTAGAATTCTATCTATGAATGAACACTACATAAAAAGCATTGATGAAAACGAACTTTTTAATCAACTAATTAATTATTGTGAGATTTTTAAAAAAAAGATTATTGAGGAAAAAAAAGATAAAATTAAAAAATCTCTAACTTTTCTCAAGAATAAAGCTAAAACACTTGAGGATATATATAATAATAGCCAATATATTATTAATGATGAAGTTAATTTTAATAAAGAAGATCTAAAATTAATTGATGCTAATGCACGAAAAATTATCTCTGAATTTAAAGATAATATTAAAGTAATAAGCAACTTTACAAGGGAAAATTTAGAACCAATAGTTCAGGAACTAATAAAATCTAATAACACCAATTTTAAAGGTGTTGGTCAGCCCTTAAGAGTGGCTTTAACAGGGTCAAAATTTGGTCCTGGTATTTATGATATAATTGTATCTCTGGGTAAAGAAGAGGTTAAAAAAAGATTATCCAACAAGACTATTTCTTAAGATTGTGGCTACTTCATTAGATGATGAAGAGTTCGATCTAATTCCTTTTAAAGTTTGATTGCATTGTTCTAATTGTTTTTTTCCAATCTCTGGATTTTTAAGCATATATAAAACAGAATTATAAATTTCTTTTGCATTACACTCACTTTGCAACAATTCAGGAATGACTTCTTTATTATTAATTATATTGATGATATTTGCAAATTTAACATTTACCAATAATTTAAAGATCATAAAATTTATAAAATTTAACTTATAAATAATTATTGAGGGAACATTAGCATTACAGACTTGAAGAGATATTGTTCCTGACTTACATACAGCAAATATTGAATTTGATAATATTTCTTTTTTCATATTTTCATCTGAAATTACATCAATATTATTCAAATCCTTATCTTTAATATACTCAACAATGTTATTTTTGTTTTCTTCAGTAGCATGAAAAATATAATTATAATTTGAATTTCTTTTGTTCATCATATTTATAAAATCAATCAATATTGGTAACAAAACATTTAATTCTGATTTTCGACTACCTGGAAATATAGATATTATTTTTTTATTATTAGAAATAGAATTACTGATATCTGTTTTGTTTTTTTTATAATTTTCTATTAACGGATGACCTACAAAAGTATTATTTATATTCTCTTCGTCAAAAAATTTTTTTTCAAAATCAAATAATAAAAGAATATGATCAATAAATTTTTTAATCTTTTTTACTCTACCTTTTCTCCAAATCCAAACTTGCGGGGCTACATAGTGAATTGTCTTAATTTGAGAATTAATTTTTTTTACCTGTTCCGCAACTCTTAAAGTAAAATCTGGACTATCAACACTAAACAAAATATCTGGATTAAATTTCAAGATTTCTTTAACAGTTTGATTAATTCTTTTTTTTATCTTAAAAATATTTAACAAAACACTAGTAAAACCCAAGTAAGTTATTTCTTTCAAATCAAAGATAGACTCTATACCAATTTTTCTTAAATTTGACCCACCTACAGATAAATATTCAATATCGGGATAAACTTTTTGAAGTTTTGAAATTGCTGTAGAAGCTAATTTATCTCCAGAGGGTTCTCCTGTAAGTACAAATATTTTTTTCATCTTATTAAAATAAAAATTTTGTTTTTGTTTGCAAATTCAATACTTTTGGATTTATCTAAAAAGATATTTTCTTTTGATTTAAGAACTATTCCTTTTAATCCATATTTTTTACAATCTTTTATGGTTTGTATTCCTATTGTTGGTAAATCCATTCTCAAATCTTGTTTTTTTTTGGGAAATTTGATTAAAATACCACCTGAGTTATTCTTTAATTTAGACATCATTTTTTTGGTACCTCTATTGTCTTCTTTTGCTATTATCTTATTATCTCTTACTGCTATTGCTTGAATATGATCATAACTATTTGTTTTAGCTAAATAATTTATACCTCTATTAATTGATTTTATATCTGATCGAGAAGGTTTTATCTTTGTATGTAAACCTTTTTTACCGGTTAACTCAGGATTGAAATGAATTGAGCTTATGACATCAATTTTTTCATTTTTAAGGATTTCAATTATGACTTTAATTATAGCTGCATCTCCTAATTTAGCAGCTTTTATAATACTTGGCATGTAATAAATACCTTTTAAATCTAATCTCAACGTAGAAAATTTTGGTTTAGCAATTTTCCCAGCAAAAAGGACTTTATTTGATTTTTGCTCTTTAATTAAATCAATAATTTTTCCAAATTTTCCTATACTTATTCTGTGTGAATTTTTTTCTTTAGCAAAATCGTTATTTTTGGAAAAATCAATTATAAAGTATTTTTTTTTTAGTTTTTTTATTTTTTTAAGGACTATTTTCGAAAAATCTGTATCACCTAAAAACAAACCTATCATTTTATTTTGAAAAAGGTGTACATATTGGTCTTTTTTTATCTTTTTCTAAAAATTCAACGACGTCTTTTACAAGACCATTTTTTTTGATCTCAGCACTTAAAATTTTCAAATTTTCCGTCAAATTTTCGTTTTTAAAGATTTCTTTATATGCTTCACTTAAAACTAAGATTTCTTTATTGGGTATATTTTTCCTTCTTAATCCAATTAAATTTAAACCCTGAAGTATGCTTCTATTTCCGTGTACCATCGCATAAGGGATGATATCTCTTACAACACCACACATTCCACCTATCATTGCAAACTTACCCACTCTAGTAAATTGTTGCACAGCTGAATTACCTCCAATTATTACATTTTGCTCAATATGTGCATGTCCACCAAGAGGAACATTATTTGCCAGTATTACATTGTCCTCGACTAAGCAATCATGTGCTATATGTGAAGAGACCATAAATAAACACCCATTACCAATTTTAGTAATTCCACCCCCACCTTTAGTACCTGGATTTATTGTTACATATTCTCTTATTTTATTGTTATCTCCAATTTCTAATTTAGTATTCTCACCATTAAATTTAAGATCTTGAGGATCGTTTCCAATAGAAGCAAATGGATAAATCTTATTTTTCTTCCCAATCTTAGTGTTTCCCGCAATACAAACATGAGATTGAATAATAGTATTTTCTCCTACCTCAACATTTGGTCCAATTACTGAATAGGGACCTACCTCTACGTTAGAAGATATCTTAGATTTTGGATCAACGATAGCAGTTTTATGTATCATCTATTATCTTTCAAAAATTCTCTAATACTTTTTGCTGGATAACCCATAACTTTTGCATTATCAGGTATATCTTTTATAACACCACTGCCACCACCGATTTCAACATTATTTCCTATTCTGAGATGTCCGGATATTCCAGCTTGACCGCCAATTTTCACATTATTACCAATAATCGAACTCCCTGCAATTCCAACTTGTCCAGCTATAATTGTATTTTCACCAATTTTAACATTATGTGCTATATGAATTTGATTATCTAAAAAAGTATTTTTACCAATTTCTGTATTAGATAAAGAACCACGATCTATTGTAGATCCACATCCAATTTCTGAATTTTCATTGATTATTACGATACCTATATGAGGATATCTCAAATTTTTATTCTGTGATGGAAAAAATCCAAATCCTTTTTTTCCAATTACACAATTATCTAAAATAGTTACGTTATTTTTTATCACAGAATTTCTTAAAATTGTGTTAGATCCAATTTTACAATTATCACCAACTTGAACATTACGTTCTATAATTGAGTTATGCCCAATTAAACAATTTTTTCCAATTTTGACGTTGTCTCCAACTAATACATTTTTTCCAGCAGTTACTATATCTTTTAGAGTTGTACTTTTTATATCAATAGCAGAGGCATCATACTCATCCTCAATTGAATTTGGATAAAACTTTTGAGTAACAAGTGAAGTTGAAATTAATACATTTTCAACCACAATAGGAGTACAATTTTTTGGAAGATAGTCCTTTAAATTTTGTGTTGTGATACAATATGCAGCTTTAGTTTTTTTTGCTATTTGATTATATTTTTTTGAGTGAAAAAATGTAATACAATCTGTGTCAGCATTATATAAATCCTTAATATCTTTTACTAACAGATTTTCCTCAATTTTAAGTTCAACTTTTAAAATTTTGAAGATTTCTGAAATTTTAAATGGTCCATTGTTAATAAAAAATGGATTAGACATAATTGCTTTTACCAAAGCACAGGTTGTTGTGTTATCAAGAATTATTGCTAATTATTTCTTATCGACAATTGTGGCTGACCATATTGCATCTGCCATTTTTTTATCATCAACAAATGCTTCACCTTTATATTTCCAAACACGTCCGTGAGATCTAATAGCCTCAATTTTTAAAATTAATTTACAATCAGGTATGACCGGATTTCTAAATCTTGCCTTTTCTACACCCATTAAAAATACCAATTTATTTTCATATGTTGATTTATCTAAACCATGAGCAGTCAAAGCTGCTGCGGCTTGACCAAAAGATTCTACAATTAAAACCCCAGGCATAACAGGTTGTCCTGGAAAGTGACCATTTACAAAAAAACTATCTTTTTTTACATTAACAACAGCTGTGGCAGATAATAATTTTTTAATATCATAAAGTTCATCTATCAACAACATAGGTTCACGATGAGGTAATAACTCAATGATTTGTTTTTTATCTAAATGAGTTTTCATTTTAAATTAGCATTAATTATATCTATAATTTCTTTTGTAATATCTTTTTTTTTACTTGCTACAAAAACCTTTTTTCTATCAAGCACCATATCAATATTTTTTTCACTTACGTATTTTTGTATGATAGGAGTGATTTTTTTGAAAAATTGATCAAATTCTACTTTTTTCTTTTTATTAAATTCATTAATAACTTTTTGTCTTTCTTTACGAAAATTTGAAAGCTCTTTTTTAAATTCAAGCAATTTTTTTCTTAATTCTTCCTCAGAAATAATATTTTTTTGTTTTTTAATTTCATCTTCAATAATTTTTAATTCCTTTTCTTTTTTCTCAAATCTTAATAGCGCTGATTTTTTAGATTTTTCGAGTTGATCTAAAATTGATTTACCAGCATTTGTGTTAGTCACAACATTATCTAAATCTAAATATACAATTTTATCTTCACCATATGATGAGGGCACAAACAAAAATAACACTATAAAAATAGTGATAAATCTTTTTAAAATATTCATTTAAAAACTGGTACCTATATTAAATCTAAATGTTTCTTCGATATCCGTAGGTTCTTTGGTTATTGGTTTGGCAAATGAAAAGGTTAAAGGTCCTACTGGTGTCAACCAATCTAGTCCTAATCCAACCGAACTTCTGATTCCACTTTTATCAAGTGAACTATCATAATCAACGCCCCATATATTTGCTGCATCTGCAAACATAACGATATCCACATTCTGAACATTCTCTAATATTTTGGGTAAAGAAGTTGTAGCGTTAATAGTTGAAACATAATTTCCACCAATAAAATCACCTCCATCTTTAGGTCCAATTTTACCTGTTTCAAAACCTCTCAATTTTCTTCCAGGTATATACATTCTCTCAGAAAGTTTAATATCATCACCGCTAAGTGAACTCGCTGCCTTGAATAAAAATGAAAATGAGGAAACATTATTTTCATATAGTTCTTTAAAAACTTTATAATTATAAACATTGGTAAGAGTATTTGTGTCACTCAAAATTGGTAAATTCAAATTATAATCACTAAAAAAACCACTTGTTGTTTGATATCTTTGATTTCTTTTATCATAAATAAAGTCTAACCCAATAAAACTATCAAAATAATTTCCATCTTGTTTTTTTTGTCTTGCAGATGCACTTCCATCGACTTCTATTTTTTCAACAATATTTTTGGAAGATAATCCAAACCTAAAATCATCTAAATACTCAAATTGTGTACCAATTGTAAATCCACTAACATTAGATTTATATCCAGATGTCCCTAGTCTATCAACTGATGAAGCTTCAAGCCCTAAATCAATTCTTTTGTCAGAATTTTTATAATTTGGATTAGAAACAATAAACTTTCCCTTAATTTTTTCTTCTGAAACATTTAAGTTACTATCAACATTTATACCTCTTCCTAAATAATTGTTCTCTTTTACTCCAAATGAAAAAGAGGAGCCTTCTGTTCCTGTGCCAACACCAGCAAAGATTTCACCAGTAGCTTTTTCAGTAATATTTATATTAATTATTTTTGTATTAAACTCATTTCCATCTAAAATCTCACCTTCAACACTTCCAAAAAAATTTAAAGCTTTAATATTATTCAAAGATTTTGCATAAAGTATTTGATTAAAAGGATCACCCTCATCAATTTCAAGTTGATTTCTTATCACAGACTCTAATGTTATATTATTTCCAAAAATATTTATCCGTTCAACAAAAAATTTTTCTGTTTCTTCTATTTTAAAATTAATATCAATTTTATCATTAATTATATTTTCTTTTATACTAGCTTTAATTGACTCATATTGTTCATTGATTGTTATAGTTTCAATTTTTTCAACAATGTCTTCAATCCGATTTATAGAATATGGTTTGTTTTCTAATTTCTCAAAAAATTTTTCAACATCTTCGTAATTAGTTTTAGAAAAGTCATTTGGTAAATCTATATTTAGATTACCAAAAAATAATTTTGAATTCGCCTCAATATTAAAGATTAATTCAAATGACTCTTTATCAGTCATTTTTGCAAATGATGAATTTATAACAACATTGTAATAACCTTTGTTTAGATAATAATTTTTTAATAATCTTTCATCGTAATTAATCAATGACTCGTTAAGGTATTTTTTTCCAGATAAAAATTTCCAAGGTTTGTACTCTTCACTCAGAATTACACTTTTTAACTTTTTATCTTTAAAAATTTTATTTCCTATAAAAGTAATTTTACGAATCTTAGCTTTTTCATCGAGAGAAATATTATAAGTTAAATTAATTTTATTATCTTCTAATTCATCAATTAATATTTCTATTTTAGAGAAATAATATCCTTTATTTTTTAAAAAATTTTTTATACTTTCTCTATCTTTTTCTAATAAAATCTCATTAAAAGAAGATCTACTTTTTAAAATAATATTTTTTTTTAAACCATCTAACATCTCAGACGATTTAATTCCTTCATAATTTATATTTTGTATAATTGGATTTTCTTTCACAGTAATTATAAGTACTTTGTTTTGAATCTTTACAGATACATTATCGAAAAAATCTGTATTATATAATCTTTTAAGTATTTGATTTAAATCGTTTTCAGATAAATCATCTTTAACAAATACATTAGAGAACATCTTAATAGTTTCATTGGAAATACGTTGATTTCCCTCAATATTAATTTCATCGATTATTTCTGCTCTCAACGCAGAGGTAAATATAAATAAAAGAAATATTAATATTAATTTGAACTTATTGATAAACCTAAGCATAGTCATTTTATAATAAACAATTCAACATGATGTTTTATTTTTTTATTCATTTTAATAATTTCATCAATATTTTTTGGTTTCACTTTTTTAAATTTTTTTAAACTTCCAAAATTCAATATTTTATTCATTTTTTTTGAAATATCAGTAAATTTAATCTTATTATCTAAAAATAATTCTACTAATTTATCATTAATAGTTACTAAAATTGTTTCAAATAGTGAGTTGTTGTTAGGCAATATTTTAAGCATTCGAAGTATTGGAAATTTCTTTAAATCAACATTTCTAAAATCTAAATTATTTAAAAATTTAAAATTTAATTTTTTTGAATTTATGATTCTTTTAGATGAATATAGCGAGTTAAAAATAGGGATTTTCATACTTGTGTCGTGGACAATAATTTTGGTAAGCCCATTCTTTAGCTTAACAATAGCATGAACATAGGATTTTGGATGAATTATAATCGATAATTTATTATATGGTATGTTGAATATCTTTTTTGCCTCCATCACTTCAAAGACTTTGTTAATCATAGTCGCTGAGTCAATTGATATTTTTTTTCCCATTTTCCAATTTGGATGACTTGTCGCTTGTTTAACATTTACTTTTTTTAATTTTTTTATAGGACTATTTAAAAAGGGACCTCCTGAAGCAGTTAAATAAATTTCATCAATAAGATTTCTATCAATATTTTTTAATGCATACGAAATAGAAAAATGTTCAGAGTCTACAGGAATAAATTGTGTCTTATGTCTCTTTAAGTTTTTTTCTATTAAATCCCATCCACATATAATTGCCTCTTTGTTGGCAATAGCTATTTTATTAGTATATCTAATGATTTCAATTGTAGGTTTAAGTCCTTGAACACCTGAGATAGAACTCATTGTATAATCGATTTTTTTTTTAAAAATTTTTTTAAAATTATCAAAATTATTATAGATATTTATTTTTTTTGAGTATTTATTTTTTTTAATTGCATTAAAACTTGTATTGTTGGTAATAATTAAATTTTTAACATTAAAAAATTTAGCTTGCTTTAAAAGTTCTTTATAATTTTCATCAGCTGATAAAAGGATTATCTCAAAATTTTCTTTATCTTTTTTAATTATATCAATTAAACATTTTCCAATTGAACCTGTAGAACCAAGAATAGCAATTTTTTTTTTCATTATTTGATAAGATTTAATTTGTTTATTAAAATAGGTAAAACTAAAAGATAAGTTGCTGGCATTACAAAAATTATACCATCAATCCTATCCAAAAAACCTCCATGGCCTGGTAAAATTTTTCCAGTATCTTTTAATTTAGCTTTTCTTTTAAAATAGGAAATGATTAAATCTCCAATTTGGCTCACTAATGAAATAAACAAAATAAGCAAAATTATAAATAAGAGGTCTGTTTCTAGAAGAATTTTACTTTTTTGTCCCAAATATTTGATATAAATTAATCCAAATAACAACGAAATCAAAAAACTTCCAAAAACTCCTGAATATGTTTTTTTTGGACTTACCTTAGTTAATCTTGGTCCCTTAAACACTTTACCGAAAATATAACCACCGGTATCAGTAAATATACAAACTATAATCAAAAATAAGAAGAAATTTAAACCGATGTATTGTCTTAGATAAAAGGTTGAAAAAAAAGAAAAAAATAAAAAAAATAATCCAAAAATTCTAAGTAAATCTTTATTTTTTGTCATTTTAAACCATTCCAAGCTTGTAACTAAAAAAATTAAGCTCAAAAAAAATATGAAAGTAAAAGATCCCTGAATAATGAAAAAAATTGTTACTGGTATCAAAATAATTGAGCTCAAAATTCTTCTTTGTAATTCTTTGTTAATCATATTCTTCCAAAATTTCTTTTAACATTTTTATACTCTTTAATAATTTTTATGTAATCTTTTTCAGTAAATGCTGGCCATAATTTTTTTTCAAAAAAAATTTCTGAATAAGCTAGTTGCCATAATAAAAAATTGCTCAATCTTTTAGTATTTCCAGTTCTAATTAATATATCTGGATCTGGTATATTATTAGTTTGAAGATTTTTTTCTAAGTTTTTCTCATTAATCTTTATCTTATTTCTTTTAATTTTTTTAAAAGCATTTATAAGCTCTGATTTCGAGCCATAATTTAAAGCTAAGTTGATTTGTAATTTTGAGTTTTTTATCGTTTTTTTTTCTGCAAAATTTAGAAGAAAATTTAATTTTTTTGAGAATTTTTTATACCCTAAAACTTTAATCCTAATATTTTGCTTATGAATATCATCAAGTTTTCTTGATAAAAAATTTTCTAATAATTTAAAAAGATAATTGATTTCTTTTTTTGGTCTTTTCCAATTTTCAGTTGAAAACGCATATAACGTTAAAAATTTAATCTTATTTTTAATTGAAGATTTAATTATTATTTCAACTGTTTTTAAACCTTCTTTATGTCCTTCATTTCTAGAATTTCTGTATTTTAAACCCCATCTTCCATTACCATCCATGATAATGGCTACATGATTTAAAGGGTTCATATGGTCATTATTTCTTTTTCTTTTAAAGAAACTTTTTCATCAACAATTTGAATATGTTTATCAGTGATGTTTTGAACGTTTTTTTCAAAAGATTTTTCTTCATCTTCACCAATTTCTTTAGATTTTAAAAGTTTTTTAAGTTCCTCATTTGCATCTCTTCGGATATTTCGAATAGAAATCTTACATTTTTCACCCATAGATTTAATCAATTTTTTTAACTCGTTTCTTCTTTCCTCATTAAGTTCAGGTACTGGCAATCTAATTAATTGACCATCAATTTGCGGATTTAGTCCTAATTCTGATTTTTTTATAGCTGCATCAACTAAAGGAACATTGTTTTGATCCCAAACTTGAACATTTATCATTCTCGGTTCTGGTGTTGTTATACTTCCAATTTGATTAATTGGCATTTGCTGTCCATATACATCTACTCTAACAATATCTAACATTGCAGCATTTGCTCGACCAGTTCTTAATGATGATAATTCTTTTGAAAAAGCTTCTATAGATTTATCCATTTTGAGGCTATGTGATTTTTCATCAAACATTTATTCCCCTATTTTAATTCTGCTAAACTCCTTGATTTTTAAATCATTAATAGCAAGTTCTTTTAAAACATCTTGAACTTTTTTTTTTGGTTCCATAACCCAAGCTTGTGTTAAAAGAGCATTTTCCTCTTTAAATTTATTCATTTTACCTAAACTAATTTTTTTTACAATCTCTTCTGGTTTTCCTGAATTTTTAAGTTCCTCTGTAACTAACTCCTGCTCTTTGTCTATAATTGCTTTATCAATTAATCTAGACTCTAAAGCTAAAGGGTTTGATGCTGCTATATGCATAGATAATTGTTTACCAAATGTTTTTATAGTTTCAGAGTTATCTTTAGTTTCTAATGACACAATCACAGCTAATTTAGCTAAATTATCTTTAACAACAGTATGTAAATATTGATAATTTACTGAAGAAGAATTTGAAATTGTTTTTGTTTTACCAATTGTGATTTTTTCTCCAATCTTAGCAATTAGAGCAACTAAATTTTCCTCAACTGTTATATCATTTTTCATTTTAGATTTTTTTAATTTTTCAACATCTGAATTATTTTGATTGTTTATTTCACTTAATTCTTTCACAAAATTTATAAAATCATTATTTTTAGCAACAAAATCTGTTTCACAATTTACTTCAATAATTGATGTCTTATTTTGATCTCCACTAACCGCAACAACTCCCTCTTTTGCGTCTCTTGACATTTTTTTAGAGGCTTTTGAAATTCCTTTAACTCTTAAAATTTCAACAGCTTTATCTAAATCACCTCCAGATTCTTTAATTGCTAAGTTACAATCTTTAAACCCTGCACCTGTTGCCTCTCTAAGTTTTTTTACTTTTTCTATATCGCTCATTTAATTTAGTTTTTCAGGCTTTTTTTTTGAAAATTTTTTTTCCAGTTTTTCCCGGTCTATTTCAGCCACAGTTTTAGATTTATCAACTTTTTCTTTTTTTTCAGTATCTTTTTTTATTTCAACAGCCGGTGCAGTTTTTTTAGCACCTACGATTGTTTCTTTAATAAGATTACAATATAGATCTATCGATCTTCTAGCGTCATCATTGCCGGGTATTGGAAAATCAATTCCATCAGGATTTGAGTTACTATCTAGTATTGCAATTATTGGAATTCCTAATTTTACTGACTCTTGAATTGCAAGTGACTCGTAATTTGTATCTATAATAAATACTAAATCAGGAACTTTTTTCATCTCAGCAATTCCTCCAAGTGATCTTTGTAATTTATCTTTTTTTACACTCATTTTTAAAAGCTCTTTTTTTGTAAATCCTCTATTCTCAGCAACTAAATCTGTCTCTAATTTTTTTAGTTTTTTAATAGAATTTGAAATGGTACCCCAATTTGTGAGCATGCCACCTAACCATCTATAATTAACGAAATATTGGTCTGTTTCTTTCGCTACTTCTGCTATTGCCTCGGAAGCTTGTTTTTTAGTTGATACAAACAAGATTTTTCCATTGTTTGAAATAGTTTCGTAAACTTTTTCTAAAGCAATTTTAGTTAATTCTAAAGTTTGAGTAAGGTCGATAATGTGAATACTATCTCTTTTCCCAAATATATATTTCTTCATTTTTGGATTCCATCTTAAAGTCTTGTGACCAAGATGAACTCCTGCTTCCAATAATTGTTGAATAGTGACGTTTGGTATCTTCATATTTTTTCCCGGTTAAGCCACCACAGTTATTTCCAACTAAGGACCGGAGGTTTAAAACCAACAAACTGTGTGCGTGTTAATTTAAAATTGAAGATTATTTACAAAGAAATTTTGAATTAGACAAGTCTTAATTATCCAATTATTGCTGAAATTTCCTTATTTCTTAAAATATTTATTGTTTTTCTGTCAATATTTCTCTTGTTTTTTAAATGAAACTTTAAATCATTTATATTGTCACTAATATTAATCTTTATTAATGTGTTTCCTTGTTTAGGCAAATATTTTGATATCTCATCTAGTTCTTTTATGGATTTTAAATTAAATGTTACTTCTTGAATTGGTCTGTTTAACAAATCTTTTAAAGATACAATTTTTTGAACATTTAATCTTTTAAATCTGTTTTCTGAGTCTGATAAAGATTTGAATAAAGTTAAAATAAAAGAATTTCCTTCTTTTAAAATTTCTCGATTTAATTCCAATGTGTCTGAAAAAACAAACAACTCAAAAACACTCGATAAATCAGTTAGCTTTAAAACTGCATAAGAGTTGCCTTTTGCAGTTTTTCTCTCTTGTATTTTAAGCAATGTTGCAGCTATATTTGATTCCTTTAGATCATCTTGGCTATTAAATTTTTGATAATCATAAATATTATAATCATCAAAAACATCTTTAAACTGATTTAATGGATGATCTGAAATAAAAAAACCTACTGCTTCAAACTCTTTGGACAATCTTTCCTCAAACTTCCAGTCATCGATATTAGTAGTTATCTCATCTTCTTCATTGGCATTTTCACCAAATAGATCTATTTGATTAGCAGATTTATTTTCAAAAATGTTTTTGGATTTTGTAATAAAGTTAGGAATAGAATTAAATAGAGATTGTCGATTAATATTTAAATTATCAAAAGCCCCTGCTTTAACAAGTCCCTCTAGTTGCAATTTGTTAATATCTTTTGGATTTACACGATTTAAAAAATCTTTAATTGATTTAAATTGTCCATTGCTTATTCTTTCTTGAACTATGTTAGAGACAGCTTCATACCCCACGGCTTTAATACCACCTAAAGCATAATAAAATTTCCCATTTTCGGCTCTAAAATCTGCGAAACATTGATTTATATCAGGTCTAACAATTTCAATATTCAATCTTTTAAGCTCTTCATAAAATTCGCTAAGTTTATTTTGATTAGATATATCCATAGTCATCGAGGCAGCAATAAATTCTTTTGGATAATAAGTTTTCAAATATGCTGTTTGATAAGATATAATTGCATATGCAGCAGCATGACTTTTATTAAATCCATATTCTGCAAATGGTTCTATTTTCAAAAAAATTCCAGCTGCCACCTCTTTACTAATTCCATTTTTAACAGCCCCTTCTATAAAATTTTGTTTTTGTTTTTCCAATTCAGATCTTTTTTTCTTTCCCATCGCTCTTCTTAAAATATCTGCTTGACCAGCAGTAAAACCTGATAATTTTTGTGCAATTTGCATTACTTGTTCTTGATATATGATTACTCCGTAGGTTGGTTTTAAGATATCTTCTAATAAAGGGTGTAAATAATCTGGTTCTTGTTTACCATGCTTACAGTCATTATAAGTTGGAATATTGCTCATAGGACCTGGTCTATACAAAGCAACTAATGCAATAATATCCTCAATGTGATTTGGCCTCATATGAGTTAATGCTTCTCTCATTCCAGAACTTTCAATTTGAAATAAGCCAACTGTGTTACCTGAAGACAACATTTCAAAAACTTTTTTATCTTCGTAATTAATATTCTCAATATTGAAATCTTTTTCTTTTTTTTTTATCAATTTTTGAGTGTTATTAATAACTGTTAATGTTTTTAATCCTAAAAAATCAAATTTAATTAATCCAGCATCCTCAGCTGAATACATATCAAATTGAGTTGAGGGAAGTAATAGATCTGTCGATGCATCTTTATATAAAGGAACAACTTCCTGTAGTTTTCTATCAGCTATAACAACACCTGCTGCGTGAGTTGCAACATTTCTGTTCAATCCTTCTAGTTTTAAAGAGAGTTCTGTAAGTTTTTTTACTCTTGGATCGTCTTTAATTAATTTTTGAAGTCTTGGCTCCCCAGCAATGCATTCTGTTAAATTTTGAGGTCTTGAAGGATCAAAAGGTATCATTTTGGATATACTATCAACAAAACCATATGATAACCCTAATACTCTTCCTACATCTCTAATAACCATTCTGGCTTTTAATTTTCCAAAAGTAATTATATGAGCGACACTATCCTTATACTTTTCAGTTAAATACTCAAAAACTAGGTCTCTTTTTTCCTCACAAAAATCTATATCAAAATCTGGCATTGAAATACGATCGGGATTTAAAAATCTTTCAAAAATAAGATTAAATTTTATTGGGTCGACGTCTGTAATTAAAAGACACCATGCTACTAAAGAACCTGCACCAGATCCCCTTCCAGGTCCTACTGGGATATCATTTTTTTTTGCCCATATAATATAATCAGAAACAATTAAAAAATAACTAGAATATTTCATTTGTATAATAATATCTAATTCATGATCTAATCTATCTTTGTAAAGTAAAAATTTTTCATTTTTAGAAATATCTTCGCCCTGTATGTTAAAAATATTTTTAAATTTTTGTTTTAATCCATCCAAAGAATTTTTTTTTAATATCTCATCGGCATCCCCACCTTTATCTGAACTAATGTCAGGTAAAATAGGTTTTGAAAAATGTGGTCGAAAATTACAACGATACGGGAAATTATAGTTATTTTCTAACGCTTCAGGTAAATCAGAAAATAATTCTGACATCTCAGAATTATCTTTAAGATAGTGTTGATTTGAATATTTAATTCTATTCTTCTCATTTACATAAGTTTTATTTTTAATACAAATTAATGCATCATGAGCCTCATACATGTTTTTGTTTGAGTAAAAAACTTCATTAGTTGCTATTATTGATATTTCTAAATTTAATGACTGCGATAGATTAAACTTTTCAAATGAAATTTCATTTTGATCTCCATGACGTTGAATTTCTATATAAAATTTATCACCATATTTTTGTTTGAGTTTAGAGTATAATTTTTCAATTTCTGAAAATTTTCCTTTATTGAATAATTGACCGACTAACCCATTTATTGTTCCTGAAAAAATGGCAACCCCATCATTATTCTTTAACAATTCCTCAAAATTTAAATGTGGATCCAAGGTTCCATCGTTATTAAGATATGATAATGAAGATAATTCAATTATTCTTTTATATCCAATTTCATTCAATGCGAATAATGGCAATAAACCAATAGTATCATCTATTTTAAAATTTATCTGAGTACCAATAATTGGTTGAGTTCCAACTTTAGATATTTTTTCGGCAAATTCTAGGGCACCACATAAATTCGATGTATCACACAAAGCTAGAGATCTAATTTTTTTTTCTTTAGATATTTCTTTTAAGTCATCAATTTTTATTGCTCCTTCACATATTGAAAATTGAGAGTGTATTTTTAAATGATTAAAGTTTTGAATTTGAGACTCAGCCATTAATGGTTTTTATATTACCATCAACTATTTCCAATAAGCAATCCGACTTATTAGCAAAAAATCTATTATGAGTTGCAAATATTATTATTCTATCAGGCTTTATCTGTTTTTTTAAAAGCTCAAAAATTCCTTTCGCGGTCTCAATGTCTAAACTTCCAGTTGGCTCATCTGCAAGAATAATTTGCGGATTGTTTATCAAAGCTCTTGCAATCGATACCCTTTGTTTCTCACCCCCAGATAATTGTGAAGGGTAGTGGTTTAATCTTTTTGTAAGACCAACTTTTTTGAGCATTGTTTTTGATATATTTGAAGCGTCCTCTTTATTTTTACCGCTTGCTAAACTAGCTAAGGTTAAGTTTTCTAATGCTGTGAAATCAGACAGAAGATTATCTTGTTGATAGATTATCCCGATTTTATTAGCTCTTAATAGATCATTTTTTTGAGAATTGTTTGGATCAATCTTTTTATTATCAATAATTATAGATCCTGAACTAGGTCGATCTATTAATGACAATAAATTTAATAAAGTTGATTTACCTGAGCCTGAAGGTCCCATAAGAGAATAAATTTTTCCAGACTTAAATTTATATGAAACTTTTTTTAAAACATTTATCCTTTTTAAACTTAAAAAACTTTTATTAATGTTTGATAGCTGAATTAAATTATTCATATTTTAATGCTTTTATTGGATCTAGTTTGGCCGCCTTCATAGCTGGAAATATAGATACAATTATAGTTATAAAAATTGAACATAATGAAATGATAAAAATAGATGATGGGTTTATTTCAGACGGCATTGTGCTTAAGAAATATATTTCTTCAGGAAATAAACTTATGTTAAACACATCACTTAAAAATTTTCTAACATTTTCAACATACATTGAAAATGTAACTCCTAATATTATTCCAAATAATGTAGCAGTTGTGCCTATTATCACACCAACTAAAAAAAATATCTTTATAATAGATTTATTCAATACACCAATAGATTTTAAAATAGCAATATCTCTAGTTTTATTTTTTACCAATATTGTCAAGCCTGAAATAATATTGAAAGCTGCAACAATAATTATAAGAGATAATATGATAAACATTACATTTCGTTCTACTTTTAAAGCTGAGAATAAAGAGCTATTAGTATCAGCCCAACTATATACAAAATCATTAGGAAATATTTTTTGAACAATCTCTTTTTGATTTTCAATATTTTGAGGATCCTTTAAATAAACTTCTAATTTTCTATCATTTTTTGATAGATTCATAAATTCATCAAGAGTATCAATATTAATAAATGCTACATTATTATCAAAATCTGCTAATCCACTTTCAAACAATGAGACGATAGTAAAAGATTTTTTTTTGGGGATACTGCCGATTATTGTATCTACACCTGATGATGACATTATTGATACATCATCACCCAGCTTAAGATTCAATGTGAAACTTAACTCTTTACCTAAAGAAATATAGTTACCTGTTAAATTACTTTTATTCCCTACAAATGTTTTATTTTTTATTATCTTTAGTTTAGGAAAATCTTTTCTTGAATAACCTCTCAAAACAATACCTTTAGAAGTGTCTTTTTTAATAATTATTGCTTCTCCTGAGTTGCTTAATATCATTTCACTCGCGATAAGATTGAGATTAGTATTCTTTAATTTATTAATTTGAATTTGATTTTCATAAGTATCAACAGTTATATGGGCATTAAAACCAACTATCTTATTTATTAATTCTGATCTAAATCCATTCATTACTGACATAACAATAATTAGGACTGCAACACCTAGGCTTATTCCAATAAATGAAAAGATAGATATAACATTTAAAAAGCCGTCTTTTTTTCTAGCTTTTAAAAATCTAAATGTAATTTCTTTTTCTAAAGTTGAAATCAATTGTGAGCTTTTTGTTTATTAATAATCTTAACAATTTCTTTTAAATTAATTTTTTGAGTTTCTTTGTTTATTTCTTTAAATTCAAATAAATCACCGTCTGTTTGTTTTCCAATAATTATTTGATATGGAGCTCCAATTAAATTCATTTTTTTTATTTTTGAGGACAAGTTCTCATCAGTATCATCAATAATCGCATCGATATTATTTTGATTTAACTCAAGACTTATTTTGTTTGCTTTATCGATTGCAGATGTATCATTTTTATTAATCATAGGAATTATTGCAATATCATATGGTGCAACAGAAATTGGCCATTTCATGATTTCATTTTTTTCATCATATTTTGCCTCTATAATTGCTCCTACTAATCTTGAAACTCCTATTCCATAGGAACCCATTTTTACATAGTCTTTTTTACCCCCAGGTAAATCGACTGCTGCTTCCATTGGTTTGGAATATTTATCTCCAAAATAAAAAATATGACCAACCTCAATCCCTTTTGTTTTCAATCTATTTTTCTCTGAAACTTTTTCATTAAACTCATCTTCCTTAAATTTATCATCAGTAACAGAGTAAAATTTTTCATATTGACTTCTCATTTCTAGTAGAGATTTAACATCAAGTTTTGTTCCTTCAAAATTCAAGTCAAATATTCTTTTATCAGCATAAATTTTACTCTCTCCAGTTTCTGCTAGGATAATAAATTCATGAGAAAGATTTCCACCAATCGGTCCTGTATCAGCTGCCATTGGAATTGCTGTAAGATCTAATCTTTTAAAAGTTTTTAAATAAGATAAGAAAAATTTATTATAAGAAAACAACGCATCTTCATCTGTGACATCAAAAGAATATGCATCCTTCATGTAGAATTCCCGACATCGCATAATTCCAAACCTTGGTCTGATTTCATCTCTAAATTTCCATTGAATATGATAGAGAAGTTGAGGTAATGATTTGTATGATTTTATGGAAGATCTAAAAATATCGGTTACTAATTCCTCATTTGTTGGTCCATAAAGCATTTCTCGATCTTGACGATCTTTTATTCGTAACATTTCCTCACCATAATCCTCATAACGTCCACTCTCTTTCCAAATCTCGCTGGATTGTATTGTGGGCATTAGTATTTCTTGTGCACCTATTTTATTTTGCTCTTCTCTCACAATTCTTTCAATTTTTTTCATTACTTTAAAACCAAGAGGCAACCAAGAGTATATACCTGCTGAAGATTGCTTTATCATTCCAACTCTTAACATTAGCTGGTGAGACTTTATTTTTGCTTCTGAGGGGTTATTTTTTAAAATAGGAATAAAAGATTTAGAAATATGCATATTAAATGATTATATTTCTTAAATTTAAATATTCAAATTTCATTAATAAATAAATGGCTATGAATATAATTGTTGTTATTCCAGTACAATAAAGGAATTTTTTTAACATTTTAGGATTTTCTGGTGAACCCGGATCTTCACCATCAACTTTAACTATTTTTTTCCTTTCAACATCTATTGGTAAAATCGCAAAAAAAACAATCCACCAGATAATAATGTAGATTATAGCTAAGCCAGTTAGACTCATTAAATCCTTACTAAATTGATATTAGTATATGGTCTTTTTCCTGTTTTTTCTTTTGTAAATTTTCTACAAGCAATTTTAAGAGCGTCTATTAAATTACTTTCTTGCTGTCTACTTCCAAGTTTAAAGGATCTTGTTGTTTTTTCAATTTCGTCTTCTAACCCATAAAGAAATTCATCTTTTTCATAAATCGGCAAACCTCTAAATGTTGTGATAGGGTTGTTATGGATATTTCCTTTAGGTGTTATTAATATAGTGACTTCCAGATATCCATTGCTACTTAAATTTTTTCTATCTTTGATTGATTGAGAATCCTCCTCTACACTCACATTTCCATCTAAATATAATCTTCCGCTAGGCGCTTTATCATATACCTCAGGTGCTTCACCGGGGTATAGCTTGACTATATCACCATTTTCAACTTGAACCGGATGAGGTACTTGCATTTCTTTAGCAAAATTTATGTGTTCTATCATGTGTCTGTGCTCTCCATGAACAGGGATTACACATTTTGGTTTAACCCATTGATACATATCTTTAAGATCCTCACGATTTGGATGTCCAGAGACGTGTATAAATTCTGTTTCTTCTGAGATAACCTCAATTCCATCTTTGACTAACTGGTTGTGTAATTTATAGAGTTTTTTCTCATTTCCTGGAATTATCTTTGATGAAAAGATTACTGCATCACCTTTTTCAATAAAAACATCAGGATGTGTGTAATTTGATATCCTCATCATTGCACCCATTGGTTCACCTTGGCTCCCTGTGCATAAATAAACTATTTTTTCTCTAGCAAAATTTTTTGCTTCTCTTGGATCAATTGGATCAATGGTATTTTGTAAATATCCACATTGTCTTGCTGCTTTATAAATTCTATGCATAGATCTTCCAACTAGTGAAATTTGTCTTCCAGTTTGTTCAGCACAATAAAAGGCTGTCTCCATTCTAGCAACGTTAGAAGCAAACGATGTCACAATAATTCTTTTTTTTAATCGACCCATTATATTTAATAAATTTTTTCTTACATCTAACTCTGAGCCTGACCTGCCAGCACTAAAAACATTTGTAGAGTCACAGATCATTGCTAATACACCTTCGTCACCTATTTCTTTTAATCTTTTCGCATTTATTTCGTCACCTATTAGGGGATTTGGGTCAACTTTCCAGTCACCAGTATGTAAAACCACACCTGCGGGAGTTTTTATTCTTAATCCATTAGGTTCTAAAATAGAATGGGTTAAAGTAATGTACTCGATTTCAAAGTCTTCCAATAGCACATTTCCATTTAATTCAACTATCTGTAAATCTTTTGTTATATCGATGTGTTTTTCTTTAAATTTTTCCTTAATTAATACAGCGGTAAACGGAGTTGCGAAAATCTTACATTTTAATTTTGGCCATAAGTGTGCGATTGCTCCAATATGATCTTCATGTGCGTGTGTTAATATTATTCCTAATAAATTATCTTTTCTTTCAACAATAAATCCAGGATCTGGATATATAAGATCAATACCTGGTACAGTATCATCTGCAAACGTTACTCCAATATCTACCATTATCCATTTATGATTTCCAGGCTCACCATAGCCAAAAAGATTCATATTCATTCCAATTTCTCCCGATCCTCCTAGTGGACAAAATAATAATTCTTTTTTCATTTATTTAATTAACTTAGCAATTCTAATTAATCCTTTAATTGTGATATCTTTATTTTGTATTACACGAGTCTTTAAAGATTTTCTAAACAAATCAGAGTAACCACCAGTAATTATAAGTTTGAAAGATTTTCTAGTTTCTTTCTTAATCAAATTAATAATATTGTCAATTAGTCCTATATAGCCCCAAAAAAAACCTGAACGGACTGCAGAAATTGTATTGTTGCCAACTATATTTCTTATTTTCTTTAAATCTATTTGGGGTATCAATGAGGCTTTGTCAGACAAAGTATCAAGCGATATTTTAACTCCAGGGGCTATTATGCCACCTCTATAATATTTTTTTTCAACTACATCAAATGTGGTGGCAGTACCAAAATCTAAAATTATAAAATTATCTTTACCATTTTGTAGACTAATTGCATTAGCTAAACGATCTGAACCAGCCTGTTTATAATTAACTTTGATTTTAATTAATGAATTCAAATTAAGATTTTTAATTTCATAACATCTAATTTTAGTTTTTTTATGAAAATATCTTTTAATCAAATTAAAATATTTTGGTACAACACTGCAAAAAAGGATTTTCTCTACTTTTTTAATATCTTTAATCAAAAATTTAATTTTTTTGTCCAAATTTTTATTATTGATATTTTTAGAAATTAAACTTGTTCTTTTTAAAATTCTGTCTTTTTTGTTGACTAAAAATATCTTTGTATCTGAATTTCCAATATCACCCAAAATATACATATAACTATTTATTTTTTTTATGTTTATAAATCTCTAAATTTTTTTCAAAAATTTTTTTCAATTGTATCTCAATATTTCTTTTTGAAAGTTTTTTATTAATTAAATCATTTAAATTAGTAGTTGGATAGTTGCCAATTATAGGGTTTTTTATCAAATTAATTCCAATTCCAAGTATTAAAAATTTTTGATTTTGTTTATTTATTATCTCTTGGAGAATTCCACAAATTTTTTTTCCTTTAATTAACAAATCATTTGGTTTTTTATATACAATTCTTTTTTTGTAATATTTTGAAATTAGTTTTTTTACTAATATACAATTTAATTTTGTAATTTTAGTTAAATTTAAATCCATATTTTCTAAATTATAGAAAAAACTTACAAACAAATTTCCTTTAAATGAAATCCATTTTCTTCCGTACTGCCCACGTCCATTACTTTGGCTATCAGCAATTATCATTCCATAATTTAAATTGGAACTTTTAACCATTCTTATGGCTGTATCATTCGTACTTCTTAATTTTTTAAATCTTAAAATTCTAAATTTCATTAAATTATGTTAATTCTGGAAACTACCTCTATCAATTGGCTCGGAAATATGAAGTATATCAGAATTAACAATGTAGATGCTGTTAAAGAAAATTTTAACCAAAAACCATGATCAGTATCATATTTTTCTTTTTGCTCATCAAAATACATAATTTTAATTAACCTTAAATAATAAAAAGCTGCAACGACTGTTGACAATAAACCAATGATTGCTAAAAAATACATTGATTGTTCAATGACTGCTTTAAAAACATAAAACTTAGCAAAAAAACCAGCCAAAGGAGGAATCCCAGCTAGTGAAAATAAAATTATTAGTAATGATAACGCTAGCATTGGATGATTTTTAGATAAACCCGACAAATCATCTATTTTTTCGTAATAGTTATTGTCTCGTTTCAACATTAACAAGCATGAAAATAATCCTAAGTTCATTAGTATATATATAGTTATATAAATTACTGAACTTTGAATGCCATCATTAGTACCTGCCGCTACACCAGCTAAAGCGTAACCAACATGACCTATGGAGCTATAAGCAACAAGTCTTTTCAAATTTGTTTGTCCTATGGCTGCGATAGCACCAAATAGCATTGATGCGATCGATAAAAAAATTAAAATCATTCGCCACTGATCAATCAGATTTAAAAATGGTACATATAAAAATCTTATAAATACAGTCAGTGCTGCTATTTTTGGAACCATTGTAAAAAATAATGTCACCGAAGTAGGTGAACCTTCGTAAACATCTGGAGCCCACATATGAAAAGGAACAGCAGAAATCTTAAAGGCTAGTCCCACTAAAATAAACACGATACCAAATGTCAAAGCATACTCATTTGAATTTAATTGATCAGCTATTACATTAAAATTGGTAGAGCCAGTAAATCCATATATTAAAGAGCAACCATAGAGCAACAAACCGGAGGATAGAGCACTTAAAACAAAATATTTAAGTCCCGCTTCAGAAGATTTGATTTCATCTCTATTGAATGTAGCTAAAACATATAAGGCCAACGACTGAAGCTCAAGGCCCATATAAAATACAATTAAGTCATTAGAATTAATCATAACCATCATTCCTAATACAGAACTTAAAATTAATATTGGATACTCAATCTTAAAGATTTGAAAAGTTTTAAGATAGTTCGAAGAAATGATTAGGACTAAGAAAGCAGCTAATAAAGTGATTATCTTCATTAAAGAAGATAAATAATCAATAATAATACTATTATTAAATAATTTTGTTTCGTTAATACCAATTGTTTCATTAAAAGTAATAACAGCGGTTACAATCAAAACAGCTAAAGAAAGGCTCTGAACAAGTCTTGAGCTATTTTTTTTAAAAACACCTAATATTAATAAAAACATTATAGACAAAGATAAAAATATTTCGGGTAATACTAATTGTAAATTTTCCATTATGTTTTACTTGCTAATTTAAAATTATATTGATCAATTAAATCTGAGATAGAAACCTCAATTGTGTTAATTAGAGGATCTGGATAAAATCCAAAAAATAGAGTTGGTACGGCTAAACAAGATAAAATAAATAACTCAGATCTATTTAAATCAAACATCTGTTTCAAATCTGTATTTATTAATTTTCCAAAAACTACTCTTTTGTATAACCAAAGCATATATGCAGCACCAATAATTACCCCTAAACTAGCAATCACAGCTACTAAAAAATTATCCTTAAATGTGCCCATCAAAATTAAAAACTCCCCAACAAAACCACTTGTTCCAGGTAGGCCTAGAGCTGCTAAAGTAAATAACATAAACAAAATAGAATATTTTGGAATAATACTCACGACTCCACCATAGGTATTTATAAGTCTTGAATGCATTCTGTCATAAACAACACCTACACATAAAAAAAGTGCTGCAGAAACTAGTCCATGACTGATCATCTGAATAATACTTCCCTCGATACCTTGTTGCTGAATAGTAAAAATTCCTAAAGTAACATAACCCATATGGGCAACTGATGAATAAGCAATTAGCTTTTTCATATCTTCCTGCATTAAAGCTATGAAAGAAGTAAAAATAATCGCGATTATACTGAGTGTGTAAATCAATGGGGTGAAGATTTCTGATGCTGCCGGAAATAATCCAAGAGAAAATCTTATAAAACCATAACCTGCCATTTTTAATAATATAGCTGCTAATAAAACAGATCCTGCTGTTGGTGCTTCAACATGAGCATCTGGTAACCATGTATGAACTGGCCACATAGGAGTTTTAACTGCAAAAGAGCTAAAAAAAGCTAACCATAAAAGATTTTGATACTTTATATCAATTCCAGAATTATAAAGTTCAACTACATCTGTAGTTCCATTCAGCCAATAAATTGTAATTATAGCTACTAACATTAAAACTGAACCAAGCAAGGTATACAAAAAAAATTTAAATGCTGAATAAACTCTTCTGGCACCACCCCAGATACCAATAATTAAAAACATGGGAATTAAACCTGCCTCAAAAAATAAATAAAAAATAACAAGGTCTAAAGAGCAGAATACACCGATCATAAAAGACTCCATGATAAGTACAGCTATCAAAAATTCACTTAGTCTCTCTTTGATTGAATTATTTACCGATACAATACAAAGTGGTGTAATAAATGTTGTGAGTAAAATAAACAAAATTGAAATACCATCAACACCTACCTTATAATCTATTAAATCTTTAATCCAGATTCTTTCCTCAACAAATTGAAACTCAGAAGTTGTTGGATCAAATAATATCCATAGATAAATTGATAAAAAAAAATTTACTGCTGAAGTAAATAAAGCAACATATTTTCCAGTAAAGTTATTTTTTTTATCACTTTTGGTAAAAAATAAGAATAAAGCTCCAATTGATGGTAATAAAATCAAAGAGGAAAGGATAGGAAAGTTCATTATTTTACAATTAAGAATGTTAATAAAGCAGAAAAACCAAGTAACATTACAAAAGCATATTGATATATATACCCACTTTGAAATTTATTAGCTTTTACTGAAAATTTTTTGATCATCGACGAAATACCGTCTGGACCAAACCCATCGATAATTTTCAAATCAAAGAACTTCCATAAAAATAAACCTAATTTTTTTGATGGTTTAACAAATAAAACATCATAAAGTTCATCAAAATACCATTTATTTAACAAAAACTGATAAAGTGGTTTATTTATACTAGCTAATCGTTCAGGTAAATTTCTATTTTTAAGGAATAAATAATACGCTAGTGGAATAGATGATATTACCAAAGTTGGAGTAAGTAATAAAAACCATAGTGGTGGGTGATCAGTGCTTAATGGTTTTAGAAAAAATATTGAGTCACGCCAAAAATTATTTATACCTTCATAACCAATAAATAATTCTTTAAATAAAAATCCTGCAAATATTGCACCAATTGATAATAAAACTAGAGGTATCAACATCACGATAGGAGACTCGTGCGTCTCATCTATCTTAATCTCTTTATTATTATACTCACCATGAAAAGTTTTAAAAATTAATCTCCAAGAATAAATTGATGTAAGAAATGCTGTAAAAATACCTATACCAGCAGCATAATAACCTGTTGTATTTCCTCTCAAATAAGCAAATTCAATTATTGCATCTTTAGAATAAAAACCTGACAAAAATGGAAACCCCGTTAAAGCTAGCGTTCCTATAATCATTAGTGAATAGGTGTATGGAAGTTTTTTCCACACACCGCCCATATTATTTATATTTTGTTCGTCTTTAAAAGCGTGAATAACTGAACCAGATCCTAAAAATAATAGTGCTTTAAAAAACGCGTGAGTGAATAAATGAAACATTGCAACATTATATGCTCCTACGCCAGTGGCAAAAAACATGTAACCTAATTGGCTACAAGTAGAATACGCAATTATTTTTTTAATATCATTTTGTACCAGAGCTACTGTTGCAGCAAAGAATGCAGTACTCATACCAACAATTGTAATGATATTTAAAGCTAAATCAGAGTATTCATAAATTGGTGAACATCTTACAACTAGAAAAACTCCTGCTGTTACCATAGTGGCGGCATGAATTAAGGCAGAAACAGGTGTTGGCCCTTCCATAGCGTCTGGTAACCAAGTATGAAGTAAAATTTGTGCTGATTTACCCATCGCACCAATGAATAAAAGTAAGCAAATCAAATCTACAGCATTAAATGTGACTCCTAAAAATACCAAATTTTTATCTGTAATGTTTGGAATTTCAGCAAAAACCTCAGTATAATTTACAGTTCCAAATAAATAAAAAATTAAAAATATTCCTAGAGCAAATCCAAAATCACCAACTCTATTTACTACAAATGCTTTAATTGCAGCTTTGTTAGCTGATTCTTTTTTAAACCAAAATCCTATTAAAAAATACGAACATAAGCCTACACCTTCCCAACCAAAAAATAATTGAATGAAATTATCTGCAGTAACTAACATCAGCATTGCAAATGTAAATAAAGATAAGTAAGCCATAAATCTTGGTTTGTGCGGGTCGTGAGACATGTAACCGATTGAATAAATATGAACTAAGGCAGAAACTGATGTAACAACAACTAACATCACAGCAGATAATGTATCAATTTTTATTGACCAATTTACTTCAAGCGATCCAGAGCTAATCCATGTCGCTATGATGAAGTTTTCTTGATATTGATTAACAACAACCTCATACAAAACGAGGACAGAAAAAATTGCTGAAATAGATACCAATAGGCTGGTAATTATTTCTGAACTTCTATCTCCTATCAATTTTCCAAAAAATCCTGAAATAATTGAAGCAATTAATGGTAGTGCTATAATTGAAATTTCCATTTTAACCTTTTAGTTTATCTATCTCCTCCACTCGAATAGTTCCAGAGTTTCTAAAATAAACAACTATGATCGCAAGACCAATTGCAGCCTCAGCTGCAGCAACAGTTAGTATAAAGAGGGTAAACACTTGACCAGAAAGATCTCCTAAATAAATTGAGAAAGATACTAAATTAATATTTACAGCTAATAAGATAAGTTCAATACTCATCAAGATTACAATAATATTTTTTCTATTAAGAAATATACCAATTATTCCAATGCTAAAAATAACAGCACCTAAGGTTAAATAGTGACCTAAACCTATATCAATCATCTATTTTTACTCCTTTATTAGATGCAACTTCAAGTACTTCCACACCTTCAGTCCTTTCTCTAGATATTTGTTTTAAATAACTTTGTTTTTTAACACCCTCTCTTTGTCTAAAAGTAAGTACTATTGCTCCTATCATAGCAATCAAAAGTATCATCCCACTAATTTGAAACACGTGTATATAATCAGTGTATAAAACCTGACCCAGTGAATGAGTGTTACTAACCCCATTTTCTAATGATAATTTTGTAGAATTAAATAAATCAGGTTTATATTTCCAGCCACCTATTACAATTATCAATTCAAAAAATATTATTACACTGATTAATAATCCTATAGGGATATGTCTTGAGCTATCTTTTGAAACAAACCACTGATTTTTTTGTTGAGCAACATTAAGCATCATTACAACAAACAAAAATAGCACTGCAACTGCACCAACATAAACTATCAACATAATCATCCCCAAAAATTCGGCACCAATCATTATGAAGAGGCAAGATATACTTATAAAATCAAGAATTAAAAAAAAAACTGAATGAACTGTGTTTTTAGAAACAGTTACCATTATGGCAGAAACAACTGCAATTACAGAAAAGACATAAAAAAATATTGCATGTGCAATCATAAATTATCTGTATGGATTGTCTGATTTAATATTTGCCGCTAAAACATTTTCCCATCTATCTCCATTATCTAGGAGTTTTTCTTTTGTATAATAGAGTTCTTCACGAGTTTCAGTTGAAAATTCAAAATTTGGTCCTTGTACAATTGCATCTACAGGACAAGACTCTTCACATAATCCACAATAAATACATTTCATCATATCAATATCATAGCGTGTAGTTTTTCTGCTTCCATCAGCTCTTTCGGCAGATTCAATTGTAATTGCTTGAGCAGGGCAAACAGCTTCACACAATTTACAAGCTATACATCTTTCTTCTCCATTAGGATATCTTCTCAATGCGTGTTCACCTCTATATCTTGGACTAATTTTGCCTTTTTCAAATGGATAATTTATTGTTTTTTTTGATTTGAAAAGTTCCTTTACAGCAATCAAAAGCCCACTAATAAAATCGGTCATTAATATTGTTTTAAAAAATCTTGATATTTTCATTTATATTGTAGGTAAAAGATTAAAGTAAAAAAGATAACTTGCCGTCAAAACAACATAAGTTAAAGATAATGGTAAAAATATTTTCCAACCTAGTCTCATTAATTGATCATATCTATATCTTGGAACAATCGCTTTGACCAACGCAAAAAGAATAAATAAAAATAAAATTTTGAAAATTAACCAAAGAGCGCCAGGTATTAAGTTAAAAGGATAAAGATCGATTGGAGATAACCAACCTCCTAAAAATAAAATTGACCCTAGTGCACACATTAACAAAATATTTGCATACTCTCCTAACCAAAACATTGCATACATCATCCCAGAATATTCTGTTTGGTAACCCGCAACTAATTCAGCCTCTGCTTCTGGTAAATCAAAAGGTGGTCTATTCGTTTCAGCTAAAGCTGATATAAAAAAAATTACAAACATTGGAAATAATGGTATTACAAACCACATTTCTTTTTGAGCAACTACAATATCATTCAAGTTTAGAGATCCAACGCATAATAAGACATTAATTATAATGATACCAATCGATACTTCATAAGATACCATTTGTGCAGCAGATCTAATTGCTCCTAAAAAAGGATATTTTGAATTCGACGCCCATCCACCCATTATTATCCCATACACACCCAATGATGAGACAGCAAAAATATATAAAATTCCAACATTTATATCTGCTAATACTTGTTCAACTCCAAAAGGAATTACAGCCCATGCTATTAGAGCTAGAGTCATTGTTATTATTGGAGCAAGAATAAAAATTACTTTGTTGGAACTAGCAGGTATTATAATTTCCTTGAAAATATATTTTAGGGCATCTGCTAGGGATTGTAATAAGCCAAATGGACCAACAACATTTGGACCTTGCCTTTTTTGAACAAAAGCCCAAACTCTTCGATCTAACCACACGATCATAGCGACTGAAACTAAAACAGGCACTAATAAAAATAAAATTTTATAACTTTCTTGAAAAATAATATTTAAGTATTCCATGAATTAACCTTCTGTCCCTGTTTTTTTTAAATCAATTTTTGCGTTATTACATTCAAGCATAGTTTTTGATGAACGTGCAATTACATTAGAAAAATAGTAGTCTTTATAATCAACTTTTAAAAATTCATCAGCAAAATCACTTTCATTTAATTTATCTTCTAATTCTGTATTTTGCTGGTCTTTGTTCATCTTTAAATAGTTAAACATACTACTTTCGAGTTCATCTTTATCATTAAAAAGTTTTCTATTATTCATAACCTCAGCGAGATCATTAATAATTTGCCAGTCCTCTTTTGCGTCACCTGGAGGGTAAGATGCTTTATAAGCTTTTTGTAATTTACCTTCCAAGTTAGTGTAATGTCCAGATTGTTCAGTATAAGCAGCACCTGGTAAAATTATATCTGCAATTTCTGCACCTCTATCTCCATGACTTCCTTGATAAATAATAAATTCATCTTTCCTTTTAAAATCTAAATTATCTTGGCCAAGTAAAAAAATAATTTCAAATTTATTTTCATGAAGTTCATCTAGAATTTTATCATTTTTATCAATGATATCTAAATCTAGATTTCCAATTGTAGCTGCATCCACTGATAATATGTTTATTGGATTCCAATCATCATTCAATTTATTATTTTTGGATAAAAATTTTTTTGATAAATTAAATAAATGACTTGCTGATTTTATTTTAAAAAAAGACTCTCCAAACACAATCATTGGTTTTTTTGACTCAATAATTTCTTTTGACAATTCATTATTATTTTCAAATATATCTTTGATAGTTTTTGCCTTCCCATTTAAACTTTGATAGCTGTAAGTTAAGTCTCCAAGATCGTTTAAAGAAACAACTTTGGTATTATTACTTAAATATGCTTTTCGAATTCGCGCATTAATCATTGTTGCTTCAAATCTAGGATTAGTGCCTATCAATAAAATTAAATCCGCTTCTTCAATTCCGTTTATCGATGAATTGAATAAATAATTTTCTCTTTTAGAATTGTCGATAAATCTTTTTGTAGGTCTAAAATCATATTTTTTCGTACCAATTGTTCTTTCTAAAAATTCTTTGAAAATAAAACTTGTCTCCATATTTGTTAGATCACCAACAAACCCACAAATTTTATCTTTGTTTGCATTTTCTATTTTTGATTTGATAATTTTATAAACCTCGTCCCAAGAGGCTTTTTCAAATTTATTATTATACTTTATATACGGAGTGTCTAATCTTTGATTTAATAATCCATCGCAAGCATATCTTGTTTTATCTGAAATCCACTCTTCATTTATGTCCTCATTTATAACAGGCAAAACTCTTTTCACTTCCCAGTCATAGGTATCAACTCGAATATTTGAACCAACTGCATCCATTACATCAATTGTTTGCGTTTTTTTTAATTCCCATGGTCTTGCTTCAAAAACATAAGGCTTAGATGTTAGAGCTCCTACTGGACAAAGATCAATTACGTTTCCTGATAGTTCTGATTGAACTGATTGCTCTAAATATGTAGTAATTTGCATATCCTCACCCCTTCCAATTGCACCTAATTCAGGAACTCCAGCTATCTCGGTTGCAAATCTCACACACCTTGTACAATGAATACATCTTGTCATTTGAGTTTTGATCAGTGGACCCATATTTTTTTCAGGCACTGCTCTTTTGTTTTCTTTAAATCTTGACTTATCTATTCCATAAAACATCGATTGATCTTGAAGATCACATTCCCCACCCTGATCACACACTGGACAATCCAACGGATGATTTGCTAATAAAAACTCCATCACACCTTTTCTTGATTTCTCTATTTTTGGAGTATTAGTTTTTATAACCATTCCATCTGCAGCGGGCATTGCACATGAGGCTATTGGTTTTGGAGATTTTTCCATTTCAACTAAACACATTCTGCAGTTACCAGCTATTGATAATTTTTCGTGATAACAAAATCTTGGTATTTCTGCGCCTGCTTTTTCACAAGCTTGAAGAACAGTTAACCCTTCCTCAACCTCTACTTCAATATCATTAACTTTTAATTTAAGCATTTTTATCCAATAAGTGTTGATCTACCAAATAAGGTATATTTTTATTTTCTTTTACAATTGGATCAAATTTATTTCTTTTTTTAATTTCATCTTTGAAATGTCTTAATAAACCTTGAACTGGCCAAGATGAACCTTCACCGAATGCGCAGATCGTATGACCTTCTATTTGTTTTGTAACATCACCCAACATGTCTATCTCATCTTTAGATGCTTCACCTCTTGCCATTCTTTCAAGCATTCTCCACATCCAGCCTGAACCTTCTCTACAAGGGGTACATTGTCCACAACTTTCATGTTTATAAAATCTAGCAATTCTGGCCATACATTTTATGATGTCTTGATCTTTGTTAATCACAACTACACCAGCTGTTCCTAATCCACTTTTTTCAGCCATTAATGAGTCAAAGTCCATGGTTAAAGTCTCACATTTATCTTTTGGTATCAATGGCATTGATGATCCACCAGGTATAACAGCTTGTAAATTATCCCAGCCACCTATGACACCACCAGCATGTACTTCGATTAGTTCTTTTAATGGAATGTTCATTTCTTCCTCAACATTACAAGGATTATTTACGTTTCCAGATATACAAAAAATTTTGGTACCTGTATTTTTTTCTCTTCCCAAAGATGCAAACCATTTACCACCTCTTCTTAATATTGTTGGTACAACAGCTATAGTTTCCACATTATTAATTATTGTTGGGCAACCATAAAGTCCAATTAGTGCTGGAAAAGGAGGCTTTAATCTTGGTTGACCTTTTTTTCCTTCAATACTTTCGAGTAATGCAGTTTCTTCTCCACAAATATATGCTCCAGCTCCATAGTGAATATAAATATCTAGATCCCACCCAGTACCTGCAGCGTTTTTACCTAATAGTTTTTTTTCATAAGCCTCGTCAATTGCTGCTTGTAGCTTTTGTCCGTCTATAAAATATTCACCTCTAATATAAATGTAACAAACATGTGCTTGAATTGCATAAGATGCAATCAAACAACCTTCAATTAATTTATGAGGTTCAAATCTTAAAATATCTCTATCTTTACAAGTGCCTGGTTCAGACTCATCTCCATTGATCACTAAATAATGGGGTCTAGAGCCAACCTCTTTAGGTGCAAAAGACCATTTTAAACCTGTTGGAAAACCTGCGCCACCTCTTCCTCTAAGTTGAGAGTCTTTGATTTCATTTATAATCCAGTCTCTGCCCTTATCTGTTATTTCCTTAGTATTAACCCAATCACCTCTTTTTTTAGATGAGGTTAGGTCAGATCCCAAATCATTGTATAAGTTTTGAAAAATTCTATCTTGATCCTTAAGCATTTTTTAAATCCATTAATGTTTTTCTATTATTTTCTGGTTCATTATTTATTCTTCCTCTATAGGAGCCAGGTGTTGGTTTTTCTCCATCAAGAATTTTATCTAAAATCTTTAAAGTTTTTTCTTTATCAAGATCTTCATAATAGTCATCGTTAATTTGCATCATCGGTGCATTAACACATGCACCAAGGCACTCAACTTCCATCCATGAACAACTTTTATCTTTTGAAAGGACTGACTCATCCTTTGAAATTTTTTCTTTACATGCCTCGACTAATTTGTTTGCACCTCTTATCATACATGGGGTTGTGGTACACACTTGAACAAAATATTTACCAACTGGTGATAAATTATACATGCTATAGAAAGTAGCAACTTCATATACTTTTATGTATGGCATATATAAAAATTTTGCGATGTACTTCATTGCAGCTAAAGGTATCCAGTTATCATTTTGTTTTTGAGCAATGTATAATAATGCCATCACAGCACTTTGTTGTTTACCTTCTGGATATTTGGCAACAATACTTTTTGCAGCCTCTAATGAAGAAGGGTTAAATTCAAAATTCTCAGGTTGGTTTTTTGCAGGTCTTCTCAAACTCATCTATCTACCTCTCCAAAAACTATATCAAGTGAACCAAGAACAGCAGGTACATCTGCCAACATGTGACCTTTAATTAAATAATCCATTGATTGTAAATGTGAAAATCCTGGCGCTCTTATCTTGCACTTATAAGGTTTACTTGATCCATCTGAGATTAAATAAACACCAAATTCACCTTTAGGTGCTTCAACGGCAGTATAAATTTCATCTTTTGGTACACGATATCCCTCAGTAAATAATTTAAAGTGATGTATCAATGCTTCCATTGATTGTTTTATTTCTGCTTTAGATGGTGGAGATATTTTACCATCAAAAGTTTTAATTGGACCTTTTTCCATCCTTGCTAAACATTGTTTTATGATTGATACACTCTCTTTCATTTCCTCAATTCTACATAAATATCGATCGTAACAATCACCATTTTTACCTACTGGAATTTTAAATTCTAATTGATCATAACAATCGTAGGGTTGAGATTTTCTTAAATCCCAAGGAACTCCTGAACCTCTAATCATTACACCACTAAAAGAGTAGTCTAACGCATCATCTTTGGTTACCACTCCAATATCTACATTTCTTTGCTTAAATATTCTATTATCAGTTAAAAGGTTCTCAAGATCATTAATTATTTTTGGGAAAGTTTCACAAAATTTCGCTATATCATTTTCTAAACCAGCTGGTAAATCTTGATGAACTCCACCAGCTCTAAAATAATTAGCGTGTAATCTTGATCCAGACGCTCGTTCGTAAAAAGTCATTAATGTCTCTCTTTCCTCAAACCCCCATAATGATGGTGTCAATGCACCCACATCTAAAGCTTGAGTAGTTACATTTAATATATGACTTAATATTCTTCCAATTTCACAAAACATAACTCTTATATATTGTGCTCTTATTGGAACATCGATATCTAGAATTTTTTCTATGGCTAAGGCAAAAGCATGTTCTTGGTTCATGGGAGCAACATAATCAAGTCGATCAAAATATGGAACGGCTTGCATATATGTTTTATTTTCAATTAATTTTTCTGTTCCTCGATGCAATAAACCAATATGTGGGTCTGCTTTTTCTACAACCTCACCATCTAGCTCAAGAATTAGTCTTAATACACCATGGGCAGCCGGATGTTGTGGACCAAAATTTAAATTAAGATTTTTAATTTTTTTTGTCATTAGTCTCTGATATTTCTTTTATGTATTTTGTTCCTTCCCAAGGACTTTCGTAATCAAAATTTCTATAATTTTGTTCTAATTTTACAGGCTCACTGATAACTTTTTTTTTCTCCTCGCTATATCTAACTTCAGAATGACCAGTTAATGGAAAATCTTTTCTTAATGGATGACCTTCAAAACCATAGTCAGTCAAAATTCTTCTTAAATCAGGATGATTTTTGAAATTTACGCCGTACATATCAAAAACTTCTCTTTCCATCCAATTAGCTGACGGAAATACAGATGTTAAAGATGAAATCAGCTCATTTTCATTGATAAAATAACTTAAGATCATTCTGTGGTTAAACTCATGACTTAAGAATAAATATACAATCTTAAATCTTTGGGTTTCCTCAGGATAATCTACAACTGTAATATCAATAAGCTGTCTAAACTTAGTATCTTTGTTTGTTTTTATAAATAAAACAACATCAATTAAATCCTCTTTATCAATTTCAACATAAATTTGATCGTGTTTAATTGAAGTCTTATTAATTTTTGTCGTAAGCTCTGAATTTATTTTTTTCTCTAAATCAATTAAATTATTCATTTTATCTGTTAAAAGATCCTTTATTTCTAATTTTTTTTTGTAATTGCATTATTCCATACAATAATGCTTCAGCAGATGGTGGACAACCTGGCACATAAACATCTACGGGCACAATACGATCACAACCTCTTACAACAGAATATGAATAATGATAATACCCTCCACCATTTGCGCAGCTTCCCATTGATATAACATATCTTGGTTCTGGCATTTGATCATAAACTTTTCTTAATGCTGGTGCCATCTTATTTGTTAAAGTACCTGCAACAATCATTACATCGGATTGTCTAGGTGATCCCCTTGGAGCAGCACCAAATCTTTCAAGATCATATCTTGGCATGGCTGTTTGCATCATTTCAACAGCACAGCAAGCAAGACCAAAAGTCATCCAATGCAAAGATCCAGATCTTGACCAATTTACTAAATTTTCTAATGAAGTAGTTATAAATCCGTTCTTGCCAAAGTCTTCTGCAAGTTGTTTAAATTCATCAGGTACTTGATCTAATTTATTATTCATTTTAAAAAATTTTATTCCCAGTCTAATGCACCTTTTTTCCATTCATAAATAAATCCAATTGTAAGTATGAACAAAAAAATCATCATTGACGTAAAACCCAATATACCAATGTTTCCTAAAGAAATTGCCCATGGAAATAAAAATGCAATTTCAAGGTCAAAAATAATAAATAAAATAGCAACTAAATAAAACCTCACATCAAATTCCATTCTTGAATCTTGGAATGGTTCAAATCCACATTCATAAGCTGATAATTTTTCAGGATCTGGATTTTTTGGAGATAAGATAAAATTAATTACTATAAAAGCACAACTAAGTCCTAATGCTATAATTAGGAATAATATTATTGGTAAATAATCATTTAAAAATTCAGCTATCATGGTGGAATATATATCATTTTTTAAAGCTAGATGAAGTGGTGATAGGTCACATTATTCAAAATATACCGCTCATTTGATAACGATTATCAGCTTTAAATTAAATAAGTGGCGGGAGTGAAGGGACTCGAACCCTCGACCTATCGCGTGACAGGCGATCGCTCTAACCAACTGAGCTACACCCCCACTTTTGATTCTTTTGGTGGGCAGTAAAGGACTCGAACCTTTGACCCCCTCGGTGTAAACGAGATGCTCTACCAACTGAGCTAACCGCCCAAAACCAAAATGTTGGTTATATCTTTTAGTAAAATAAGGTCAAGATTAATTAGTTGTTATAAATAAAAGATAATTTTTTAAAAACCACCTCTCCAATTATTTTTGGAGTTAAAATTATCTTTCTCTATTTTCGATGTTGGTCTTGTTAAATAATAAGTAACAAAAACTACGATTATTAAAATTATATATAATTCCATAAATAAATTTTATTGAATACTTGCTTGAGACTTGTCGTCTTTTTTAGAAATATCAACTTCAACCCATTCTGTTTTTTTAAGCTCCTTAGTTAAAGCAATCTTTAAAACTTCATCAGCATATTCAACAGGAATTATTTTAATTTCATCAATTATTTTTTTCGGCATATCAACTAAATCTTTCTCATTTTCTTTTGGAATTAAGACCTCTTTGATCCCGGCTCTATGCGCCGCAATAAGTTTTTCTTTTAAGCCACCAATTGGTAATACTTGACCTGTTAAAGTAACCTCACCTGTCATTGCAACATCTCTTTTAACTGGAATGTTTGTAATCGAAGATACTATGGAAGTAACCATCCCAATTCCTGCAGATGGACCATCTTTTGGTGTAGCACCCTCTGGAACGTGAATATGAAAGTCTTTTTTTTCAAACAATGGAGGTATTATTCCATACTCTAAACATTTAGATCTAACAAAAGATTTGGCAGCTTTTACTGACTCTTGCATTACATCTCCAAGCTTACCTGTTATTTGCATTCTTCCTTTTCCTGGCATTGTAGCAGTTTCTATTTTCAAAATTTCTCCACCATATTCAGTCCATGCCAATCCAGTAACTATTCCTACTCTATTTTCAGATTCTAATTCACCTGATTTAAACTTGGGAACACCTAAAAATTCTGACAAATTTTCTTTATTAATCTTGACTTCTTTTTCCTCTCCAGAAACAACTTTCTTTACTACTTTTCTTGCAACTTTAGAAATTTCTCTTTCCAAATTTCTAACACCAGACTCCTTTGTGTAGCCTCTGATAATTTCTTGAATAATCTCATTTTGCAAACTCATCTCTTTTTCTTTAACGCCATTATCTTTAATTTGTTTTGGTAATAAATATTTGTTTGCAATATTTATTTTTTCATCTTCTGTATAACCAGCGAGTCTTATAACTTCCATTCTATCTAACAAAGGTGGAAGAATATTTAGAGTATTAGCTGTTGTAACAAACATAACATCAGATAAATCATAATCAACTTCAAGGTAATGATCGTTAAAAGTCGTATTTTGCTCAGGATCTAATGCCTCCAGTAAAGCTGAAGATGGGTCACCTCGATAATCATTACCAATTTTATCAATCTCATCTAATAAAATTAGTGGATTTTTTGTACCAGCTTTTTTCATCATTTGAATTATTTTTCCAGGTAAAGAACCTATATATGTTCTTCTATGTCCCCTTATTTCCGCCTCATCTCTCATACCACCAACTGACATTCTTACGAATTCTCTGTTAGTAGCTTTTGCTATTGATTTTCCTAATGATGTCTTTCCTACACCAGGGGGACCAACTAAACATAATATAGGACCTTTGATTTTTTCCATTCTTTTTTGAACAGCTAAAAATTCAATTATTCTCTCTTTTACTTTTTCTAAACCAAAATGATCTTTATCTAAAATTTCCAAAGCTTTTTTAAGATCAATATCTACAGGACTTTTTTTATGCCACGGAAGTTCTGTCATCCAATCTAAATAATTTCTTACAACTGTTGCCTCAGCTGACATTGGGCTCATATTTTTTAGTTTTTTTAATTCCTGCAAACATTTCTTTTCAACCTCTTTAGGCATTCTCGCTTTAATTATTGCTTTATTAAGGCTAGTATTTTCATCTTTTCCATCCTCAATCTCACCTAACTCTTTTTGAATAGCTTTTAGTTGTTCATTTAAATAATATTCTCTCTGAGTTTTTTCCATTTGCGTTTTAACTCTACCACGAATTCTTTTTTCAACACCAATTATGCTTGTTTCGTTTTCCATTATCTTAATTATTGCATTTAATCTTTTCTTAACGTCTATGGTCTCGAAAATTTGTTGTTTTTCTGAGATAGTTGCAGTTATATGAGAAGCAATGTTATCAGCAATATGGGAAGGGTCTTTTAATTGTTTGATAGAATTAATAGTTTCATTTGAAATTTTTTTATTAATTGATGTCAATTTTTCTAATCTTCTCAAAGCCGTTGCTGCTAGCGGATATAGATCTTCATCTTTAGTTATGATGTCGTTATAGTGAGTAAATTCACAAGTAATGAATTTTTCATTATCTTTAAAATCTAAAATCTTAACTCTTTTTGTTCCTTCTACTAAAACTTTGACTGTTCCGTCTGGCAATTTTAAAAGTTGAAGAATGCTACCCTCACAACCATACATAAAAATATCTGTCTTTTTGGGATCATCTATTTCTGAGTTTTTTTGAGTTACTAAAATAATCTTTTTATCTTTTTTCATTACTTCATTAAGAGCAGAGATGGATTTATCTCGTCCTACAAAAAGAGGAATCACCATACTTGGAAATACCACTATGTCTCTTAGCGGTAATAAAGGTAATGAAATTTTAACATCCATGAGTATGAATATGGATATTATAAATTATATTGCAATACCTTTTTCTTATTTATTAAGGATATTACGCCGCTGAGGTCTTGCTAGGCTTTGATTTATCGTCTGATTCTGAATGAACTATAATTGGTTGTGATTGGCCTTTTACAGATGCAGCATCAACTATGACTTCTTTAATATTTTCTTGACTCGGTAAATCATACATCGTCTTAAGTAAAATGTTTTCCAAAATTGATCTTAAACCCCTTGCTCCTGTTTTTTTTCTAATTGCTTTAAGGGCAATTTCTTTTAATGCACTTTCTTTAAAACTTAATTTTGCACCGTCTAATTTAAATAATTCTTGATATTGCTTTGTTAAAGAATTTTTTGGCTCTTGTAATATTTTAATTAAAGATTTTTCGTCTAAATCATCTAAAGTAGCAATCATCGGTAATCGTCCAATAAATTCTGGGATAAGTCCATATCTTAATAAATCTTCAGGTTCTAAACCTTTCATCCATTCACCAGTCTTTTTATCTTGTGTATTTTTTACATCAGCACCAAAACCGATTGAGGTTCCCTTGTCTCTTTGTGATATAATTTTATCTAATCCTGCAAAAGCACCACCACAAATAAATAAAATATTTGTTGTATCAACTTGTAAAAATTCTTGTTGAGGGTGTTTTCTTCCACCTTGTGGTGGAACACTTGCTATTGTTCCTTCCATAATTTTTAAAAGCGCTTGTTGTACACCTTCACCTGAAACATCTCTAGTTATAGATGGGTTCTCAGATTTTCTGCTAATTTTATCTACCTCATCTATATAAACAATTCCACGTTGTGCTTTTTCAACATTATAGTCTGCAGCTTGTAATAGCTTTAGAATAATATTTTCAACATCTTCACCAACATAACCTGCCTCGGTTAATGTGGTTGCATCAGCCATTGTAAAGGGTACATCCAAAATTCTAGCTAGTGTTTGTGCTAATAAAGTTTTTCCGCATCCAGTTGGTCCAACTAATAGAATATTTGATTTAGCAAGTTCTACATTTTTACTTGTTTTATTTTCATAATTAAGTCTTTTGTAATGATTATGAACTGCTACAGATAAAACTTTTTTAGCATGTGATTGTCCAATTACGTAATCGTCTAAAACTGAACAAATCTCTTTTGGTGAAGGTAGACCATCTTGATGTTTTACAAAAGTATCTTTGCTTTCCTCTTTGATGATATCCATACAAAGCTCAACACACTCATCACAGATAAAGACAGTTGGGCCTGCAATAAGTTTTCTAACTTCGTGTTGACTCTTTCCGCAGAAAGAACAATATAAAATATTTTTGTTATTTGTATTCATAGTTTTTATAACGAATCAATTTAATTACTCTATTATAAGAGACTTATGTTAATCAAGTTTCTAATAATTTGATGTCAATATCTTGTGTATTAAGATCTTTTTTCTACCACTTCATCTATCAAGCCAAAAGACTTGGCGGCATCAGCAGTCATGAAGTTATCTCTTTCTAGTGCAGATTTGATTTCATCTACTGATTTACCTGTATGTTTTGAATAAATTTCATTTAATCTTTTTTTAAAGATAAAACTTCATTAGCATGAATCTCAATATCAGTTGCTTGTCCTTGGAAACCTGCGGATGGTTGATGGACCATTATTCTAGAATTTGGTAATGAAAATCTTTTACCTTTTTTTCCAGCTGAAAGTAAAAATGATCCCATCGATGCCGCTTGACCGATACATAATGTCGAAATATCAGGCTTTACATATTGCATAGTATCATAAATACCAAGACCGGCCGTCACTAATCCTCCTGGACTATTAATATATAAATAAATTTCTTTTTTTGGATCTTCTGCCTCCAAAAATAAAAGTTGAGCAGTAACAAGAGAAGCAACATTATCGTTAATTTGTCCTGTCAAAAAAATTATTCTCTCTTTTAACAATCTTGAGTAAATATCATATGCTCTTTCACCCTTACTTGATTGTTCAACAACCATAGGAACTAACGTGCTCATGTGTTCTGATATTTTATTTGTCATAAGTTGATTCGTTTTACTTATACAACTTGAGATTACTTTTTACTAACTTTTTTTGTTTTTTTAACCTGAGACTTCGTTTTTGAGGTTTTTGTTTTAGTTTTGTTCGTTGAGTGTTTTTTAGTCTCAACTTTCTTTTCAGTTCTTTCTTTGCCCTCATTAGCATGACTATATTCTTGCATTTGAGATTGTTTCAAAATTTTTTCTGCCTCTTCTTTTGAAACTTCTTTCTTATTAGGTTTTGCTTTTTCTTTAATGACCTTTAAAATTTTTTCCTCATAAACTGTACCTCTTAAACTAGATAATGCTGAAGGATTTTTTTGATAAAAATCCATGACCATTTTCTCTTGACCTGGCATCATTCTAATTTGTTTTTGAACTTCAGCTTGTAGTTCCTGTTCTGTTACCTTGATTTGATTTTGCTCACCAAATTCATTTAAAACTAATCCAACTTTAATTCTTTTTTTCGCTATTTCTTCAAAATTTTTCCTACTTTTTTTTGCATCTTCTTCAGACATTCCTTGAGAAAGAATTTTTACTTCTTCATCAATTAGATTCTCAGGAATTTCTGTAATCTTAAATTTTTCTATCTCTTTTAAGATTTGATTTTTAGAGAAACGTTCAAGAGAATTTTTATATTCATCATTTATTTGTTTTGAAATTAAAGATTTTAGGTCTTTCAAATCTTTTGCACCAAAATTTTTGGCAAATTCATCATCAATTTTTACGGGTTCAGGATTTTTTAATATAGTTATTTTGCATTTAAATTTTGCTTTTTTATTAACCAATTCTTTTTCAGGAAAGTTTTCAGGCAAAGTAGCTTCAACAGTCTTTTCATCACCTACTTTGACACCCATTAATTGTTTATCAAAACCTTTTAAAAATAAATCTTTACCCAAAGTTAATTGTGTATTTTTACCTTCACCACCTTTAAATGGTTTGTCATCAATAGTGGCATTATAATCAAAGGCTATTAAATCACCTTCTTTTGCAATTGTATCTTTAGGGGCCTCTTTAAAGTTTGGTTGATTTTTTGCAATTTCTTTTATTCTTTTATCAGTCTCACTATCATCTATTTTAACCGAATACTCATCAAACTTAATATTTTCTATTGGTTTTAATTCAACCTTTGGAAGTTCTGTTACTGAAATAATATATTCAAGATCTTTATCTTCTCCGTAAGTTTTAAGATCCAACTTAGGTTGACCAGCAGGTTTTATATTATTTTCTTGTAAAGCTTTGGTTGAAGTGTCTTTAATAACTTTATCTAAAACTTCGCCAAAAACTGCTTTTCCAAATTGTCTTTTTAAAATTTCCTTTGGTACTTTTCCGGGTCTAAAACCTTTAAGGTTTACAGTTCCTTTAATTTCTTCATACCTCTGATCCATGTGATTACTCATAGTTTTTTTATCTATGAATACTTTTAAGTCTTTACTTAAACCTTTTTTATTTTCTATTGTTACTTTCATAATTTATTGATGGTAGGGCGAAAAGGACTCGAACCTTCACAGATTGCTCTATCGGTTCCTAAGACCGACGCGTCTACCAATTCCGCCATCGCCCCACAATTCTTGAAGTTTTATATATTATTGAAACTATTTGTCCAACGACATTTGTTGTAAAATTTATAATTTTTCCTCTATAATGATTATTATGATTGTTTCGCCATGTATAAGTATTTGTAAAACTGATCCTAAAACTGGATATTGTTATGGCTGTGGCAGAAATAATGATGAAAAAAAAATTTGGAAACAAGAGGATACTTCAGATCAATGGAAAATAGAAAATCTTAAAACAATTAAAGCTAGATTGTCTGGATGGCAATTAGAAAGTTTTGAAGAGTCCTATACATATAAAATTGAAAATGGTATTTCTCTTTTTAAAAAAAGTTTAAAAAATGAGTAGAACTACAATAGTATCAATTATTTACATAATAGGCCTTATCTTTGGAGCTATATTTCTTAAAATTTGGAGTGCAGACACCAATGTATATAAAGGTCTTTTAGGACTTGGCTGGACAGCTATATTTTTAATAAGTTTATTTTTAGCTGACAAACATGAAAAAAGTTAAATATTTTATTATTTTTTTATTACTCATTTTACCCCTACAAAGTTTAAAATCTGAAATCATCGTAATGAGTGCTTGTGACGACAAACAGGATGAGTTTTTAAAGAATGAATACATACTTAATTTAAATGAATTGATCATGGTTAGGAATTATGTGTATAAAGAAAAAACTTATCAAAAATACAGATTAACAGATCTTAGTGTAAAGAAATCCAACTCATATGTGAGAAATATTTACGAAGAAAATGGAAAAATTTTAACTCACAAACATGGATATCCACAATTTTATACTCAAATACTTTTTGAAAAAGGCAAACAAGAAGTTTACATGAAAACTGTTTTAAATGATGAAGAGGGAATTTCTAAAATTTCTACATGTAAAAAAGTTGAAAAATTCGATAGTGAAAGTTAATTTTTTTTACCTTTTTTTGTAAAGTTTCTTTTTTTTTGACCAAATCGACTTTGAGTAATGTTACTTCTGTGTCTAGCATAAGCTTGTTTTTGTGCTTGTTTCATTGCTCTCTTTGAGGACATAATCTTTAATAATCAATTTCTATACTATTCAACTTTTTAAAATTTTTATCTGCAATCACAATTTCTCCTGAACTTGGTGCATAATTAAGAGCTTCTGATATTACTACATAATGAGTGACTAACACTAAATTTTTATCACCATTCCAACTTTTTACATAATCTTTGAGCTTTTTCATTTGCATTTTTCTATTTTTTGCAAATTTTGCGCTGTAAAAAGAATTTAGAAAATTTTCTGTTTCATAATTTTTAAAAGCAATCAAAGCCGTTTCTTTACATCTACACCATTCACTTGAAATTACTAATTTAATAGGAATATCATTTTCTTCGAAAAAATTTCCAATTTTTTTTGATTGCAATCTTCCTGATTGACTCAAATTTCTTTGCGTCTCACAATTATTAATATCAAAGTTTTCTGGATCACCATTACCTGGGGCATAAGCATGTCTGATAAAAATCAATTTACCGCCTTTTTGAAGATTATTTATAATTTCTTTTTCTGTATTTGCATTTATTTCAATTGTTAAAGCGAAAAATATTATTATTATAATCTTAAGTAATTTCATCAATGAGCATTAAATTCAAAAAATTAAATAACACAATAATTAAATGTAAAAAATGTCCACGATTATTTAATTTCATAAAAAAAATTTCATTAAAAAAACGGAAACAAAACATTAATGAAAATTATTGGGGAAAGCCTGTTACTGGTTTTGGTGACATCAATGCAAAATTAATGATTATAGGTTTAGCTCCTGCAGCACATGGTGGAACTAGAACAGGCAGAGCTTTTACTGGAGATAAATCAGGGGATTTTTTATTTAAAAGTCTCCATAAAGTGAATATATCAAATCAAGATTTCTCGAAAAATAAAAATGATGGATTAAGATTAAAATCGACTTATATAACTAATATACTCAAGTGTGTTCCCCCAGGAGATAAACCAAAAAATAGTGAATTAATAAAATGTTCTAATTATTTTATTAGTGAATTAGATCAATTAAAAAAACTTAAAGTAATTGTAGCATTAGGTAAAGTTGCTTTTGATAATTGTCTAAAAATTTACAAAAAGAAATTTAATATGAATAAAAAATTTGAATTTAAACACGGAAAAAAATATTTACTACCCGATAATAAAATATTAATTGCTTGTTATCATCCCAGCCCTAGGAATGTTAATACTAAAGTTGTAACTCCTTTAATGATTAATAGTTTGTTTAAAAAAGCAAAAAAATTTTCTACACTTTGATTGTGTCACAAAAGAAAGGTTTAAATTTTGAGTATATATCTTCAGGAATTTTAACCGGCTTACCATCTTTATTTATGAAAACTAAATGAACTTGTGCTTCAACTATAATATCTTCACCTTTTGTAATAATTTGGTTCATAAAGAAAGAGGTTTTAGTTATAGATTTAATAAAAGATCTAATAGTTATTTCATCCTCTAAAAAGGCTGATTTTTTATATTCAATGTTACAAGACTTGACGATTATTAATGAACCAAATTGTTCTTGAACTTTCTTATTGCTAAAACCTATTGAAAATAGAGCCTCTGTTCTTGCTCTTTCCAAGTATTTTAAATAATTAGCATAATAAACCACTCCACCAGAGTCTGTATCTTCATAATAAACTTTTAATTTGTGAAAAAAATTTTCATGCATAAAAAAATTATATCAAATAATTAACTAATTTGCTGAAAAATAGATATTTTGAAAATATGCTATAGCCTTCATTTTAGAATTATCAGTATCAGACATTATAGCTAACCCATCTAATTCATTAACATCTAAATCATGGAATTTTTTAAAATCTTCTTTGACGTTTGCTTTAACAGTAACCCACTGATTGAGATTATTTTTGGTCGTAGATAAAACATTATCTATGGATTTTTTGGTATAAGGGCTTGGTGAACTAAATCCAATTTCGTTGTTACTTGAAAAGACATAATTTATTGCCCTATTAGAAAGTGGTGTTGCACCAGTCTTTTTTACTGCAAATACTCTGGCTGCAAAATCATGTCCTTTTTTTGTGTTTTCTTTTATCCCAGATAAATCTTTTTCGACTTTCCACGTAATATTAATAAAAGGTGTCTTATTAAGGTCAATTTTCACTTCTTTTCCTAAAGCAGATGCAGCATTATCAGCAATAGATTTTAAAAAATTGCCATTTTCATTAGATCCAACTGAATAGTTTGTCTTATTGTCCGCACCTCTCACCTTTCTGACCTCAAGCTGTGAAAGTTCAGCTTCGGTAAATTCAAATACTTTTATTTCACTAGCTACACCTATCTCAGTAAATAAAAAGAGACTGATTAAAAGTTTTAAAATTATTTTCATAAATTTTTAAAAAAATTGTTAATACATTATTTTGACAAAATTTAAACAATCAAAAATCAATTTCTATTCGTATATATTAATTATGAAGACAATTTCCATTTTTATTTTATTAATTTACTGGTCAATAATGATTTTTGCTCCAGTGATGTCAAAAGATGTAAAATTTGGCAGGGCCAAACTAAATCAAACTAAGATAGTAGAGATAAAACCAAGAAGTTAATAGGTCGAACGACCCCCACTGATATCAAAAACTGCAGCGGTTGAGAACGTATTTTCCTCAGAAGATAACCAGCAGACTAAAGAGGTAAACTCTTCAACCTCGAGAAATCGTCCTCTTGGCACTTTTGATAACATTCTTTGGACGTGTTCTTTAGTCATTTGGTCCAAAATTCTGGTTTTAGCACCTGCAGGAGTAACAGCATTTACTGCTATATTCTTATCAGCAAGTTCTTTACCTAATGATTTTGTTAGTCCAATTGCTCCGGCTTTTCCAACGCTATAAGCACTTGCGTTAGCATTACCATCTTTACCCGCAACTGAGGCCACATTAACTATTCTGCCATAATTATTTTTGATCATATTCGGTACAATTGTTCGACAACAATTAAAAGTGCCCATTAAATTTATATCAACAACCTTTTTCCACATTTCAATATCATATTCCCATAAAGTTGCTGTTGGACCAGTAATACCAGCGTTATTTATTAATATATCAATATTTTTTTGTTTGGTAATCTCTTGGACACATTCTTCAACTTTTGAATAATTTGAAATATCAACAATATTAAAACTTAAATTTGGGCTTTTAATATCTTCAATTGCTTTTTCGACCATTTTTTTATCATTGTCCCAGATAATCACACTCGCACCCGACCTAATGAATCTTTTTGCGATGTCTAAACCGAAGCCTTGTGCACCTCCAGTAACAATTGCAGTTCTGCCTTTAAAATCAAAAGAAATATTATCCATAATACTACTCTCTAGCTAAGAGGTAATAAACAAAAGCTGTAACAAAAGCACCAATAATCCATGAGTAAGATTGTAAAAACATAAAATTTGTGTTCCAAATTGTTGAAGCAGAAAAAATAAAACCTAATATTAAAGAATAAACTCCTTTAATGTGCCATCCTCCTGAATAATAATAAGTGCCACTAGTTTCAAGTGAGTATATATCTTTGTTTTCTAATTTTCCTTTTTTAACCATGTAAAAATCAGCAATCATTAAACCAAATAGAGGACCAAAAAAAGCACCGATCGTATCTATATAAGATAAGACCCCAACCTGGCTTAAAAAAGTTAACCAAAAAACTCCTATAATAAATCCAAAAATAGCAATTACATAACTAGCGCTTTTTAAAGAAAAAGATGAGGGGTCAAAATTAATTAATGTATATTGAGAGGGAACAAAGTTTGCTATCAAATTTGTTGATGCAGAAGCAATTATAATAAAAATCAAGGCTAAAGAAACCAAAAGAATATTATCTAATTTCCCAATTATGTCTGTTGGGTTAGTTAAAATCATCTCTACATTTTGCTCGTTTAAATTTTGAAATGCATCAGCACCTGTAACAATAAATAATGCAAAAAATGAAAAAATTATTAGATTTAAAATCAAGCTTAAATTACCTTTTTTTAGCTCTTGTTCATTTTTAACGTATCTAGAAAAATCACCAAATGATAAAATTATAATTGAAAAAAAGGTAAATGTAGTCCCTGCAACTGTAATTATTGGACCAATATTATTTGGATTAAAGATATTTTGAAAATCTAAAACATCTATGAAAGATTGAGCAGTCAGTTTTACATCGGATAATAAAACAATAAAGAAAAACATTATCATTGCAGCGTATATAGTTAATGCAGAAAACTTGATTAATTTTTTGTTATAATTCATTCCAACACTAAATAAGTAAGTTTGCAGTATAATTGAAATCAATATAGCAGCCCAATCGATAATGTTTAATCCTATGAAAAAAACTAATAAAATTTCTTTTTGTAAAATTGAATTATCTACTGAGTACATTAAAACCCGAATTAAGAAACCAATCGCCTTTGATAAAAAATATGTTTGGATACCAAACATAAATATTCCAACAATACTTCTCAACAACCCAAAAAATTGGGCGCCTCTAAATCCTAATGACGATCTTAATAAAACAACAAATGGTAATCCAAATTTCTGGGATGGTTTTCCAATTAAGTTACAAAATATATAAACAAAAAAAGTTCCTAAAATTGTTCCAAAAAGAACTACTGCAGTATTTAAATTATAAATTAAGTACAAAGATGCAATTAGTGAAAATCCAATAACACTTTGAATATTAACCCCCCAAAAGCAAAATAAGTCCTTCCAGTCCCAAGTCTTATTGTTAGGGTTTACAGTTACTAAATCCCAGTTAATGAGAGTTTTTTTTGTTTTTTGCTGACTCACTTAGACAATATAAAACTTTAATATTCTACTGTCCATATAAGAGAGTTGGTAACCAAAGTGCAATTTTAGGAAATATAATGATCAAGACTAATCCAATTACTTGAAGAACCATAAACTGCATCATTCCATAGTAAATATCTTTTAAATCCCATTCAGGAACAACTCCTTTTAAAAAATAAGCTGAGAGTGCTACTGGAGGTGAGAGCCATGCGGTCTGTAAATTAACGGCAACTAAAATTGCAAACCAAGTTAAATTAAATCCTAACGCCTCTACCAGTGGTAAAATTATTGGAATAATAATCATCACAATCGGTACCCACTCCAATGGCCAACCTAATAAAAAAATCATTACCATTATCATTGCCAGAATTAAATACTTGTTCATCTCTAAGCCTAATAAAAATTCAGTTAATAAAGTTGGAGTCCCCAATCTAGCAAAAACTGCTCCAAAAAAATTTGATGCTGCAACTAATACCATTATTAAAGCTGTGATCTCTAATGTTTTCACTAATGCTTCTTGAAGTTTTGAAAGAGTTAATTTTTTATAAGCTAATGAAAGTAATAAAGCACCCATAGATCCACAGCCCGCTGCTTCTGTTGGAGTTGCAAATCCAAATAAAATACTACCTAATGCAGCAAATACTAAAGCCGCAGGAGGAACTAAACCTAAGAAAAATTCTATCCATACTTCTTTCATGCTTGCGGCCCTCATATCATCAGGTAAAACAGGTCCAAGTTTTGGATTAATCATGCATCTTATTGTAGTGTAAGCTGCATACAAACTTGCAAGAAGAATTCCTGGTAAAATTGCAGCCGCAAATAGATCTATAACTGGAATTTCCATAATAGGTCCCATTACAACAAGCATAATACTTGGTGGAATTAAAATTCCTAAAGTACCTCCAGCGGTAATAGTGCCTGCAGCAAGTTTTACGTCATATCCAGATCTATTCATGGATTTTGCAGCCATAATTCCAAGAATTGTCACTGATGCACCAACGATTCCTGTTGCCGCCGCGAATATAACTGAAACGAATAAAACTGCGTAATACAAAGACCCCTTTACTTTTGCTAGCATCATTTGAAATGCTGAAAACAATCTCTCCATCAATCCAGCTTGTTCCATCATAATACCCATAAAAACAAAGAGCGGGACGGCGGCGAGAGTTTGTTCGGTCATGACCATTGAAAATTGAAGGGTCATTAAATAAAAAACTAATTTTCCAAACCCAAGATAACCAAATACAAATCCGAGAAATATTAAAGTGAACGAAATGGGAAACCCTATAAATATTGCAAATAGCATCACGCCAACTAAAATGAAACCTAGAATAGCCGGATCAATGAATTCTGCTATCATTTTTTCTCTCCTGGCCACTCACCTTTTTTAGCTGCCCAATAACTTTTTAGTAATTCTGAAAAACCTTGAATTAATAAAAAAATAATTCCAATTAACAAACACGTTTTGATGGGCCACATATAGGGCATCCAAGTAGTATCCATCCCTCGTTCACCCCTTCTAATTGACTCTTCTACAAAACCTATAGTCATATAAAGAAAAACAATTAATCCTGGAAAATAAAACAAAAGATATAACCAGAAATCAATAAGACCTTGTGTTTTAGTTTTAAAATTTCTGTATAAAAAATCTGCTCTTATATGGACTCCCCTAGAAAGAGCGTATCCCGCACCAAGCATAAATAATGCACCATAAAGAAAACGGCTAATGTCATAAGCCCAAATTGTTGGTGCTAAAAATAATTTTCTTGCAAGAACTTCATAGGTCATTGCAAAAATGAGTGGCATCAGTATCCAACAAACAATACTACCGATCCACTTACTAAATTTATCAATATTAACAATAGATTTAGCCATCCATGATGGCATATCGGTTGGCATTTTACCTGATCCACCTCGCCTTTCGGCAATCATTTCATCAGAGATATCTAGTTTACCAGGTTCGTCTGCCATAAAATTTTAGTTAAAAAAATTAGAGCGGACTTTAAAGTCCGCTCTAAAAAATCAAGATTGATTACTGATTACTTTAATGTTGCTGCGTGAGCCATTCCTAGCTTCGCATTAGACATTTGAGCACCACTCCAGAAAGGAACAGCAACATCAGCAAAATTTTTCATTGAAGTATAAACTTCGTTAAAAAATTTATTATCTTTAGCATTCTTGTTTAAAGATGCTTTTGCTGCAGCCATATATTCTGTGAAATAATCTGAAGGTGTATCTTCTAGAATTACTCCATGTTTAGTAGTTAGCTCTCTTAAAGCTTTACCATTCTCATAGATTCTGTAACTTAAAGATTTCGCTAATGAAGCATTAGCAGCTACCTCAAGTGACTTTTTCTCATGAGCACTCATAGCATTGTATGTTTTTCCAGTAATATAAAAGTCAGCATTTACGACTACTTGGTGTAAACCTTGTAAATAATAGTGCTTTAACACTTTTTGAAAACCAAATGTCAAGTCTGGTTTTGGACAACACCACTCAGCAGCATCGATAGTTCCTGCTTCAAGAGCTGGAAGAATATCTCCACCACCCATTGCAACAGATGCTATACCAATGTCTTTATAAGTTTGTCCTGGAATTCCTGGAGGAGTTCTGAACTTATATTTTCTAAAGTCAGCCATATCTTTAATTGGTTTTGGAAACCAACCTAAAGCTTCTGGGCCAACTGGTTGAATCATAAATCCTTTAATATCTCTTCCCATTTCTTTCCAAAGTTGGTCGTATAACTCTTTACCACCACCATATTGGAACCATGATAGGAATGCGATATTGTCGATACCTACTCCACCACCAGCTACTGGCGAACCAAATAACATAGCAGCAGGGTGATCACCTGACCAATAGTGAGTCCATGCGAAACCACAATCAATCAAACCTTTATCAACAGCATCTAGAGTTTCTTTTACTCCTACAACCGCACCAGCTGGTAATATCTCAAACTTTAACGAACCACTCGTTAATTCAGTTACTGTGTCAGTAAAGTCCTTTAACATTTTTACCTCATCAGCTTTAGTGTTAAGAACAGTTTGACACTTTAATGTTTTTGCAGCATTAGCACTTGAAGCAAATCCAAGAACTAAAATTGTTGCAAATAACATTGAAATGATTTTTTTCATTATTTATCCTCTTGTTAGTTAAATTTAACTTGTTTAATTCAATCAGAAAAACAAACCTGATACAAGTGACAATTGATAAATATAAGTGTAAAAACAATAAAAAGCTTAAACTAAAAAACGATTCAACTATTGATGGAAAATTTTGATTACATAATTATTGGAGCAGGATCTGCAGGATGTGTTCTGGCAAATAGACTTTCTGAAAATTCAAATAACAAAGTCGTATTAATTGAAGCTGGCGGAAAAGATAATTATCCATGGATACATATCCCTGTTGGATATTTTAAAACCATGCACAATCCCTCTGTTGATTGGTGTTATAAAACCGAGCCTGATGCTTCAATGAACAATAGGTCAATTCGTTATCCAAGAGGTAAAACATTAGGTGGTAGCTCTTCGATCAACGGACTACTTTATATAAGAGGACAAAGCAGAGATTATGATATTTGGCGACAATTAGGAAATACTGGTTGGGGTTGGGATGATGTTCTGCCATATTTTATAAAAGCAGAAAACCAAGAAAGAGGAAAAAATGAATTTCATGGTATTGGTGGGCCTCTCTCAGTTTCTGATCAAAGAATTCAGTTACCATTATTGAATGAATTTCAAAATGCCGCCGAAGAGTTTGGCATCCCCAAAACGAAAGATTTTAATACAGGCGATAATCATGGATGTGGTTATTTTCAAGTTACTGAAAAAGATGGCTTTAGATGTAGTACTTCAGTTGGATATCTAAACCCAATAAAAAATAGACAAAATTTAAAAACGATAACTAATGCTCATGTAAAAAAGATTAATTTTGACGGCAAAACTGCAAAAGGAATTGAATACTGGCAAGGTGATGAGCTTAAAAAACTAAATTGTAATAAAGAAATAATTTTATCATCTGGTTCGATAGGTTCACCCCAGATATTGCAAACTTCTGGAATAGGAAATTCTCAAAAATTAAATGACTTAGGTATAGATGTAGTGCAAGAATTAAAAGGTGTGGGTGAAAATTTACAAGATCACTTAATGTTTAGACCTATATATAAAATTCAAGGACTTAAATCGCTAAATAAAAAAGTTAATAGTTTATTTGGAAAATTGATGATTGGTCTGGAATATGTTTTTAATCGAAGTGGACCAATGACCATGGGAGCGAGCCAAATGTGTATGTTTGCTAAAAGTGATCCCTCATTAGAATTACCAGATCTACAATGGCACGTTCAACCAATGAGTATGGACACTTTAGGAGCAACTAAAAATCATGATTTTCATGCTTTCACACCTACTGTTTCAAATATTAGACCTACAAGTAGAGGCCATGTGAGTATTGTAGATAAAGACTCTAGAACATATGCAAAAATAAAAATGAATTATCTTTCAACCGATCACGACCGAATGATTGCAGCTAGAGGATTAAAACTTACAAGAAAAATTGTAATGGAATCTGAAACATTTAAAAAATATAAACCTGAGGAATATAGACCAGGTATTGACATTAATGATGATGAGGAACTTGTAAAAGCAGGTTCAGATTTTGCACAAACAATTTTTCATCCAGTTGGCACATGTAAAATGGGTCAAGATGATATGGCTGTAGTTGATGAAAAACTAAAAGTAAAAGGAATTGAAAATTTAAGAGTTATTGATGCTTCTATAATGCCAAACATTACATCAGGTAATACTAATGCACCTACAATAATGATTGCAGAAAAAGGTGCAGATATGATACTTACCCATTGATGTTTGCTGAATTATTTACACCAGAACAATTAACTATATTAACTCAAATTATTTTAATCGATTTAGTCCTTGCAGGAGACAATGCAATAATAATTGGTATGATTGCATCAAAATTTCCTTTAGAGCAAAGAAGAAAAATTATTATTTTTGGAATTGGTGGTGCGGTTGTTTTAAGAATTATTTTAACTTTACTGACTGCATATTTACTTCAAATAACTGGGCTAAGGCTTTTTGGAGGTTTGCTTCTTCTTTATATTGTCTACAAATTATATGTAGATGTCATTAAAGGCTCTGAAAATCATGATGATATAAAAGTTGATAATTCTAGTTTTTTCAAAGCGATTTGGACAATCCTCTTAGCAGATTTTACAATGAGCTTAGATAATGTTTTGGGAGTTGCCGGAGCAGCTGGAGATCATTATGGATTATTAGTATTTGGTTTGGTTCTATCAATTGCCTTAATGGCATTTGCAGCAACTTTAATATCAAATTGGATTAAGAAATATAAATGGATTGCTTGGGCAGGTTTGATTGCAATATTAATTGTTGCTATTGAATTGATTTACACAGATATTAAAATATTGTTTTTATAATGTATTTAAAAAATTATAATTTAAAGAATAAAACAGCAGTTGTCACTGGTGCTGGCAAAGGGATTGGAAGAGCTTGCGCAATAGCACTTGCGGAAGCTGGAGCAAATTTGATTATAATTAGTAGAACTAAAAAAGATTTAGATGAAGTTTCAAAAAAGATTAAAAAATTAAAGTCAAAATGTAAATCTTATGTATGTGACATCACAAATTATAATGAAATTAAAGGCATTATTAATAAACAAGCAAAAATAGATATTTTGATTAATAATGCAGGCAATAATATTCCTGAACATTTTACAAAAGTGAAGACTAAAAACATGGAATATCTTGTAAAGATTAATACGATGGCAACTTTTAACCTTGCTCAGCTATGTGCTCTTAAGATGATAAAGTCAAAAAATAGAAAAAAAATTGGTGGTTCGATTGTCAATATGTCATCACAAATGGGTCATGTTGGAGGTCCTATTCGAAGCGTATACAACATGACAAAATTTGGTTTAGAGGGATTAACAAAAGGTATGTCTATTGATCTTGCAAAATACAACATACGAGTAAATACAGTTTGTCCTACATTTGTAGTTACTCCAATGACAAAAAAATTCCTAAAAAGTAAAAAATTTAAAAAAGAAGTATTAGGAAATATTCCATTAGGAAAATTTGCTGAACTTTCTGATGTTTCAAGTGCAGCTGTTTTTCTTGCCTCTGATGCTGCAGCAATGATTACAGGAACTTCATTATTGGTTGATGGTGGATGGACTGCAAGATAATATCTAAATTAGTTTTTTTAATTTTTTGTTTTATACCTACACATTTAATAGCAATAGAATTTACCGGAAAATTTTTACAAGGACACTTTATTATTGGACAGACTGATCCAACAGCAAAAATTATAATAGACAAAAAGCAAGTTAAAGTATCAGAGGATGGTTTTTTTGTTTTTGGTCTAGATAGAGACAGAAAATTTGATTTAACAATTACAAAAATTATTAATGGAAAAAAAGATAAAATAATAAAGAAAGTTCTTAAAAGAAAATATAATATTCAAAGAATAGATGGTTTAGAAGAAAGTAAAGTCACACCCCCAGAGTCTGTTTACAAAAGAATAAAAGAAGAAAATAATAAAATTGGTGAAGCAAGAGCAATTAACTCAGATTTACCCTTTTTCAAAAATCAATTTATTATGCCAGTTGAAGGGATCATTAGTGGTGTTTATGGAAGCCAGAGAATTTTAAATGGAAAACCTAAATGGCCTCATTATGGAATTGATATTGCTGCCAAACAAGGAACTATGATCAAGTCATCTGGATCAGGTGTTGTTACTATGGCAGAAGATGATCTTTATTATACTGGTGGAACAATAATTATGGATCACGGTCATGGCATTTCAACTATTTATTCACATCTTGAAAATGTAATGGTGTCTGTTGGTGATAAAATTAATCAAGGAGATGTAATTGGGACTGTGGGCTCAACTGGAAGATCGACCGGTCCACATTTAGATTTTAGAGTAAATTGGTTTCAGACTAGACTAGATCCTATGTCTGTAATAAATTAAATCATGCAAACATTAATCCTATTAGCTTTAGTTATTGTGATTGGGTGGATATTATTCAGACCTATCACAAAAAAAGAACTGGATAGATTTAATGATAAAGACTGGCCAGATATGGATTTACATTAAGAATTTAAAGAAGGCTGTTTCTTCATATCCTCTTTTTTAATACCGGCTACTCTTACTGGTTTTTTCATGGCATCTCTTCTAAAAGGTTCACCTAATTCTTGATTTAATATTACTTCAATAAATGTTGTAATACCTTTTTTTTGATCTTCACAAGATTGCTTAATGGCAGCTGTGGTCTCTTCCATAGTTTTAACAGTTACACCTTTTAAACCGCAGGCCTCTGCTACTTTTGCAAAACTTAATTCTGGATCAAGTTCTGTTCCAACAAAATTATTATCAAACCAAAGAGTTGTATTTCTTTTTTCAGCACCCCATTGGTAGTTTCTAAAAATTACCATTGTTATTGCAGGCCACTCCTCTCTTGCACAAGAGCTCATTTCGTTCATACTTATTCCAAATGCTCCATCTCCCGCAAAACCAATTACAGGTGTATCCGGACAACCAATTTTAGCACCCAGTATAGATGGAAAACCATAGCCACAAGGACCAAATAAACCTGGCGCTAAATATTTTCTTGGCTTTTCAAATGTTGGATAGGCATTTCCAATTGCGCAGTTATTTCCAATATCACTTGATATAATTACATCCTCAGGCATACCAGCTTGAATAGCTCGCCAAGCTTGTCTTGGTGACATTCTATCTGCGTCTCTTTCTCTAGCTTCTTTATTCCAAACTGTTCCCTCATCATCATCTTCATGATCTAAACTTGATAATTTTTGTAACCATGCTGATTTTGTTTGGTGAATTAAATCTTTTCTTTTTTGTCTATCCGTATCGCCTGCATTTGATGATAATTTTTCTAATATTTGTGTTGCAACTAATTTTGCATCACCACTAATTCCAACTGTAACTTTTTTAGTTAATCCAATTCTATCTGGATTCATATCGACTTGAATTATACTTGCTTTTTTTGGCCAATAATCAATTCCATAACCTGGTAGAGTTGAAAAAGGATTTAATCTTGTTCCCAAAGCTAAAACGACATCAGCTTTAGAAATTAATTCCATCGCAGCTTTTGATCCATTGTATCCTAATGGCCCAACTGCTAAAGGATGACTTCCTGGAAAACTATCATTGTGTTGATATCCTGAGCAAACAGGTGCGTCAAGTTTTTCAGCAAGTTTTTTAGTTTCCTCAATTGCACCACCAATAACTACACCTGCTCCAGATAAAATAACTGGAAATTTTGCTTTAGACAATAAATCTGCTGCCTTAGCGATTGCATCAGCGCCTCCACCTTGTCTTTCTAATCTGACGATTGGAGGAAGGTCTATATCAATCACTTGGCACCAATAATCTCTTGGTACGTTTATTTGTGCTGGTGCTGAACCTCTTATTGCTTTTTCTATTACTCTATTTAATACTTCAGCCATTCTTGAAGGATCTCTTACCTCTTCTTGATAACAGACCATGTCTTTAAATAAATTCATTTGTTCTACTTCTTGAAAACCACCTTGCCCCATAGTTTTATTTGCTGCTTGTGGGGTTACTAATAATAAAGGTGTGTGGTTCCAATAAGCAGTTTTAATTGGTGTTACTAATCCTGTTATACCTGGACCATTTTGTGCAATAACCATTGACATTTTTCCTGTAGCTCTTGTGTAACCATCTGCAATCAAACCACCATTTGTTTCGTGCGCTACATCCCAAAAGGTAATTCCTGCATCTGGGAAAATATCAGATATAGGCATGAACGCTGAACCAATAATTCCAAAAGAGTGTTCAATACCATGCATTTGTAAAACTTTTACAAAAGCTTCTTCTGTTGTCATTTTAGTCATTGTAGAACCTTTCTAAATTACTTTAGAACAATTTTTTAAAAATTAATTGTTAATTTTTGCGATTAATATATAAGATTTTAGAAAATTCAAACAAACAAATCGACACTATATAAATGTCAACAGATATTATAATTCATGACAAAAAAGACAATGTTGGTGTAGTTGTAATAGAAAAAATAACTCCAAAACAAGATTGTAAATGCTGGATAATGGAGAATGACAGCTCAGTTAACATTCAATCTGCAGATGAAATCCCTCTAGGCCATAAAATTGCAATGATTGATTTAAAAGAGGGAGATACAATTTTAAAATATGGTCATGATATAGGTAAAGTAGTCAAAGCAATTAAAAAAGGTCAACATGTGCACGTTCATAACGTCAAAACTAAAAAGTGGTAATTAGATGGAAATTCCAAAAAGTTTTTTAGGTTATAAAAGAGAAAATGGCAGAGCAGGAACAAGAAATCATGTAATCATTTTACCTGTTGATGATATTTCAAACGCATGTGCTGAAGCAGTTGCAAATAATATTAAAGGAACAATAGCTCTGCCCCATTCTTATGGAAGGTTACAATTCGGAGCAGATTTAGAATTACATTTTAGAACAATGATTGGAACTGGTAGCAACCCAAATGTAGCAGCAGTAATTGTGATTGGTATTGAACCTAAATGGACTAAGAGAATTGTCGATGGAATTGCAAAAACTGGAAAACCAGTTGAGGGTTTCCATATTGAACGAACTGGGGATATTGGAACTGTAATGAAAGCTTCCAAAAAAGCCCAAGAATTTGTTATGTGGGCTTCTGAAAAACAAAGAGAAGAATGCCCGATAAGTGATTTATGGATTTCGGTAAAATGCGGAGAGTCTGATACCACTTCTGGTTTAGCCTCTAACCCGACTGTTGGAAATTTAATGGATAAACTTGAACCCCTTGGAGTTCATTTATGTTTTGGGGAAACATCAGAACTTACAGGGGCAGAAAAAGTTTGTGCTACAAGAGGTGCCACCAAAGAAGCTTCAGATAAGTTTATGAAAACTTGGAGTGCCTATAATGATTTTATTTTAAAAGAAGCAACTGATGACCTTTCTGAAAGTCAGCCAACCGCTGGTAATATAGCGGGTGGTTTAACAACTATTGAAGAAAAAGCTTTTGGAAATTTTCAAAAAATAGGAAATTGTAAATTTGTGGATGTTTTAGAACCAGCTGAAGAGCCAAAAAAAGGAAAAGGTTTATACTTTATGGATACGTCATCTGCTGCAGCAGAATGTGTAACACTACAAGCAGCTGCGGGATTTAATATTCATTTATTCCCGACGGGTCAGGGTAATATTGTAGGAAACCCAATTGAACCAGTTATAAAATTAACTGCAAATCCATTAACAGTTAAATCTATGGGAGAACATATAGATTGTGATGTTTCAAGAATTCTCTCGAGAGAAATGAATTTATCTGAAGCTGGAGATGAATTAATTAAAACAACTTTAAAAGTTGCAAATGGTAGACTCACTTGTGCTGAAGCTCTAGGTCATAGAGAATTCGTTATGACCAAATTGTATCGAAGTGCTTAAAATTTTTACTTAGCTGGTTTGCTAAAGTGCTTTTTTTTTAAATCAGATAAAAATCTTCGAATAAATGCTGCAGCAACACCTAATGCTATCGCAAAAAATATAGAAAACAAACTATATACAATTGGCATATCTTTTGAAAATTTTTGAACTAAGACTGACAATGGTGTTAAGTCTTTTTCTGCAACCTCAGTGATGCCGTTCATAGTATGATCAACAAAAAAAGTATCATACGCAATTGCAATTCCAACAATTAATAATAAAACTGCTAATAACGCTTTAAGCCCAGAACTTTCAATTGATTGTCCAATTTTTTGACCTGTTTGTACCCCAATGATCGAACCGATAACTAGCATTAAAACTAAAATTAAATCTATGGATCCATAATTGAATGCATGTAAAAATGTTACGATGACACTTACAAAAATAGTTACAAACAAAGAAGTTCCTGGAACTAATTTTGTTGGCATACCAATTATATAAATCATTGCAGGTACTAATATGAAAGCTCCTCCAATACCCATAATTGCTGCTATAAAACCTACAAATAAACCAATAATAATTGGCGTGAATGCGCTCTCATATAATTTTGATTTAGGAAATCTCATCCTAAATGGAAGACCATGTATCCAATAATGAACGTGTAATTTTCGTTTTACAATAGTATTTTTTCTAGCTTTATCAATCTCGCCAAGACTTTCAACAAGCATTAAAGTTCCAATAATTGCCAAGATATACATGTAAGCAAGTGAGATAACCGTATCTATTTTGCCAATGTCTTTAAAATAAGTGAATGTATAAATTCCAATAATGGTTCCTATTGCACCACCAATGACAATCATAAAACCCATTTTGTAATCCAACGTATTTTTAAGATAATGAGTAGTAGATCCAGAAACAGAAGTAGCTAAAATGTTATTTGCTTCATTAGCAACAGCATAAGCTGGTGGAACACCTAGAAAAATTAAAAAAGGTGTCATTAAAAAACCACCCCCTACTCCAAATAGTCCTGATAAAACTCCAACTAAAGCACTTAATAAAATGATTTCAATAGCAGTAACATGTACTTGTGCTATTGGTAAAAATACTTCCATTTAAAATAATTAACTTTTTTAAAAAAAATTTATTTAAAAGTTAAAAAAGTTCCAAATAATATTACACCCCAGCAAGCTAATATTGCTGAAAAAATTCCTGTTTTAATTAATGCTGTTTTATAATTTAAGATTTTTTGTAGGATTTTTATATTTGAAAGGTGCATCTACATCCTCAATAGCACCAGCAGAAAAATTGTCAAACTTTAATTAATAAATTGTGGCTCCAAAAATTTTTACTTCTCCATCCTCAACACCAAGGACCAACCTTCCTAAAAATTCTCCAGGCACCTCCTTATTAGTCTGTTTAATTAATACAGTAATATGATCACCTCTCCTTAATGTTCCGAATGGTTCATAGGTCTCATTTAAATTGGTGATAATCTTGTTGTTAGCCCATTGCTTTCCAAGCTCTACTTCGTTAGCGCCAAACAGCATTTGGGTAGAGAAATCTCTAGTAAAGCCACCATAATCTTTCATATTTGAGGCTCTTACAAGATTTTCCCAAAAAGGCTTGGCTATCGCAAATATCTCCTCATCAGATTTTTTTAAAAGGTCCATAAAGAAGTTTGTAATATGGTGTTACGAAGCCTTCTTCTTCTCTTTTTCGTCAACGATATGATAAACCGGCACTTTTTCTAGAGTAAATTTTCCTGTTTTAGGGTCTCTTCTAGAAACTGTTAAACAATGCCAATTTTCATCATCAAGTTTCATGTGATCCCCCCTGTAATAATAACCTGGCCAACGAGTTTCTTCTCTAAATAATGTGTGCTCAGTTACACATTGTGAAGTTAAAGCTCTATGTTTAAGCTCCCATGCTCTCATTAATTGATGATAATCCTCAGCTCCTACATTTTCCAAATCTTCCTGTAACCATTCTAGAAGTTCGAGAGCCCTTTTAAGCATATTGCCGTTCGTCATGTAATTTGAGGTAATTCCCCCGACATACTCATCCATAATTTTTTGAAGTCTTTGTAATCCTTGTATTGGAGAAATATAGCTTGGTGAAACAGTTCCACCTGTGATCTCGTTTTGAGCTACTGTGTAAGTTTCTAAAGGTTTGTAAACTGCCTTTTTAAAATCCTCGCATTGTTTATCCGTTACATTAATTCCCTCTGCTTTTTTGTCCTCTATATATTTAACTGCCGCTTTTGCAGCTAATCGTCCTTCAGTAAAAGAACCTGATGAAAATTTATGAGCACTACCTCCTACTGTATCTCCAGCACCGAATAGTCCATCAATTGTAAGCATTCTGTTATAACCCCAGAAATATTCTGGTGGAGATAGATCTTCTGGTCCACTTACCCATGCTCCAGAGCATGTTGCGTGTGATCCCATTACGTAAGGCTCAGAAGTTGTTAATTCTGGATTTGTATACTTTGGATCAATATTTTGAGATGCCCAAACTACAGCTTGACCAACTGTCATACCTAAAAAGTTTTCCCAACCCACTGTTTCTAAATGGGGATCTTGGAAAGCCTCTTTAGTTACCATATGTATCGGTCCACCACCTGCAGCAACCTCTTGAATAAAGGCGTGGTTTCTCAAACAAGTAGGAGTTGGATGATGATCAATATATTCTCCAACTAATTCTTTAGTTTGCTCATACCATTTTTTCTCATAATTTTCGCCGTTAGCATTTTGTGTGTATGTTTTTAAATGTAAAAAATATGCTCCAACTGGTCCATAACCATCTTTAAATCTGCATAATACAATTCTGTTTTCCATTTGAGTCATCTTTGCACCTGCTGCAATAGGTAAAGCATAAGCAGATCCATTACTCCACGGCGCATACCAAGTTCTTCCCATACCTTCTCCAACTGCTCTTGGTTTAAAAATATGTGATGCTCCACCAGCTGAAACTATAACTGCTTTTGCTCTGAACACATGAAAATCACCTGTTCTCATATTAAAACCAACTGCGCCACCAATTCTATTTTCTTGAGACTCATCCATTAACAAATGAGTAATCATTATTCTGTTGTAAATTTTATCTGCAGATTTTTTAGCTGCCTCAGCAACAATTGGCTTATAACTTTCGCCATGAATCATTATTTGCCATTTACCTTCTCTTAGATATCTTCCAGTTTTTTCATTTTTCATCATGGGAAGACCCCACTCATCAAACATATGAACAGTTGAGTCTACATGACGAGCCATGTCATAACCTAAATCTTCTCTAACCATTCCCATTAAATCATTTCTGGCATACCTTACATGGTCTTCAGGTTGATTTTCATCCCATTGCATACCCATATAACAATTGATTGCATATAAACCTTGTGCGACTGCACCACTTCGATCAATGTTTGCTTTTTCAACACAAACAATCTTTAAATCTCTTCCCCAATGTCTGGCCTCAAATGTTGCTCCTGTGCCGGCCATTCCACCACCAACAACTAATACATCACACTCCTCATAATGTGTTTTGTGCTTAGCCATTAATAATAAACACCTTTTTTAAAAGACTCTTTTGGAACCGATGGTAATTCTTTATTGGTATTTAATCCTTCTGGCTCACTATATAATCTTTGTGAATTAATTTCTCCTTGGTTAGGAGTATCACCTTCAGCAAGTTTAGGAATAAATTTTCCCCAAGGTTTTGTTGTTATAGGTGAAACGAAGTTTTTCTCTGTTCCGTTTCTAAATTTAATTTTCCAAGAGATAGTTCCTTTTTCTTCTTCTCTTCTAACTCTAACGCTGTGACCCATCGGAGCAAAATCAGCATACCCTCTCACATCAATTGCATGATTAGGACATGCTTTAACACACGAATAACATTCCCAACAAAAGTTTGGTTCAATATTTTTTGCTCTTCTTATATTTTCGTCAATGTGCATGATGTCTGAAGGACATATATCTACGCAATGACCACAGCCATCACATCTTGTCATGTATACAAAAGTTGACATAATTTTTATTTTTCTCCTTTTTCTATTAACATATTAATAATGTTTTGGCTCTTCTCTTTTTATACCCAGGCCAAATTGTTCTGGGGCATCAGCTGGTGGAGGTAAATTATCCCTAGATCCATCTGCCTCTGCTAAATTTTTTTGAATAGCTGCCCCAGGTTTATAAAACATGTGAGCAAATTTCGACCAATAAACACCACCAAATAAAATTAAGTTAGATGCAACAAATAAAATTAAAAATAAATAAGACAAACCTATTTGCCCATTAAATTGTGTGAATGACCAAGCTAACCCAAAAGTTGAACATGCAAGTAATGCTAAAACAAATAAATCAGCTTTTATAATTCTATACCAAGGATGGGCTTCTGCTGAAACATCAACTCTTAAAAAAAACCAAAACCAATATCCACCTAAACATGTTAATATCGCACCTGCATGCCAAATCATTGACCAAGTTTGAGAACTTGGTTTATCAGCACCTGTGTAACAAAAAACTAAAATAGCTGAAGACACCCAAAATAAAATTGTGCCATACATTCCTAAAACATGGGCCAGTCTTCTTTTTCCAAAACCTAATTCAGAAGTTGTGCCAATATCAACAACTGTTGTTTTAGCAATGACAGAAACTTTTTCTCCAACTCCTAATTTTTTTGTTGCTGAAAGCTTTGCTTTTTTCGCGTTGTTAAAAAAATAAGTCAAATTTTTGTGATGTATCATTTGAATAATGGTTCCTACTGCAATCAAGAAAACCATAGCAATAATGAAAGATTGCATTGCAAAAGGTGAGATGGTTTCTGATAAAATTGAAAATGGATTGTTACTTAACATTTCCGCCTTTTGTTAAATTTTGAATTAATTTTAAAGTTTTATATCTAGTTGAATTTATAGTTCAACCTCAAACTAGGGTCAATTTGTCTTTTATAACAGGCTAATTTTTTCTTTTATAATGTTGTTTGTTTGGAATGACTGATCGCACTCCACCCTGGGGATTGTCAACATCTCCTTCTCTTCGGGGAATCAGATGAAAATGACAATGTAAAATAGATTGACCAGATACAATTCCTATATTTGTGCCTAGATTAAATCCTTTAACTAACGGATCTTTATTAGTTATTTCTTTTTTAAAAATTTTTATAAGATCATTACATGCAACCAATTCATCATTAGATAGGTCAAAATAATCCTTTATGTGTCTTTTGGGTATAATCAAACAATGATGTTCTGAAACTGGATAAGAGTCATAACTTGCATATGCCAAATCATTTTCATGAGCGCATCCACTTTTTTTAACGTCACAAAATAAACAAGGATTGTTTGGATCTTTCATCTATTAAAATCTATAAGAATTGCATTTTTTTATAACTGCATCATATTCTTTTGACAGAAACTTGAATTTTTTTAGGTTTTTTCTTTTCCATTTAAGCTCATTTATAGTTCTAACTGAGGCAACCCCTTTCCCAGAACCTATCAATAATATTTCATCATAATTTTTTATCTCTTTAAGTAAAATATCTTTCTTAAAAATCTTTCTTATTTTTGTTTTGAAAAATTTATAAGTATTTCCCTCATAATAATCCTTTTTAGGAGTAAAAAATTTTTGATCTTTAACAAATAATAAATTTGAGGTTCCAGTCTCTAGTAATTTCTTATTAGATACCAATGCAATATCTGATTGGGAGTTATCCATTTTAGATAAATAAGATAAGATCTTTTTGTATTTAAGATTTTTAAACTCTGGTTTTTCTCTTTTTAATTTTACTAACTTCAAATTAAAATTTAATTTTGGTTTAACTCTTTTCCTTAAAGATATTGAAATAACTTTTTTATTTATAGCAATTCTCAATAGGTGATTATATTTCCTCTTTTTGGATAAATTTTTATTTATTATTTCTAAAATATCCGATCTTAATGATCTCTTTTTAATTTGATATTTTTTTAAAGATGAAATTAAGTTTTTTAAATGATTATCAAAAAATAAAATTTTTGCTGGTTTGCCAAAAATCCACATTGTTGTAAAAATTCCATGATCCCCCCAAAGATCTTGGAATTCTATCTGTTTTAAGTCTTTAAGCCGATAAGATTTTTTTAATAAGTAGGTTACCATTGATAGTTAAAAAAGATTCTGGGTGAAATTGAAATCCATAAATTTTTTCCTTTTGATTTTCAAATGCCATTGCAACTTTTGAATTTAAACATCTCATAGTTATCTCAAAATTATTAGATTTGAAAGGTTCTTTTAATTTTAAAGAATGATACCTGCCAACTTTAAATATTTTTCCTTTTTTAAATAAAGATTTATTAGTGATTACTTTTATATTTGATTGAAAACCATGATAAATTTTTCTTTGTTCAACAATTTTTGCACCTTCACAAAATAAGATGTGTTGAAATCCTAAACAAATTCCTATGATTTTCTTTTTACCTTTATATTTTTTATAAATTTTTGAAGTGATTGGATAATTTTTTGGATTACCTGGACCAGGTGAAAAAATTATTGTAGATGCTTGCTTAATTTTATTTTCACTAATTTTATCATAGTTATCGCATTCAACTTTATCAAACAACGCAAATTGATGAACAACATTATGAGTGAAGGAGTCATTATGATCAATTACATAAATCATTTAAATAAATCTATTAACGCTTTAGCTTTAAGAAAATTCTCATTAAATTCATGATTGGCATTACTATCGACGACAACACCTGAAGCAACTGAAATTTCAGATATGTTTTTAAAATTTAAAATTGAACGTATAATTATGTTAAATCTCATATCACCATTGAATTTTATGTAGCCAAAACTACCTGTATAAATATTCCTGTTTTCTTTTTCCTGATTATTTAAAAGATTAAGCGTATTTATCTTTGGACACCCAATAACTGAGCCGCCAGGCATCATTGCTTTTATTATTTCAAAATTATTTATATTCTTTTTTAATTTTCCCTTGATGAGGCTAACGTAATGAAAAAGATCTTTATATTCTTCTACGATTTTTTGTTTAGATAATTTTACAGTGCCCACTTTACAAATTCTTGATAAATCATTTCTTTCCATATCAACAATCATATTGTGCTCTTTGGTTTCTTTTAAATTTTTTCTAAAATAATTTAATGCCTTCATTTTATTTAAATGCTTCGTTTTTTTTACTGTTCCAGCTATTGGTTTTGTAGATATATCACTCCCCTTTTTTGTAATTAAATTTTCTGGGGAACAGCTTATTATTGAATAATTATGATCTTTAATCATAAAAGCCTCGGGAGCTAGGTTAGTATTAGATAACCTCGAAAAAAAATCTAATGGGTTAATTTTTGACTTTGTTTTATATTTAGTGCAAATTTTAATTTGATATGTATCACCACTTTTTATTTTTTTTTTAAATTTATTGAATATTTTTGTATAATTTTTTCTATTAATATTTATTTTAAAATTACCTGATTTAAAATTTTCAAAATCATAATTTAACTTGTTACTTAGTTTGATCTTTTTTTCTGGTTTATAGAAAATACCTTTGGGAAAATTTAAATTCTTCTGTTTTGGGATTTTAACATCAATCAGATTATTCAATAACTCGTATCCAAAGAAACCAATGAAAAGGTCAGTATCTTTTGATTTCTTTTTATTTTTTTTAGTTAAAAAACTTTTAATATTTTTATTATTTAAAATAATTTTTTTTGAAAAATTAGTATAAAGATTAAATCCTTTTTTAGATTTATAAATAATGTAGGGTTTTCCTGACTGATGTATCTCTGTTAATTGATTTAATCTGTTCAAATTATTCTGTTTTTAGTCTTAAAACTGGTTCTTCTCTAATTGGTAGATGAATTATTGCTGCAAAAACTGATAATGCAATTGCTAAATACCACGCATAATCATATGACCCATATAGATCATAAAATAAACCCCCTAGATAAGCGCCAAAAAAAGATCCAACTTGGTGACTTAAAAAAACAATTCCATATAGTAGACCTAAATACTTTGTCCCAAAAAGATGAGCTACAATTCCACTTGTTGCAGGCACTGTCGATAACCATAAAAAACCAAAACTTGCACCAAATAAAAATGCATTAATATTACTTGCAGGCATAAATATAAAAAAAATTATAGAAACACCTCTTAAAAAGTAAATTGCACTTAGGATAATTTTCTTACTCATTTTTGCAGAGAGGTAGCCACTTAATAGTGAGCCAAAAATATTAAATAAACCGATCAAAGATAAAATTGCTGCTGCAGTCCAATCCTCAAGTCCTCTATCTATTACATATTTAGGTACATGCGTTCCAACCAAAGTTATATGAAAACCACATACAAAAAACCCTGATACAAGTAAAACATAACTTTTAGTTTTAAAAGCTTCTGAGAGAGCTTCCTTGAAAGATTGATCTGAAGTTTTTTCGACACTTTCCGTTTTAGATGGAGATCTCACAAAATATGCTGCAACTAAACCGGATAACAAAAATAAGCAAAAAACAAATAATGTGTAGTTCCAACCAAACTCTGTGAGAGAAAAATTAGTAAAAATTGGTGAAAGAAAGTAACCAAATGATCCAACAGCAGTAACAAAACTCATTGCAATCGTTCTTGTAGATAATGGAAAATGTTTCCCCACAACTGACATAGGAATACTTATTGCTGTTCCACCAAGACCTATTCCGATTAATAAACCCATATGGATTTGAAAAAATATTCCAGTGTTTGGACCCGTGTATAAAAGATAAACACCTAAAGTATAAAAAATAAATGCTCCGATTATAGCTATATGTCCTCCGTATTTATCTGCTATAGCTCCGAAGATAGGACCTGTTATACCCCACATCAACATCTGCATCCCGATTGCAAAACCAAATGCGGTGTTGCTTATCTTTAAACTCTCGTTGAAGTCCATAAAGAACAAACCAAATGTTTGTCTGACACCCAAAGAAATCAAAACAACAAAGCATGCAGCAAATAAAGTTACTACCGCTGTTTTTGAACGAAAAAATTTTTCAGAACTCATCTTAAATGTCTTAAAGCTTGTTTGATATCAGCAATCAAATCATTAGGATCTTCAAGACCTATATGTAATCTTACTAAATGTTCATCTTTTGGTAAGTTCATATATTTTCTTTTACCAGTTTCTCTAAATTCTTGATGAAGCACTAAACTCTCAAATCCACCCCAACTATAGCCATAGCCAAACAATTTCAGTGAATTAACAAACTTTCGAACAGAATTAATATTCTTAGCTTTTATCTTTAATCCCATTAAACCTGACGCTCCAAAATAATATTTTTTCCACATTCTAAAATTTTGTGAATTTTTTTTGAAAGGATATAACAATTTAACTCTTTTATTTTTTGATAAAAATGCTGCAACTTTTTTAGCATTTTCTCTATGTCTGTCTAATCTCACATCTAACGTTCTTAACCCTCTAGTTATTAAATAAGCATCATCAGGTCCTAATCTAAGACCTGTAATTTTTTCTGCTGCTTTAACTTTAGAAAATACTCTTTTATTTACTGCCAAACTTCCACCCATAACATCTGAATGTCCAGAATAATATTTAGTTGCAGAGACAATTGACATATCAAAACCAAGTTTAATTGGTTTTAAGTAATAAGGGGTACCCCAAGTATTATCAATTGCAGTGTATAGCTTATGTTTTCTTGCAATCGAAATAATTTTACCCAAGTCTTGAAAATCAAAAGTATTACTTCCAGGATTTTCAACAAAAATCAATTTTGTTTTCTTTGTAATATTGTTTTTTAATGTATTGAGGTCATGCGGATTATAAAAAACTGTCTTTATATTAAAATCTTTTAGATAATCTTCAGTTAAAATTCGTGTAGGGCTGTAAACTGGATCTGCAACTAACATTTCATCTCCAGGTCTAACAACGCTGAATATTGCTAAAAAAACGGAGCCAAAACCTGTTGGTGTCGTAAAAACATGATAACTTTCTTCAAGTTTCGTTAAAATTTTTTGTAATATATAAGTAGTAGAAGTCCCTTGTCTGCCGTAATCAAAATGACCACCTGTTGGATTTCGTAGAGCTTTTTTTTGAGTTTTTCTTATATGTTGCATAGACTTAAAAATAATTGTCGATGCTCTGACTACTGGTGGATTTACTGATTGGTTATGAAAATCTTTTGCAGTGTGTTTTAAAAATGTCTTAAAAGATTTGCCCATAAAAAAATTGATATGATTAAAGGACAATGCTATATCCATATCAAAAATTCAATAAATTAATGAAAAGGATTTAATGAGTTACCCAAAGAAACATAGAGGCCGAAGAAAAATGGGGTCGAAAAAAAGAAGAGCTAGAAAAAAAAATAAGAAAAAATAGCTTATTCTTTTATCCAGCCGCCTCCTAATACTTTATAACCCAAAGCATCTTTATTATAGAAAACACATGCCTGGCCTGGTGATATTCCATCTTCAGGACTTTCAAGGTTTACATTCGCACCATTTTGATCACTTAGGTTAACGTTTGCTTTAAGCAATTTACCAGTAGATCTAACTTTTACAAAAATGCTGGATTTAAATTCTTGTTCATTTGCAAGTAAATTAACATCTTTTAATAAAATATCTTTCTTTCCTAAATATTCTTTTGGTCCAACAATTATTTCATTTTTTTCAGAATTAATTTTAATAACGTATAAAGCTTCTTTGTCAGAAACTTTTATTCCTTTTCTTTGACCAATAGTAAAATTTATAATTCCGTCGTGAACACCAATGACATTACCTTCAAGATCTTTAATATTTCCTTTTTTAAATGAGTCTGGTCTAAATTTTTGAATTACTGATGCATAATCTCCTCCAGGTACAAAACATATATCCTGGCTGTCTGGTTTATCAGCAACATTAAGGTCTAGTTTTTTGGCAATTTCACGTGTTTCATTTTTATGAAGACCGCCTAATGGAAACCTTAAATAATCAAGTTGTTCTCTAGTAGTATTGAAAAGAAAATAACTTTGATCTCTATTTTCATCAATAGCTCTGTACATATTTGTATTATTATTTGAAGTAACACTTTTCACATAATGCCCAGTGATTAAAGCATCAGCGTTTAAATCTTTTGAAACTTCAAATAAATCCTTAAATTTAACTGTTTGATTACATTGAACACAAGGTATTGGAGTTTCACCTTTTAAGTAACTATCAACAAAATTATCTATAACTCCTTGCTTGAACTTATTTTGATAATATAAAATTTTATGTTCTATATCTAATTTTTGAGCAACTCTTTTTGCATCCATGATATCTTGACCAGAACAACATTGCTTTGACTCCGCGACCTGCTTTGCATCGTCGTAAAGTTTTAAAGTAATACCAATTACGTCATATCCTTCTTTTTTCATCATGCCTGCTACAGTTGATGAATCTACACCTCCAGACATTGCAACAACTACTTTTGTGTCTGATGGTTTCTTATTTAATCCTATTGAATTTAATTCTTTATTCATTTGATGGTATTTATACTTATTTCTAATATAAGTTAAATTAAATGATATTAGATTTTGAACCAGGAGACAAAGTTATCAATCCCGCTAATAAAAACTGGGGTATAGGTCAAGTTCAATCAATTATAAAAGAAAAAGTGACAGTTAATTTTGAAAATGTTGGAAAAAAAGTAATAAATACTAAAAATATAGAATTAATAAAGATCAATGAATAATTTGAATTTAAAAGAGATTGTCGAAAATCTAATTGATACATTTATTCATGCAGGAAAAATTTCTTTAGATTTAAGAAAACAAGGACTTATAAAAAAAATTAAAACCGATAATACCCCTGTTAGTAATGGAGATTTAGAAGTTAATAAAATTGTTACTCAAAAAATTAAAGAATTAACACCTGAACTTCCCATCATTTCAGAAGAGACCTCTGATAATAAATCAATAAACAATCTTGAAAACTTTTGGCTAATTGACCCTATCGATGGCACCTACGACTACATAAATAATCTAGAGGAATTTACAATTAATGCTGGATTAATAATTAACAAAAATCCAGTAGCTGGATTGATTTATGCCCCTTCAAAAAAAAGATTGTTTTATTCCTATGGTCCAAATAATGCCTATGAGTTAACAAATGGTGAAACCAAGAATTTAAATTGTTCTGAAAATTTTGATAAAAATGATGTGAAATTTGTATCCTATTCAAACAATATTAAACCTGAAATAGAAAAATTACATAAAAAATTTAATGTAAAAAAATATGTAAGAATGAAAAGTTCTCTTAAATTTTGTGTAATTGCTGCTGGCGAATATGATGGATATGTGGCTGAGCCTAGAGCCTGTGAATGGGATATAGCGGCTGGTCATGCAATTTTACAACATGCTGGAGGAATAATTTCAGATTTTGATGGCAAAGCAATTAAATATGGAAAAAAAAATTTTAAAAATCCAAGTTTAATCTTAAAAAATAAAAATATCTAATATGGATGAACAATTAAGGATAATACTTATAATTATTGTATCAGTATCTATTTTTGGTTTATTGGTATTTGTATATGTTAAAAATTATATCAGAAATAAAATCAATCAATTAGTTGAAGATGCAAAGAAAAAAAAATCAAAGTAGTTTTATTATTTTTAAATAATCATCTTTTTTTAATTCCATAACTTTTTTTGATGTCTCAAAATCGAAGCCATTTCTCGCCAATAAAGAGATATCCTTTTTATAAAAAAGTGGTCTATTGTCATCTATCCTAGCTGGTCCAATTCTTTTCTTTTTACAAATTTTAATTGCTGAAAAAAAATCTTGATCTGAATTATCTTCATTAATTTTATTGACTGTATCTTTTATAAATTCATCATTAACTCCTTTGCCAATTAAGTAGTTTCTGATTTTATTAATCGAACTTCCTCTTCTGATCATACTTTTGGCTTTACTTTCAGAATAAAATTTATCATTGATGAATTTATTTTTTTCTAAATCAGATAAAACAATATCAATTAAATTTGTCACATCCTGTTTTTTTACATTTGGAACAGATAATTTAAGATATTTTTTTAGTAAATATGTTCTTAATTGTTGTTTAGATGGGGCATATTTTTCAACATATGCTAAAGCAAAATTTCTCATTTCATCTACAGTCACCTGTAATGTTTTTCTCTTATTTCTTATAGGAATCATTGTAAGATCTAATATAATATAATTTAAAATGATCGAACAAATTTATGCTTACTTTACAATTGAAATTCTCTACTTCTGGGTGAATTTAGGAGTTTTACCTTTTTGGTTAATATTAATATTTTTTCCACAATTAAACTTTACAAAATATTTTGTTACTTCTATTTTTCCAATCGCATTATTAGGAGGTGCTTACATATTTGTACTTTATAAAGCTTATTTAAATGCTTATGATTTCGATAGTAATTTTGAATTATATTTAAGTATTAGTAATTTATCAGATTTGTCTACAAGTAATATTTTTTTAATGTTATTTTGGATCCACTTTGTATCAATTAATTTATTTGTCGGTGGCTGGATTGTAAGAGACTCCCAAAAGTTTTTTATCAATAAGGTTCTTGTTGGCATCCCATTAGTAATCACTTATTTAATTGGTCCTTTAGGCATCTTTATTTATTGGCTGATTAGAATATTTTACGCAAAAAGTATTAACCTATATGAGTAAAATCATCGATTTTTACTTCGATTTTATTAGTCCATATTCTTACATTGCCTATAAAAAAATTAAATCAATGCAGAATAAAAATGGGGTCGATTTTAATTATAAACCTATTTTGCTAGGTGGTTTACATAAGTTAGGTAACATAACTGCTCCTGCTTTTAATGAACGAAAAATGAAAAATATGAAGAATGATTGCGAAATTATAGCTAACAAAAATAATATATCTTTTAAATGGAACGAAAAATTTCCAATTAATACCCTTTATTTAATGAGAGGATTTATTTCAATCGATGCAAATAAAAAAAGTGAATACTTTGATATTTGTTTTGATGCCTATTGGAAAAATAATATAGATATATCAATCGAAGCTAACGTAAACGAAATTTTAGATAATTGTAAAATTGATAAAAAAAAATTTTTTGAAGATATAACTAATCAAAAAGTAAAAGACGAATTAAAAAGTTTAACTGACAAAGCTTTTCAAAATGATGTATTCGGTGCTCCAACCTTCATAGTCAACAATAAACTTTTTTGGGGACAAGATAGACTTGAATATGCTTTAGAAGAGTGCGTTTCTTAAACAATCTTAAATTTACTATTTCTAATAGCTCCAAACCCACCATCAATGTGTGAAACTTTTTCAAACCCCATATCTTTAAGAGTTTTTGCAGCCAATGCTGATCTCATACCGCCAGCACAGAAAAGAACCATTTCTTTATTCATATCTAATTTACCATCTTTAAAATATGGACTATCAGGATCTAACCAAAATTCTAACATTCCTCGCGGAATATGATTTGAATTTTCAACTCGCCCATCTCTTTCAAGTTCTCTTATATCTCTAATATCAATTAGATTACATTTATCTTCATTCATCATTGATAATGCTTCGTCTGGTGAAATTGTTTTAATTTCGCTTAAAGCTTCTGTGACTAATGTTTTTGACGATTTTATATTCATAGAACTAAATTTATTATATAGTTTTTTTTGAAATCACATAAATAAAAATGAATAAAATTTGTATCGTTTATACTCATCATAAATTAGGTGATTTAATCTGGCAATTACCCTACATAAAAGCTATTAGTCAACATCATCAAACAAATATAGATTTAGTTGTCAGAGAAAAAACTCAAGCCCAAAATATTCTTAAAGACCTAAAGCATATAAATCAAATTTTTTATAATGATTTCAGAAAGGGTTTATTTTATTGGGTTGATGTATTCAAATTAATAAAAGTATTTAAATCTGAGAAATATGATTTTGTTTATATATTAGATAAAGTTAATAAACCTGCCATCGCAGCTAAAATAGCAAAAATTAAGAATATTATTGGACCGGGATTTAAAAACCAAAAGAAATGGCTTACTGTTAAAAATTTTCTTAATGAGGAGGATTTAAAGTTGAATTATTCAGAAAGATCTCAAAAACTACTTAAGATTAATTCGATAACTATAGAGAATAAATATCCAAATTTGGAAATTGATGTTGAGAGTCTCAAAAAAAACAATTCGAACCTTCTTGTTAATGGAAAGAAAATTGCTTTTGGGGTCGATTCTTTTGAAGATTACAAAATGTGGTATGAGGAAGATTTTATCAAACTTGCGGATCTTTTGTTCGAAAAAAAATTATTTGATTACGTATATCTTATTTGTAGCCCTGAAAAATCTCATATTGCAAAAAAAATAATTGCTGAGTCTAATAAAGATTATTTTATTGATTGTTCTAATAAAGATCTAAAAGGAGTAATATTAGCAATTAAAAATTCAGATTTTTTTCTTGGAAATAATTCAGGTCCATTAAATCTTGCAGCAGCTCTTGGAATTAAATCATTTGGATTAATAGCCAATGACCCAGTGAGTGAGCTAAAATATAGTAAAATTATTCCAATAGTTCCAAAGGATTATGTGGATAATGTTTGGCATAGGGATAGAAATGGGATGAAGAATCTTAAGCCCGATGAAGTGTTTAATCAGGTGATTGAAAATTTGTAATCATTTAAGTTTTATGAAAATAAAAAAAGCCCCTTGAGGGAGGGGCTTTTTTTTCGTTTAACTAACTTTAAGAGAGAATTTTAGGGACCCTTCGATGAGTAATCGCGGAGATACACAGAGAGCGAAGAGTCCCTTATTGTTAACAATTAGTCACGTATTGCATATGCAATCACGCCAGTTTCAGTGACATCAGTACCTTTGGTTTCACCTTCTTTACTTAACCTTAGGCCAATTGTTGCCTTGATAGCGCTAAACACTATGTAAGCTACAATAAACACAAATATGTTTACTGATAATACACCAATTAACTGGGTACTAAAATTTGCACCAGAATTTGTTGCAGGTACAATTAACGTACCCCAAATTCCAGCAAATAAGTGGGCAGGAATAGCACCAACTACATCATCAATTTTTAATGAGAATAATAGTTTAGTACCATATACTACGATTAATCCACCCACAGCACCAATTAAAATTGCAGCAAATGGTGATGGTAATAATGGTTCTGCAGTTACAGCAACCAAACCACCGATACATCCATTTAACATTTGAACTACGTCAGTTTTACCAAAATGCAATCTTGTTATAACTGCTGCACCCATAACACCACCTGCACCAGCGAGGAATGTGTTAATAAATATTTTAGATACAGCGATTGCATCAGTAGCTGTTCCCAATGCTAATTGTGAACCACCATTAAATCCAAACCAACCTAGCCATAAAATAAATACTCCAATTGTTACTAATGGTATTGATGATGCTGCAAACGGTTTAAGTGGCGCTGGAGCCCCAGATTTAGTAAATCTTCCTAATCTTGGACCAATTATCATCGCACCAGCTAAAGCAGCTGCACCACCAGTTGAGTGTACTAAAGTTGAACCAGCAAAATCAGAAAATCCCAACTCTGCTAACCAGCCTCCACCCCACTGCCAACCCATTACGATTGGATAAATAATTCCTGATAGAACTGCAGCAAATGTAAAGAATGGCCATAATTTAATTCTTTCAGCCATTGTACCTGATACGATTGAAACAGTAGTTGCACAGAATACCATTTGGAAATACCAATCTGAACCATCGGAATAACCTGTATCTATTTTACTGCCATCTGCCCATGGAATAAATTTTCCAATATATCCACCTGGACTGATACCATAGGCTAAGTTATAACCTACAAGCCAGAACATTATACCTGCAATTGAGAATAACCCTATATTTTTTGCACAAATAACGGATACACTTTTTGATGTAACCATTCCAGACTCTAGCATAGCAAAACCACATGCCATGAACATTACTAGAAATCCACAAATCAAAAATAATAAGGTATTAAAAATAAAACCTACTTCAGCAGAAACTGTTGTATCTGCCATACCTGCACTACTCATGTTCAATAAAAAAATTAAACTAATAAGTGGCGCACATATTTTTTTTATTAATTTAGTCATAAGACCTCCCTGTTATAGAAAGTGCTTGTATTTTAATAATTCCTAAAAACTAACGCTGATTATGAAAATTGGGTATGCAGATTTTGCATATAGAAACAGCCTTAACGCTTTTTGACGTTAAGGCTGTAAAATTAACTATTTATTGAATACTTCTTTTAAAGCTTTGGCAGGTAGGAATTTAACCTTTTGCGATGCAGCAATTTGAATTTGCTCACCAGTTCTAGGGTTTCTTCCAACTCTCGCTTTTCTCTTAGCCACTTTATATGTACCAAATCCTGCAATTTTGACTGAGTCATCAGCTTTTAGTGCATCTAAAATAGTGTTGGTAATCGTGTCAAAAGTTCTTTCAGCATCAGCTTTACTTAGGTTTAAAGCGCCTGATAATTTGACAACTAATTGTTTTTTGTTCATTTTAGCTCCGGTTTTATTAGGTTATTTACTATCTTTATCAAAAGTATTGATAAATCAAGCCTTTTTTTAGTATCTAGCTCAAAGTTATACACAATATCTAGTGTAGTGAAAAAACCTCTATTTTAAAGGGTTATTTAAAGACTTTAAATTTATTAACTAAATAAGCCTAGATCTTTGAGATCATTAAATGTTGTAAACATCATCAAAGTTAAGAGCAAAAACATCCCGATTCGAAAAAACCCCTCTTGCGTTTTTTGTGATAAAGGACGTCCTAACACTTTTTCGAAAGCATAAAACATTAAATGACCTCCATCCAACATTGGTATCGGAAATAAATTAATTAATCCTAAACTTATAGAAATATAAGCCATCATGCTAATAAACGCCAACACACCAAACTCTGCTACTTGACCTGAAATTTTAGCAATTCTAATGGGTCCACCAAGTTGTGAAGTATCAGCTTTTCCAAAAATCATCGCACCGATATATTTAAGTGAGGATATGCTCACAAAATATACCTCATTTGCTGCGTGGTATATAGCTTGTGCGGGTCCTAATTTTACATGATTTATCTCGTTGTTGTAAGCACTTAATTTAATTCCTACTATTCTTTTGTTAATCTTATTTCCAAGATTATCTTCGCTTAAAACCATTTTAGGTTTTACTTTTAATAATATTTCGTCGTATGAACGTTTAACCTTAAAATCTATAAAATCATCTGTTGATAACGTTATAAATTTAGAGACATCCATAATACTTTTAACTTCATTTCCATCTATCTCTAAAATAATATCATTTTGTTTCAAACCGCCAATCATTGCAGGACTATCTTTTTGTACTTCATTGATCATTGCAGGAGTAAAATCTTTTCCTGCAAAAGTATAAATAGAAAAGAAAATTAATAATGCGAGTAAGAAGTTTGCTAGTGGTCCACCAAAAACAATTAAAGCTCTTTGATAAAGTGGTTTTAAAACGAATAATTTTTTCCTGTCTTCTTCGTTATATTTTTCTATTAATTTTTCTTGATCAGCTTGTGAAAAAACATTTCGATCTCCAAAGAATTTTACATATCCACCAAGAGGTATCCAGCAAATTTTCCATCTGGTTCCAGATTTATCATTCCAACCAAATATTTCCTTTCCAAATCCAATTGAAAAATCAGTGACTGCAACACCATATCTTTTTGCGAAATAATAATGGCCGTATTCATGAATGAATACCACAATCATGATAAGTATTAAAAATGGTAATATATAATCTATCATCTTAGATGGATTGTTTTTTAATTAGTTCTTTAATTTGATTTATCATCATATCTGGTGATTTCATTGTGGGATATATCTCTTTAGCTTTTTCATAACTCTTAATTGCCTTATTATAATTTTTTAATTGAATATTTACAAGACCTTGTCCAGCAAGAGCGCCGAAATGCCTTTTTTCTAATTCTAAAACTTTATCAATATCTTTTTGCGACTTTTCAAAATTACCAGATAAATAGAATACAGTTGCACGTTTATTCCATGCCTCAGCCCATAATGGATCTAAATTTATTGCTTTAGAAAATATATCTATTGCTTGATTGTATTTTGACTCATTTACTAAACTTGATCCTTTATTTAATAACATTGTCAAATTTTCATCATTTGGATGTGTGCTCCATATTTGCCAAATTTCTTGTTCAACTTTATATGCGGCTGAGTAATTTTGAGTTTTTAAATCATCAAACAATTGATTTAGTTTTTTAATTCTTTCATCTGCAATTGAATTATTTAAATATGAAAATACAATTAAAAAAATGATAAAAATTTTTTTCATGAGAACTAAAAGTATAATAAAACCAATACTGCTAATACAAATAATAAGGCTGCTGTTAAAACAACTAAATTAATTTTAACCTTAAATTTTTGGTAAATTTTCTCATTAATCTTTTCCCAAAAAAGAACAATTAAAAAGAATATGACTGCTGGAATTATAAATTTAAGCATATTTTTTTAATTTTTATCACCTACATAAACTGAAACGCCTCTCAAATTTATGTCGACATCAAATTTTTTGTGTAAAGGAGGAAAAGCTCTTTGAGAACAATCTAATCTATCGCAGGTTCTACATGACACACCTATTGGAATTTCTGATGACTTTTCACTTAAGTTAACATTTTCAGTATATACAAAATCTTTGGCATATTTAGCTTCACAACCTAACCCAATAGACAAAATACTTTTTGCTCTTCCAAATCTCCCAATCCCTTTTTCAACAGTTCGTGCAATACAAACATATTTTTCTCCATTCGTCATTTTACTTACAGCGCTTTGAATAACTCCAGGTCTTGTAAATGCAGAATAAACATTCCATCTTGGACACGCACCACCATATCGTGGAATCTCAATTCCAGACAAAGAAAATCTTTTAGAAATATTTCCAGCCATATCTACTCTTAAAAAATGAAATGGAATTCCGGGTAGTTTTGGATCTTGCAAACAGGTTACTCTATGAGCTACTTGTTCAAACGATGTTGCGAAAGTATTTTGTAATAACTCAAGATCGTATTTAAGTTTTTTACACTCTGAATGAAAAAGTTTATAAGGCATTAATATTGCAGCACCACAATAATTAAGTAAAGCAATTTTAGTTAATTTTTTAGACTCTTCTGATGGAAAAGTAAATTTAGTTAAATAATCCTCAATTTCTTTAATTGCTCCCTCTTGTGCAATTTGCGCTGCTGCATGAAGTTTTTTTGTTTCAAGAGAACTATAATCACTCAACAGAAGCTCTTTTTTACTTTTGTTATAAATTTTAGAAAAAGGTTTATTTTCCTCTGGAATAACATCTTTGACAATAATGTCATATTCAGATTTTAAATGATCACAAAGAGCAACATATCTTGTACGATTATTTTTTTGAACCTTTTCAAAAACTTTATTGGCAAAATCCTCTAATTTTGGAAAATAGTTTTTATTTTCTTGAAGAAAGTCAGAAATAACTTCACCTGGAAATGAGTTTTTTCTATTATCAACAATTTTTCCAGAAATTTTTTCAATTTTATTTACTAATTCATGGTCTTTTTTTTTTAAAATATCTCCTAATCTTACAATTGCTTTTCCAATTTTTGGATTAGTCCCCACAAGATCTTTAACTTCTGGTCCCAAAATATCAAGATCCTCAAATAATTTATCATCTAAAATTTCTGATAATGTATTTTCTAAATTTACGTCATCTTTTGATGTTAATTGAGAAAGTTCAATATTTAACTTTTCGCAAATTTTTAAAAGTAGATCCCCATCAATTTTTCTTTTTCCTCCCTCGATTAAATTTAAATAACTAGGTGAAATATTTATTTCTTGCGCGAGTTTATTAGCTTGAAGACCAAGTTGACGTCTAAAAGCCTTGATTTTTGGTCCTATTTTTAAATCATTTTGACTCATATTTTCTATTTGTAAATTTTGTAAATTTATATTTACAATTATTTTCCTAGATTTACAAGCTTTTTATCCTTTTTTGTGGATTTTGTAAATTTTGTAAATTATAAGATTTACATGACTGATAAACAAAAAAACACAGAAAATGAGGCTCAAATCATAAAAAATGAGGACCTTGCTAGACATAATAGCAGAGGTATTTACATGAGAGATGACCATTGTGATTGGGGTTCAAGTGGAATGAAAGATTTAGTTGAGACACTTAACGACTCTAACTAGATCAAATTTTACTTTTTCATTTTAATTTTAACTTCTGAGGTAACTTCCAATTATGAGTGCAGAAAACATCTCATACGAACTAAAAAGATTTGCAGGCATTAAAAGAGATTATACCCCCGATGAAGTTGAAAGATTAAGAGGCTCAATTAAAATTGAATATTCTCTGTGTAAACAGCAATCAGTTAAACTTTGGAAACTTCTTAATACAGAAAATTATATTAGTACTCTAGGATCTTTATCTGGAAACCAGGCAGTTCAACATGCAAAAGCTGGTCTTAAATCGATTTATCTTAGTGGATGGCAAGTAGCTGCAGATGCTAATAGTGCTGGCGAAATGTACCCAGATCAATCATTATATCCATATGATAGTGCTCCAAAACTTGTTGAATCTATGAATAACGCTTTGCTAAGAGCAGACCAAATTCAACATATGGAACTAAAAGATGGTGATATGAAAAAAGAGAAAAGAATTGATTATATGCTTCCAATCATTGCCGATGGTGAAGCAGGTTTTGGAGGTCCATTAAATGTTTTTGAACTTACAAAAAAGTTTATTAAAGCTGGTGCAGCAGGTGTTCATTTTGAAGATCAATTAGCGAGTGAAAAAAAATGTGGTCATATGGGTGGCAAAGTACTTGTACCAACAGGGACTATGATTAAAAATTTAAAAGCTGCAAGATTGGCAGCTGATATTGCTGATGTGCCATTGATAATTTTAGCTAGGACAGATGCAAATGCTGCGAAACTCATTACTAATGATTTTGATGAAAACGATAAACCTTTTTTAACTGGCGAAAGATCTCCAGAAGGATTTTATTATGTTAAATCAGGGATTGAACAAGCAATTTCAAGAGGATTAGCATATGCGCCTTACTCAGACTTAATTTGGTGTGAAACAGCTACACCAAATCTTGAAGAAGCTAAAAAATTTGCAGATGCAATTCATGAAAAATTTCCTGGAAAACTTTTAGCTTACAATTGTTCTCCATCATTTAATTGGAAGAAGCATTTATCAGACGAAGAAATCGCTTCATTTCAAAAAGAGATAAGTAAAATGGGCTATAAATTTCAATTTATAACGCTAGCAGGCTTTCATACACAAAATATCGCAATTTTTGAATTAGCAGAAAAATACAAAAAAGAAGGTATGGCTGCTTATTCTAAGATTCAACAACAAGAATTTGCTCGTGAAAAAGATGGTTACACAAGTGTAAAACACCAAAGAGAAGTAGGTACATCTTATTTTGATGCTGTTTCAAATACAATAAGTAGTGGAAAGAGTTCAACTACAGCAATGGATGGCTCAACCGAGTCAGAACAATTCTAATAAAACAATTCCTCTTATATATTAGTCTATTAACTGGCCCAGAAATGGGTCAGTTAAATTTTCTGGTGATAAATCTAAATTTCCAAAAAAGATTTTTAATTAATTTATTTGAAATGAAATTATCAGTCATTTTTCTTCTATTTTCTGGCTCAATGATAATTTCATTAATTTGAAACTTGCAGGCACCCCTAATATCAAAATAATGCTTTTTTTCTATTTCAGGAAATTTTTCAAAATAATTATTCGTCATGTGTTCAATAAAAGAATCTGGGTGTGGTTGATTATTTTTTTCAGGAATTAAAGTTGCTTTGAAATAATTCATGCTAAGAGCATGGAAACCAATTGATGATCTCTCTGTAATACCATAATTATGTCTAAAGTTATGTGCTCTTTTTTCGAATGACCACCATTTGGATTTTAAAAAAGTTTCAAATTGTTTTTTTGTATAGATCCAGAAACAACAATAATTTTCTAAGTCATTAACGATAAAATTTTGACCCTCAATTTCAAAAAATTTGTCTAATTTTTTCGAAATATGAATACTATGCTTTTGATTAGTTTTGTTATTCATTTCATATATGAAAAAACCTAAATGAAACCCTTTATTTGCTAATAAATCTTGATATTTCAGCCAATATTGTAGATTAACTTCTGAGAACTTAATATCGTGCTCTAAGTAAGTAAAGTATTCATAGTCATTCTTTTGTTCTTCCATTAATGATCTACACTTCCATGTTAAATACCCTTTATTCAGGTCACTATCAGTTATTCGATGTTTGATAATTTTAGCATTTAAATTTTTATCATCCAAAAAATCATTATGCGTGTGAATAAAAATATCATTTTTAATTGAAAGTGTTTTTAGATTGATTACATTTTCTTCAAGATAATCAAAACGTCTTAAATTTCTATAACCTTCTTTTTTTTCGGGATTTGGATTGTAAAAAGGTATATGAATAGATATAGACATTATTTATTTTAAAATTATAAACATATTTATAACATTTAATAATGAAAAAAATTCTAATAACGGGTGGTACTGGTTATCTAGGAAGAAATTTAGCTAATTTTTATAAGAAAAAATATAAAGTTTTTCTTGGCGCTCGTAATAATAAACAAAATTTCTTAGTAAAGAATTTAACGAATTGTGAAGTAGTACCTTTAGATGTTTCTAGTATTGAGTCGGTACATGATTGTTTAAATTATACTAAACCTGATATCGTAATTCATGCTGCAGCAACAAAATTTGTCGACTTATCAGAAAAATTTCCATTTGAATGTATTGATATAAATATACTTGGATCTACTAATATTGTAAGAGCTTGTATAAACAAAAAAGTTCCGACGGTTATAGGTGTTTCAACTGACAAAGCATCACCGCCAATCAAGAATATTTATGGTTTAAGTAAATCTTGTATGGAAAGACTTTTTTCATCAATAAAATCTTACAGTAAAACTAAATTTATTTGCGTGAGATATGGTAATGTAACATGGTCTACTGGATCTGTTCTACCAATTTGGAAACAAATGTATAAAAAAAATAAGACTATACTTACCACTGGTCCTTATATGAGACGATTTTTTTTCTCAGTCAATGAAGCTGTAAGTTTAATTGATCAGGCTCTAAAACTTAAAAATAAATTAAATGGAAAAATTCTTTCAGCCGAAATGAAATCTGCAAAAATGATCGATTTCTTAAAAGTTTGGACAAAAAAATTTGGTGGTAAATATAAAATAATTCAATCTAGAAAAGGTGATCGACAAGATGAATATCTAATTGGTGAGGACGAGTTAAAATATGCCAAAGAGATGAAAATTAAGAATAGAAAATATTTTGTAATAGATTTTAATAATCTTTTAAAAAAACCACTAAAAGAAATAGTGTCTTCTGAAAATGCAAAGAGATTAGCGCAGTCTGAAATTGAAAAAATTATCAAGTTTGGTCTGAAATCTAATGACTTATAGAAAAATAAATCATGCTTTTATAATGGCAGCTGGACGTGGAACAAGATTAATGCCACTTACCAAAAAAATACCTAAAGGTTTAGTTAAATTTAAACAAACTTCATTAATAGCAAGAGGCATCAAAAGACTGAAAAAATATATAAATTTTGTTCATATTTCAGTTGGTTATAAAGGGCCTATTTTAGCTAAACATTTAATAGAAGAAAAAGTTTCATCAATAATAAATACAGATAAAAAAGGTAATTCTTGGTGGATATTCAACTCTATATTTAAATCATTTAACTCTCCAATTTATGTCTTAACTTGCGACAACGTCACTAACATTGATTTTAAAAAACTTGAGAGAGATTATTATAAAAAAGGCCAGCCACTATGCATGTTAATTCCAACAAAACCAATTAAAGGATTAGTGGGAGATTTTATTTTTAGAAGAAAAAATATTGTTAAAAAACTCTCAAGAACACAAAAATCTGATATTTACTGCACCGGTATTCAAATATTAAATCCAAAAAAGATAAACGATAAAATTAAACCAACTGATGACTTTAATATTCTCTGGAAAAAACTAATTAAAATCAGACAATTATATGTTTCTGATGTAATGCCAAAAAAATGGTACACAGTTGACAATTTAGACAACCTCAAAAAACTCAAAAAAATTTTTAAATAATCTTTTAAGACTTTATGCTGTAACCTTTTTTAAGTAATATAGAGACAACAATCACGCAAATTGACAAAAATAACACCATTAAACCCACACTTATCCAAATATTAAAATCTGATATGCCATAGAAAGAGTATCTAAGGCTACTAATTAAGTAAACAACTGGATTAAAATAAGTAACCACTTGCCAAAATTCAGGTAACATATCTAATGAATAAAGACTTCCACCTAAAAATACCATTGGTGTTATCACAAAAGATGGGATTATTGACATCTGTTCAAAGTCCTTACTAACTAAACCAACTAAAAATCCAAATAATGCAAATGTGAAAGAAACAAGAATTAATAAAAAAATCATTAGCAATGGATATTGAACTTGTACATCAGCAAAAAATTGTGCAGTCAAAAAAATTACAAAACCAACAATCAGTGTTTTGGTAGCTCCTGCACTTACAAATGCTAGCACAATTTCATAAGCGGATATAGGTGCAGCTAAAATCTCGTAAATAGTCCCATTAAATTTTGGAAAAAATATTCCGAAAGAAGTATTACTTATGGATTGAGTTAACAAAGTTAGCATCAGCAATCCTGGAACTATAAATGATCCGTAACTGATACCATCAATTTTTTGGACATAACCACCAATCACAGAACCAAAAACAATAAAATATAATGATGTTGAAATTACTGGTGATAAAAGAGATTGACCTAAAGTTCGTCTAAATCTATCCATTTCATGAAAATAAATAGCTTTAAATCCATAATAATTAATTTTCATTATTTTCCTTTACTAAAGTTACAAATATTTTTTCTAAATTACTTTGTTCGGTTTTAAGATCCTTAAGTTTTAAACCAGAATCTTTAATATCTTGTAAAAGATTTGTAATCCCAGTCTGTTTTTCTTTTAAATTATAAGTATATGCTAAAGACATTTTATTACTTCCAATAATCAAATTATATTTTTTTAATGAGTCAGGAATATCTTTAACTTCCTCTTGTAATTCAACAGATAAAACTTTATGGCCCATTTTTTTAATTAATTCTTTTTTTTGTTCAACAATAATAATTTCTCCCTGATTAATAACCCCTACTCGATCAGCAATCTCCTCAGCCTCTTCAATGTAATGAGTTGTTAAAATAATTGTAACACCTATTTCTCTCAATGATTTTACCACCTTCCACATCTCCTGTCTTAATTCAACATCGACACCAGCAGTAGGTTCGTCTAAAAATAAAATTTTTGGCTCATGAGATAATGCTTTAGCGATTAAAACTCTTCTTTTCATTCCACCTGATAATTTTCGCAAGATTAAATCTTTTTTGTCCCAAAGACTGAGTTGTTTCAAGATTTTTTCAATATGCTTAGGATCAGGTTTTTTTCCATACAAACCTCTTGAATAAGAAACGTTATTAAAAACAGTTTCAAATTGCTCTAAAGTTAATTCTTGAGGAACGAGTCCTATACGTGATCTTGTTTCCCTATAATCCTCAATGATATCAAAGTCTTCAACTGTAACTTTTCCTGATGATGGTTTTACAATACCACAAATAATGCTAATCAAAGTAGTTTTACCTGCACCATTCGGTCCAAGCATCGCAAAAATTTCTCCTTTTTTGATATTGAGGTTTATATTTTTTAGAGCATTAAAGCCGTTATCATATACTTTTGAGAGATTATTAATTACTATTTGATTTTCTGACATTCGGTCAGTTATATAACTATTAATTCACTTAATACAATCAACTAAAATTTGATCTTTTTAGCTTTAAGAACCAATAAAGGTAAAAAAGTTGCGATGATAAAAGACAAAAATAATAATGATTGGGATATAAATGGACTAAATATTTCTTTTGATAACAATATTCCAACTAACAAACTCTTTGACAAATCTGGTGAAGGAAATAATAAAAATCCAGCTATAAACCCAATAATGATTGATATATATGCGGTTTTTTCATCAATCTTATTATAAAAACTATAAAAGACAGTTATCACGAACGCACAACAAAATAAGTCAGCCAGTAAAAACAAATACAAAATATCAAGGCCATAGGATGCAACTACAAAAGTTATTACAGATAAAAATACAATTATATATTTTGAAAAATTTAAATAATTAGTCTTTTTTTTAAATTCAAATGTAGCTTTACCATCGACTATAATTAAACTTGATATTGCATTAATTAAAGTATCTACGGTTGAGATAGTTAATGCTAGACCTAAAATAATAATTACTATCGATAAAAACATTGCTTGTTCATTTAGTAACAAATAAAAAAAACTTAGATCGGGCCTTACTGATGAATTGAGTGAAAAACCAACAAGTCCAGTAAAACCCATAAAAAAAACAATCGGTACAATTATCAAAAAAGATAAAATCAAACTTTTTTTTAAAGTTTTATAATCTTTTGCTGCATAAACACGTTGCCAATTACCTTGGTGAAATAGATTTGTTGCTGCTACAGCAATAAAAAAAGTTAAACCAGAAGTATAACCAGGCAAATAAGATCCGCTTAAAAGATGTGGGTTTTTTTCTTTTACAAAATCAAATGAAAATTTTGATCCTGTGAAAGACAAAATATATATTAAAGAAATCAATAATAATGAACCAATGACAAACATTTGAATGTTATCAGTCAATATTGAAGCTTTTAATCCACCATATAAACTATAAGTTAAAGTACACAATAGCACAATTAAAGCAGTGAACCAAAGTTCAGTACCTGAAATATAGTTAATCAAAACTGCAACCGCTGTAACTTCAGCACATAAGAAAATAAACATATAAAAAATTGTCATCAGTAAAATAAGTTTAAATAAACTTTTACCAAATTTTTTTCTTAAAAATTCAATGAGCGTGGAACCTTGAGGAAACTCTTTTCTAATTTTTTTTCCAAGATATATAAAAAAAAACATTGGAAAAGCTGTCCCGAGGGAATATCCAATTACCGCACCTAAGCCTCCCCAAGTTGCAGCTGAAGCAGGACCAAAAAGAATCCAGGCTCCTAGTGCAGACGCAGTCAAACTTGTTGTTAATGAGAGAAATCCGATATTTCTATTTGCAGTTAGATAATTTTTTAATCCTTGATAGTTTTTAGAATAATAAATTCCAAATGATAAAAAAATTAAACATATAACAATTACTAAAGATAATGCGGTTGATTGTGTTAAAAAATATGTTTTATCCATTGTTCCCTTTCTGAATTACCGGACAGGTTCATAGGGTTTAATCTCAGTCTGTTAAGACACCCCTATAAGTATATTAATTTATTTTATTGATTAAGAAAAGAACAAATCAAAATTTCGAAGTTAAATTAAATTAATTATAATTTTATTTTATCAATTTGTGCGTGAGCATCTTTAATTGATTTTTCATAATCTAGAGCCATTTGATCCGCACTGATTGTCTCAACTTTTTCTATACCAAAGAAATTTAAAATAAATTTCAACCAAGGAGTTAAAAAGTCTTCATTACTATTTAACTTAGTACCTCCTGATGTAATTACTAAATAAGCTTTTTTATTTTTTAACAAACCTTCTCTTCTGCCATTAGGTTTAAATTTAAATGTTTCTCCAATTCTTGCGGCCAAATCCGACCAAGCTTTTAAAGTTGCAGGAGGACCATAATTATAAATTGGTGCTGAAATAATTAAAATATCACTCTCTTTAAGTTCTTTTACAAGTTGATTAGAGAGCTCAAACATTTTTTTGTGATTTTCATTTTGATCTTTTTCATCAATATTCATTCCAGATTCTGTTAAACCACTCACAAAAACCATCTCTTCATTTAAATCTCTATAAATAACTTCATCTTCAGGTTTTTTTATTTTTTCAAGTAACTTTTTAGCTAAAGCTCTTGAGGTCGAACCCTCTTTTCTAGCGCTTGAGTCAATTTGATAAATCTTCATAAACAATCATCCAAAATTTTGCAAAAAAGGAAATATATTAAGTAAATAATAACCTAATGCTTGTAATTGATTTGTTAATATTAATATACCGGTAATTAATAATATTACACCACCAATTTTTGAAATTAAATTAATGTTCTTTTTGAAATTTTTTGAAAAAATTAAAAATTTTTGAATTAAATAACCTGACAGAATAAATGGTAAAGCAAGACCTAAAGAGTAAAATGATAAAAGTATTATACCTCTATTGATACTCTCTTCTGTTGAGGCAAGTGCTAAGATTGATCCAAGAATAGGGCCTATGCATGGTGTCCAACCAAAAGCAAAAGCCATACCGATTAATATTGGGCTAAAAAAATTAGTGTTACTATTTGTGTGAAGTCTTTTTTCATAATTCAAAAATTTTAAATTTATAATTCCAATTAAATGTAAAGATAAAATACAGATAACTAATCCAGCACCAATTCTTAATTCATTTGAATTTTGTAGTAATACTTGGCCTAAAAAAGTTGAAGCGGCACCAAAAATAATAAAAACAATTGAAAAACCAATTGTGAAAAGAATGATAGGAATTAAATTTATATTTTTCTTTTCTATTAATTCATTTAGTGAAGTGCCAGAAATATAAGAGATATAACCAGGTATTAATGGTAATACACATGGGGATAAAAAACTAATCAAACCCGCACCTAAAGCAATAAATATCTCTAACATCTAATAAATAAAATTTATATTATTCCTTGTAAGGAACAACCTGGTGTTTTTGAGTACCAAGTTTATCTATACCTAAAACTACTTCCTCTCCACCTTTTAAAAAATGAGGTGGTTTCATATTTTCTCCAACACCTGGGGGTGTCCCAGTACAACAAATATCACCAGGGTGTAAACTCATACACGAACTCATATAAGAAACTAAAGTTTTAATATCAAAAATCATTTTACTTGTATTTCCAGTTTGCATCCTTTTTCCATTTACATCTAAAAACATATCTAAATTTTGATAGTCTGGTAATTCATCTGTAGTAACTATGAATGGGCCTATTGGACCGAAAGTATCAAAACCCTTTCCTTTATCCCATGTTAAACCTCTATTTTTTTGAAAATCTCTTTCACTCACATCATTAACTAGAAAAAAACCAAGGACATGATCTAAGGCGTTTTCAATACTGACATTAATAGCTTTTTTTCCAATTACAAAACCAATTTCAACTTCCCAATCAGTATGATTAGATCCTTTTGGTACAACTATTGGATCATTTGGTCCTGTAATACAACTTGTAAACTTTGAAAAAATAATTGGTTCTTTTGGAATTGGTAAATTTTGTTCCTCAGCATGATCTTTAAAGTTTAAGCCTATTCCAATAAACTTGGAAGGTTTTGAGACACACGCACCTATTCTTTGATTTGAGTCAATAGTTGGTAACTTTGATAAATCTGTGTTTTTTATTTTTTTTAAACTTTCAAAATTTAAAGTTTTTGGATTAAAATCCTCAATAACTGATGATAAGTCTTTGTAATTATTTTGATCGTCAATTACTGCAGGTTTCTCTTTTCCTTTTACGCCTATTCGTAATAATTTCATAAGTCTAACCTTTTAAACCCAAATGAGTATATTTTACATTTAAATAATCTTTAATAGCCATTGATCCACCTTCCCTACCATAGCCAGCTTGTTTTATACCACCAAAAGGAGCTTCTGCAATTGCAACTAGGGGAGTATTAACTGCAACTGTTCCTGTTTCCATTAATTCAGATGCTTTATGTGCTTTTTCCATTGAATTTGTGCAAATATAACTTGAAAGACCTAGCTCGTGATTATTTGCTCTTTCTATAACTTCATCAAAAGATTTAAAAGATAACATGGGTACAAGTGGTCCAAATGGTTCTTGTTTCATTATTGTAAAATCGTCTTTGACATGATCAAAGACAGTTGGCTCATAAAAAAAACCTTTATTAAATCCAGCTGGTTTTTTTCCTCCTAATAAAACTTTTGCACCTTCTTGCTTAGTTTTTTCAACCAATTCCTCAATTTCATTTAATCTTTTCTTAGTTGTTAATGGGCCTAATTGTGTAGATGGATCCATTCCATTACCAATTTTAAGTTTTTTTGTTTTCTCTATAAATAATTTTATAAATTCCTCTTTTTTACTTTCCTGAATGTAGAATCTGTTAGGTGAAATACAAACTTGACCATTATTTCTGAATTTTGCTGCGATTGCCATATCTGTAGCTTTTTTAATATCAGCATCATCAAAAACTATAAATGGAGAATGACCACTTAACTCCATTGTCACTCTCTGAACTTTATCAGCTGCTTGTTTTAAAATTAATTTTCCAACTCTTGATGAGCCAGTTATTGAAATCTTTTTTATAATATCAGATGCTATTAATTGTTGAGCGATACTAGGAGGATCTCCTGATAAAAGATTTACTACACCTGGTGGCACACCACATTCACTACAAATATTTACCATTTCCATTACAACTCCTGGAGTTATCACATCTGGTTTAATTATTACGGAACAACCAGCTGCTAAAGCTGTAGAAATTTTTCTTGCAGACAGAACTGCTGGAAAATTCCAAGGAGATAATGCAGCTACAACACCTACTGGTTGGTAATAAACATGTACTCTAGTATCTTCAAATCTACTTTCAACTGTTTGACCGTAAATTCTTTTAGTTTCTTCTGCGTTCCACTCAAAAATATCCGCAGCTCCATTTACCTCACCCTTAGCTTCTACAAAAGGTTTGCCAACTTCTAATGTCATCCATTTCGCTAAAACATCTTGTTTCTCTCTTATCTTATCGGCAATACGTCTTATGATGTATGACCTTTGCCAAGGAGGTGTTTTTTTCCAAACCTGCAAACCTTTTTCAGCAGATTTTAATGCTCTATCAACATCTTTTGATGTAGCTTTAGATGCGTGACCTAAAGTTTCCTCATTAGCTGGATTAATTACTTCGTATGTAGATTTGTCAGAGGATTGACACCATTTTCCATCAATGAATTGACCAAATTTTTCGTACATCATTTAATCTAACATTACTGCAGGTTGTGTCTACTATGTAATTTTTACACATTAATTTAACAAGTTTAGATGATACACTAACAACAAAAAAAGGAGTTTATATGAAAGCATATATAATGGGAAACTACACTGAAAAAGCTTTTCAAGGATTTTTAAAAGATCCAACAAGTGATAGAAAAGCTGTAGTGGAACAATTAACAAAAGCAATGGGCGGAACTATGCATAGCATGGATATTGTAAGAGGTTCATATGATTTTGTTGTTGTAGCAGAAATGCCAAGTTTTGATGATTTTGCAGCAATTAAATTAGTTGTTGAGGGATCTGGTGCAGTTAAAAACTTAACAATGTTAGAGGCTATTGATTTTACTAAAGCTACATCAAAAGCAAGTAAAATTGGTTATAAAGCACCCGGTCAGTAATTTTATATATAACTTCCAGTAGCGGACTGGAAGTTATATTAATTTTTTTTTAATTTATTTGAGAATTTCAAATTTTCACTTTTAAAATTTGAAGAGTTTTTTTTTATATAATCGTCCATTATTTTGATTTTTTCAGCCTCAAATTCAGAAACTTTTCTTGTATTTAAATCAACATATAAAGCTAAGATTTCGATGGTCGATGCTAAATATTTTTTCTCCTTATGGATCATCTCCATTTTATATTGAAGTCTTTTTTTATCATGATCGAAAAAAATTAAATTAATATCTACTTCATCGTTAACTTTTAATTCTTGATTATAAGTAATATTTGATTCAACAATCATAGTGCTTTTACCTGTTGTTTTTGCTGAATGTTCTCCCATTTTAAAAATATCATTTAACGTATCTGCACCATATTTATCAAAAATTAAAAGATAGTAAGAAACATTCATGTGATCATTATAATCAATCCATTCTTTAATTATTTTTTGGGAACTAAGATTAATAGCCATTTTAGTTAAAATTTAAAGATTATTTAATGATTTGGATTATCGTTATCCACTACTAGACATATTTCAGATTTAGTCAAAAATCTTCTTCCAGTTCCATTATCTAATGAAAACATTCCACCAATGCCCTTTACGGCATCTATAGTAAGATCAGTATGTTTCCATTTTTCATATTGATCACCATTCATATAAAATGGAACTCCACCTATTTCTCCAAGTTTAATATCATTGTCTCCCAATGGAAATTCACCCTCTTGGAAACACATAGGTGCACTCCCATCACAACATCCACCTGATTGATGAAACATTAACTTTTCACCATATTTTTCTTTAAGTTCAGATAATAAACTAAGTGCCGAATGTGTTGCAGATACTTTCATATTTTTTCTCTGGCCCATGATATCGAATCATGGACCAGTATATATTATTTGATTAAAAGAAGCCTAATTTTTTCTCAGCATAAGAAACATGAAGATTCTTATTCTGCCTGTAATGATTAAGCATCATTTTGTGAGTTTCTCTACCAACTCCAGATTGTTTGTATCCACCAAATGGTGAGTGAGCTGGGTAAGCATGATAACAATTAGTCCATACTATCCCTGCTTGTATCGCTCTACCCATTCTGTGAGCGATATTTCCATTTCTAGTCCATACAGCCGCTCCTAAACCATAAAGAGTATCATTAGCAATTTTCAATGCCTCTGCTTCATCTTTAAATTTAATCACAGATACAACTGGTCCGAAGATCTCTTCTTGAGAAATTCGCATGTCATTTTTTGCCTCAAAAACAGTCGGTTGAATGTAATTACCTTTTTCCAACCCACTATTAAGTTTAGCAACACTTCCCCCTGTTAGAACTTTAGCACCCTCTTTTTTTCCAAGCTCAAGATAAGATTTAATCTTTTCCATCTGCTCTACTGATGCCTGTGCTCCAATCATGGTTTCCATTTTCAAAGGATTGTCTTGAACAACAGCTTTTGTTCTAGCTATAGCTCTTTCCATGAATTTATCATAGATTGACTCTTGAACTAAAGCTCTACTTGGACAAGTACAAACCTCACCTTGGTTTAGATTGAACATTACAAAACCCTCAATACATTTATCAAAGAAATCATCATCTTTATCCATGATATCCTCAAAGAAAATGTTTGGAGATTTTCCACCTAACTCCAAAGTAATTGGAATTATGTTTTGTGCAGCATACTGCATTATCAATCTTCCTGTTGTAGTTTCACCAGTAAATGCAACTTTAGCAACTCTTTTTGATGATGCTAAAGGCTTACCTGCTTCTAATCCAAAACCACTAACAATGTTGACAACTCCTGGAGGTAATAAATCCCCAATAAGTTCCATCATCACCATTATGGATGCTGGCGTTTGCTCTGCAGGTTTTAAAACTGAGCAATTTCCTGCTGCTAAAGCTGGAGCTAATTTCCATGTCGCCATTAATAATGGGAAATTCCACGGAACTATCTGACCAACTACACCTAATGGTTCATGAAAATTGTATGAGTATTGATTATTTGCTATTTCAGCGATTGAACCCTCTTCTGCTCTAATCACACCAGCAAAATATCTCCAATGATCAATAACCAAAGGTAAATCTGCTGCCATACACTCTCTTATTGGTTTTCCATTATCTAAACATTCAGCTGTTGCGAGTAAGTTTAGATTTTTTTCCAACACATCAGCGATTTTGTACAATATATTTGATCGCGTAGTGATATCTGTTTTTCCCCACTCAGGGAAAGCTGCGTGAGCCGCATCTAATGCTGCTTCCACGTCTTTTTCGTCTGATCGTGCAACTGAACAGATTTTCTCATTTGAGATCGGGCTAACATTATCAAAATACTTGCCTGATTTTGGTTCTACAAATTTTCCATTTATGTAGTTTCCATATTTTGCTTTGAACGGAAATTTAACCTTTAAATGAGAAGTATCTAATACAGATGACACTTTCATTGCTTCTGCACTCATTTTTTTCTCCTCTTGTTATTTATATAAATTAATTAAAGACCTTTTTGGGAATGATGTAAATGGGTCAATAATGTTTTCAACTAAGAATTGTATTAATCGAGCTTTATTTTACTAATTTTATTGTCTGCTTTTCTCACAAAATAAATTCCTACTGATACTGCAATTAGAGATATCAAAATTTTGAAAGTGATCAATTCCTTCAGGAAAATATAACTCAAGATCGTTCCGAAAATTGGAATTAAATATGAAACTTGTGACTGAAATATCAGTCCATTATTAACTAAAATTCTAAATCTCAATAACCATGCAATTCCAGTAGAAACTAAGCCAAGATATATCACGGATATTGTAGAATCTAACCTTGGCGAGACATTCCATGGTTGTTCAACAATACTTGCAATAGGTATCAAAATCAAAACTGCCCAAACCAGTATTGAGCCAGTTACATTTTCATTTTTTTTCTTACTAATTTTTAAGGTTAGAACACCACCTATTACATAACAAGTTGAGCCTAATAGAATTAGTATTGCGGAAAAAAAATTATTTTCATTAATCAAAATATTATCAGAAAATAAATAAAGTATTCCAGAAAAACCAATTAAGATTCCTATTGTTTTGATAAAATTGAATTTCTCATTCTTTGTATAAAAATGACCAAGCACAGTTGAACTTAATGGTGTAGTTGACATCAATATCGCAGCCAAATTACTTTGAACTGATTGCACGCCGTAGGCAATTAAAAAAAAAGGGGCTACTAGATTTATAAATCCTATCATTGCGAACCAATACCAATCTTTTGAAAAAGCTTCGATCTTTATCTTTTTATAATAACAAAGCAACAAAACTGGTATTGCTCCAAAAAACACTCTTAAAAATGCAATGGTAATTGGTCCAAATGAATAGGTTGCAATTTTGATATTAAAAAAAGCTGATGCCCATATTAAAGCTAACAAAATTAATAAAAGATAATCTAATAGTTTTGGTTGTCTCATTCGGTAATATCTTCAATTGTTCCTTTTGTAATTTTCTTTAAATCTGAGAAATTGATTTTAAATATACAATTTGGATGACCTGCAGCAGCAAATAAAAAATCAAACCTATTTAAAGAATTATCTATGTAAATATCAACATTTTCTAAATGGCCTACTGGTGAAACACCGCCAATAGTATAACCAGTAATGTTTTTTACATCTTCAGCAGTAGCCATCGAAACATCATTAAATTTAATATTTTTTTTAATTTTTTTAAGGGAAGCTTTCTTATCTCCAGCAACCAAAAATAAAGTAAACTTATTATCTGTCTTAAAAAGTAAGCTTTTAACAATAGCTCCGACCTCACACCCTAAAGAAGATGCGGCTTCTAAAGCAGTTCTAGCTGAAGTTTCTAAAACACTAACACTTAAATTCTGGTCGAATTCTCTAATAATTCTTCCAACTCTTCGAACTGGTTCTTTATCAAGTAATGTCATTATTCAACTCTGAATTGTTAGTATTCTTAGTCTTTTCAATATACACTTATGTTAAAAATGCATAGGTGTTATTAAGTAAAAGAGGATTATTTATCAGTCTTTATTTGGTATCACAACCCACAAGATTACAGAGGAGATATAATGAGTGCAAAAAATGTATTAAAAGTTATTAAAGACAAAGAGATCGATTACGTTGATCTAAGATTTACTGACCCTAGAGGTAAACTTCAACACGTTACAATGGACACTAAGGTAGTTGACGAAGATATGTTAAACGATGGAATTTTCTTTGATGGCTCCTCAATTGCAGGTTGGAAAGCTATTAATGAATCTGACATGATTTTAAAGCCTGATTTAAGCAGAACTGTAGTTGATCCATTTACATCTCATAATACATTAAACATTTTTTGCGATATTTTGGATGCAATAAAAAAAGATCCTTACGAGAGAGATCCTAGAGGAACAGCAAAAAAAGCTGAGGCATATTTAAAAAAATCTGGAATTGGCGATAAAGCATTTTTTGGTCCAGAAGCTGAGTTTTTTGTATTCGATGATGTAAGATTTAAAAATGACATGAATGAAACTGGCTTCAAAATTGATAGTACTGAAGGCCCTTACAACACTGGAAAAAAATATGAAAATGGAAATATGGGACATAGACCAGGTATCAAAGGTGGTTACTTCCCAGTTCCTCCTGTTGATAGTGCACAAGATATGAGAAGTGAGTATTTGAAAGCAATGAAAGACATGGGTATTAAGGTTGAGAAACATCACCATGAAGTTGCTCCAAGTCAGCATGAACTTGGAATGTATTTTGGAACTTTAGTTGATCAAGCAGATAACTTGCAATTATATAAATATGCGGTTCATATGGTTTCACATTCATTTGGAAAAACTGCAACTTTTATGCCTAAACCTGTAAAAGGTGATAATGGATCAGGTATGCACGTGCACCAATCAATTTGGAAAGGAAATACAGCATTATTTTCAGGAGATAAATATGCTGGCTTATCTGATTTAGCTTTACACTATATTGGTGGAATTTTAAAACATGCAAAAGCTATAAACGCTTTTTCAAACGCAACAACCAATAGTTACAAAAGATTGATCCCAGGATTTGAAGCACCAGTGTTATTAGCTTACTCAGCAAGAAACAGGTCAGCTTCATGTAGGATCCCTATTACTCTCAGTAAAAAGGCTGCGAGATGTGAAATTAGATTTGGTGACGCAGCTGGAAACCCATACTTAACTTTTGCAGCAATGCTTATGGCTGGACTAGATGGTATTAAGAATAAAATTGATCCAGGTAAATCTTTCGATAAAGATCTTTATGCCTTATCTGAAAATGAAGTTAAAAAAATACCTACTGTTTGTGGCTCATTAAGAGAAGCAATGGAAAGTTTGGATAAGGACAGAGATTTTTTAAAACAAGGTAACGTTTTCACTGATGATCAGATAGATGCATACATTGCTTTAAAATTTGAGGAAATACATAATTTCGAACACACACCACACCCAATAGAGTTCGACATGTATTATAGTTGTTAAAAATTATTGTCTAGTAGTGGCAATCTTATTTTTGCCAGGACCCTTTTTAACAACGTAATCTTGAGTTCCATTAGCTCCTGTTTCAACAGATTTGATTAAAGATCTTTGAAGGCTTTTTCTTTTTTCTTTTCTGTCTTCAGACGCTAATAAATTTCTAAATTCAAAAACGTTCATGTAACAATTATATACTGGATATGCATTTTAAGCAATACAGCTATGCAACTTATGGGATACTAAATTTTATTATACTTTAAAGGACTCCCCACAACCACATCTCTCTGTTTCATTGGGATTATTGAACACAAAAGTTGAGGAAAAATCCTCTTTTTTGTAATCCATTTCAGTACCTAATAAATACATCACTGCAGCAGAATCTATAAAAACCTTAACTCCTTTGTCCTCAATTACCTCATCATTCGGATTTAGTTCTTTAGAATATTCCATTACATATGACATGCCTGCGCATCCTCCAGATTTAACTGAAACTCTCACTCCTAAAGCATCTTTTTCGGCACTAGACATGATTTCTTTAATTCTATTTGCTGCATTTTCACTTAATTTAATTATAGGATTCATTATAAATTTAACTCCAACTTAGCAGCATCTGACATCATATCTTTATTCCAGGGTGGTTCCCAAACTAGTTGAAGATCAACATCGTCAATTTCCTCAACTTGCATAGCTCCTTCTTTTACTTCTTTTGGTAAACTCTCTGCAACAGGACAATTTGGTGTAGTTAAAGTCATTTTAATTTCAGCTTTTTTTCCTTTTACCTGAATATCATAAATTAAACCAAGTTCATAAATATTAACTGGTAACTCAGGATCATAAATTTTTCTAATTTCATTTATAATTTTTTCTTTTATTTCCATAATATTAATCTTCTGTACTCACTTGCTTTCCATCATCTTCCATTGCAGAAATCAAAGTATGCCATGATAAGGTAGCACATTTTACTCTCATAGGATATTGTTTTACTCCTGATAGACACATTAGTTTTGTTTTATCATCCTCCTCTAAAATCGAAGATTTTAATTCAGGATTTTCTTTTATCATTCCCAGAAAATCATCTATAATCTCCTTTGCTTCATTGTCACTTTTGCCTTTAATCAAATCTGTCATTATTGAAGCTGAAGCCATTGATATTGCACAACCACTTCCTTCAAAAGAAATATCTTCAACTTTTCTTTGATTATTCAATTTTAGATAAACATGGACATTATCCCCACATAAAGGATTATTCCCTTTAGCATCTTTATTAAAATTCTCAGTCTTCCTCAAATTCCTTGGATTTTTTCCATGTTCTAAAATTATTTCTTGATATAATTCTTTTAAATTCATTTTAAATCAAAAATTTTTTTACATTTGTTTATAGACTCATTTAATTGATCAAAATCACTTTTAGTATTATAGACACCTACTGATGCTCTTGCGCTAGCAGGAATCTCGAGTTTGTCGTGTAAAATTTGACAGCAATGGTGTCCAGCTCTAATAGCTACACCATCTTCGTCAAGTATTGTCGCGATGTCATGTGGATGTACCCCTTCAATCGTAAACGATATTACACCGCCTTTATTTTTTGGATTGCCAATTATTTTTACTGAATTATTCTTCTTTAAAATTTCTTGACCATATTCTATTAATTCTTTTTCATGTTTAATTATATTTTCAATCCCAATACTTTCTAAAAATTTGATAGACTTATCAAAAGCTATCACCTGTGCAGTGGCCATAGTGCCTGCTTCATACTTATTTGGAAGATCACCATAAGTAATACGATCTTTTTTAACTTCTTTAATCATTCCACCACCACCTTGATAAGGTGGTAATTCTTCAAGCCATTTTTTTTTTCCATACAAAATTCCAAGTCCAGTCGGTCCATACATTTTATGACAAGAAATTGCATAAAAATCACAGTCCAGATCTTGCACATCAAGTTTCAAATGTGGTGCACCTTGACATCCATCTACAACAACAATTATATCTTTTGCGTGTGCAAGCTCAGTAATCTCTTTGATTGGTAGGATTGCACCAGTGACATTCGATAGATGATTAATGGCAATCACCTTTGTTTTTGGCGTAATTTTTTTTTCAATATTATCAATTGGAATTTCTCCCTCTTCATTTATTTCAGCAAAATTAATCTTTATATTTTTTGATTTTCTCAAATAGTGCCATGGTACATAATTTGAATGATGCTCTAACTCAGTGAGTAAAATTTCGTCACCTTCATTCAAATACTTTTGGCCAAGTGTATTGGCAACTAAATTGAGGGCTTCTGTTGCACCCTTAGTAAATACAATCTCATTTTTATCTTTTGCATTAATGTATTTTTGGACAGAAGATCGTGTATTTTCGTATAAATTTGTAGCTGCCACTGCCAAATAATGAATACTTCTGCCCACATTTGAAAATTCTTTAGTATAGAATTCATTTATTCTATCAATAACAACTTTAGGTTTTTGAGAAGAATTAGCACTGTCCAAATAAACTAGATCATTGTTTTGTATCTTTTCATCAAAGATAGGAAACTCTTTTTTAATATTATCTATGTTCATTTTTTTAAACCAATCATTTTTTTTAATAAATCTTTAATTTCAGCGTCAGTAATCTTTTCGATTACATCAAGCAAAAAACCATTTATTAATAGTCCTTTAGCTTGTTTATAATTTAGTCCTCTAGACATTAAATAAAAAATTGAATTATCATCAAGACTACCAGATGCTGATCCATGAGAACATTTAACATCATCAGCATAAATTTCTAATTCAGGTTTTGCGTTAAACTCTGAGGTTTCGTCTAACAAAATTGCTTTACTTAATTGATATCCATCTGTTTTCTGAGCCTTTGAGTCTACATATATTCTTCCTTGATAAGCAGACTTTGTATTTTTTCCAAGCACACTTTTTATTAACTGATAGCTTTTTGTATTTTCAACCAAATGATTTATAGTAGTTCTTATTTCGTGCTGTTTATTATCATCTAATGAAAAAATGCCATTTATAAATGCTGAAGAATATTCGCCTTTTAGATTACAATTTATCTCATTTTTGAAATAGTCTGAGCCTGCAGAAAAAATAAAAGTTTCAGAAATACTATTTTGTTTTTGATTTATATTATTAAATGAATATTTTAAATTTTTATTCAACGACTTATCAATTTTATAATTTTTAAGAATCGCATCTTTATCCAAATTAAAATTGTAAAAAATATTCATAAAATTTTTTTCACTTTCATCACTGAAGAAATCAATTAACTTTAGTGTACTGTTTTGTTCAAGCTCAAAATCTAATCTTAAATTAATATTCTTTGATTTCATTTTCTCATTGGTTAAATGATAAATGATCAAGGGTTTTTTAAATGAGTAGCCTTTTTTAATTAAAATTTTAGAATGTTTATTACTTAATGCAATATTCAAATCAATTAATGAATTATTGTTTTCAGACTCATCATTTGTGTAAGAGTCTTCAATTATTTCAATCTGTTTTTTATCCTCATAACTAAAGTCAATTTTTTCAATTCTTCCATTAATAAAAATAATTTTATTATGTTCTAAATCATCTATAAAAATTGAGGAATCAATCTTATTTTCAATTGAATAATCATTATAAAAGCTCAAATCTGAAATATTATTACTAATTATTTGATTTATATCTAAAAACTTCCAGTTTTCTTGTTTTCTATTTGGGAAACCATTTTCAATAAATTTATTTAGGTAAGACTTTTTTATCTCAATATCTCTATTAGAAAAATTAGAAACTTCTTGAATTTTGTTAAAATCTATTTTTAATTGTTCCTTCATCTAATTAAAACTCTCATATCCTTTTTTTTCTAATTCTTCTGCAAGTTCAGGCCCACCTGATTTAATAATCCTTCCATTCATTAAAACGTGAACGAAATCTGGCTTAATATAATCTAATAGTCTTTGATAATGAGTAATGATTAAAAAAGAATTTTCATTATTCCTTAATGTGTTTACACCATCTGCAACTATTTTTAGAGCATCTATATCTAAACCTGAATCTGTTTCATCTAAAATTGAAAGTTTTGGCGCCAGCATTGACATTTGTAGAATTTCGTTTTTCTTCTTTTCTCCACCAGAGAAGCCTACATTTAATTGCCTATTAAGTTTTTCTTCATCAAATTTAAGTTCCTTAGCTTTTTCTTTTACGAGTTTTAAAAACTCGATAGCATCAAGTTCTTTTTGTCCACGAGCTTTTCTAATTGCATTTAGAGAAGTCTTTAAAAAAATATTAGTATTTACCCCAGGAATTTCTAAAGGGTATTGGAAGGCTAAAAATATACCTTTGTGCGCTCTTTCCTCAGTTTCAAGTTCAAATAAATTTTTATTTTCAAATAATATTTCTCCAGATACCTCGTAACCTTTTTTTCCTGATAAAATATTAGATAAAGTACTTTTTCCAGAGCCATTAGGACCCATTATTGCATGAACTTCACCTGGGTTTATATTTAGTGAAAATCCCTTTAAAATTGACTTTTTTTCAACATTTGCGTTTAAGTTATTAATTTTCAGCATTAACCCACGCTCCCTTCAAGACTAATTCCAACAAGTTTTTGTGCCTCTACAGCAAACTCCATTGGTAATTGCTGAAGAACTTCTTTGCAAAATCCATTAACGATTAACCCAACAGCTTCCTCAGGATTTAATCCTCTTTGTTGACAATAGTGCAATTGCTCCTCACTTATTTTTGACGTTGTTGCTTCATGAGCAACATTTGAGTCAAAATTTTTGTTCTTTATATAAGGAACAGTGTGTGCTCCACATTTATTTCCCATTAAAAGAGAGTCACATTGAGTATAGTTACTAGAATTTTTTGCTTTTGAATTTATATCTACTAATCCTCTATATGTCATATCAGAAAATCCAGCACTAATACCTTTGGAAATTATTTTACTTTTAGTATTTTTACCAAGGTGGATCATCTTTGTCCCAGTATCTGCTTTTTGATGATTATTTGTAATTGCTATTGAATAAAATTCTCCAATTGAGTTATCACCCTTTAAAATACAACTAGGGTATTTCCAAGTTATAGCAGAACCTGTCTCTACCTGTGTCCAAGAAATCTTAGAATTTTTTCCCTTACATAGTCCTCTTTTAGTTACAAAATTATAAATTCCCCCTTTTCCATTTTCATCTCCCGGGTACCAGTTTTGAACAGTTGAATATTTAATCTCAGCATCATCAAGAGCTATAAGTTCAACGTTAGCAGCGTGTAATTGATTTTCATCTCTCATAGGTGCAGTACAGCCCTCTAAATAACTCACGTAACTTCCTTTATCAGCAATAATTAAAGTTCTTTCAAATTGACCAGTTTCTGATGCGTTAATTCTGAAATAGGTTGAGAGCTCCATTGGACACTTTACACCTTCAGGAATATAAACAAATGACCCATCGGTAAAAACAGCAGAGTTTAATGTCGCAAAAAAATGATCTGTTGTTGGAATTACTGTTCCTAAATATTTTTTTACCAAATCAGGATGTTTTTGTATTGCTTCTGACATTGAACAAAAAATGATTCCATGTTTTGTTAATTCACCTTTAAATGTTGTGGCTACTGAAACAGAATCAAATACCGCATCTACAGCTATTCCATTTAATCTTGCTTGCTCTTGAAGGGGAATTCCTAATTTATTATAAGTTTCTAAAAGTTTAGGATCTAATTCATCTAAGCTCTTAGGTTTATCCTTCATGCTTTTCGGAGCCGAATAGTAATATAAATCTTGATAATCAATTTTAGGATACTTAGGTTTTTGCCAGTTAGGTTCTTTGAGAAGCTTAAATCTTTCAAATGCTTTTAATCTAAAATCCAACATCCATTTAGGCTCTTTTTTAATATTTGAAATAAACTTGATTATATTTTCATTTAGACCTTTTGGTGCTCTAATATTTTCAATATCAGTTGTAAAACCGTATTTATAATCTTTTAAATTTTCTATATCTTTTTCTCTAGTACCCATTTTATAATCTTCTTTCAAAGTTTTCTTTTACTAAGTCGTCTAAACTTTTTTTATCAAAAAAATTATTAATGTGAGTTTCAAGTTCATCCCAAAGATTGTGAGTTAAACATTTTGTAGATTTACCATTGCATCCTTTTTTTGACTCTTTTTTACATTGGACAGTTTTTACTTTTTCATCTACTGCATCAAAAATATTTGTTAATTTTATTTCTTTTGCTTTCCTATTTAAAATGTATCCACCTTGAGTTCCTCTAACGCTTTGAACAATTTCTTTTTTTCTCAATTTTGAAAAAATTTGTTCTAAATAATCTAACGAAATGCCTTGTCTTAAAGATATATCCCTTAGAGAAACTGGATTAATTCCGTCAAATCTAGCCAGATCCACTAAAGCCATTACCGCATATCTGCCTTTAGAAGTAAGTCTCATAATTCCTTATTTTATTGGGGTATATATAAACCTGACCAAAATAGTCAAGTATCATAGTAAAAAAAAAGCTAACATTTTGTCACGCAGTTGTGATAAACCTAATTTTTTTTTGAGAATAATAATCAATAACAATTATGGAAAATAAAATATTAGAAATATTTATTCCAGGACCCGCAGGTAGACTTGAAGCCAAATATTATAAGAGTAAAAAAAACACTTCACCAATAGCTTTAGTTTTACAACCACACCCTCAGTATGGAGGGACAATGAATAATAAAGTTGTTGTAGAAACTTTTCATACTTTTATGGAAAATGATTTTTCAGTTTGCAGAGTAAATTTTAGAGGTGTAGGAAAGAGTGATGGAGAATTTGATAATGGCCAAGGTGAATTAGCAGATGCTGCAGCAGCTCTTGATTGGTTAGAGAGAGAAAATTTTGATAATTCTCAGTGTTGGGTTTCAGGTTTTTCTTTTGGGTCATTGATTGCTATGCAACTTTTAATGAGGAGACCAGAGATAAATAGATTTGTCGCAATCTCTCCCCAACCAAATGTTTATGATTTTTCATTTTTGTCTCCGTGTCCAACTTCTGGGATAATGATTTATGGAAAAAAAGATGAATTGGTGCCTGTTGAACATATCAATGAACTAAATAAAAGATTAAGTGCACAAAAAGGTATTAAAGTTGAATTTCAATCAATCTCGGAAGCAAATCATTTTTTTTCAAAAAATGAGAATGCACTTTCAAAGTCTCTTGATAAATACATTAAAAAAGAAACAGCTTTGTATTAAAAATTTTCGACTAAAACTCCACCAGTTACCGATTTTGTACATCTAGTCGTATTTGGAAATGAAATAGGCATACCTTTTAATGATCTTATCGCTAAAAAAGCAAAAGCTTGAGACTCGATAAAGTCTCCATCTAATCCATATTGATCAATTGAATTAAGATTTATATAATCAAAATTATTTTTTATACTTTCTAAGAGATATTCATTTTTTCTTCCTCCCCCACATACTAACCATTTACTTTTTTGAGAATTATTCTTATTGTGAATAAAATTCATTCCATTGGAAATTAATTTAGCGGTGAAATCAGTAATAGTTGCAGCACCATCATCTAATGAAAGTCCTTTTGCAAAAAAAATATCAAAATTTTTAATATCTAAAGATTTTTCAAAATTAGATTGTTCAGTAAAATTGTCCAAAGCTTGATTTAAAATTAATTTGTCTGTTTTTCCAGATCTTGCTACTAAACCTTCTTTGTCGTACCCTTTTTTTGAATTTTTTCTCATCCATTCGTCTATCAAACAATTGCCAGGTCCAATATCACAGGCATAAATTTTTTCTTCTAAACCCAAATTATTACATTCTATTATAGAGGTAACATTAGAAATACCTCCAATGTTAAGAATATTCATTGGAAAACCTAAATTAAATTTTTTATTTAATTCATTAGCTAAAGCATTATGAAAGATTGGTGCTAGAGGAGCACCCTGCCCCCCATTTTCTAAATCATTTTGTCTAAAATCATAAATAACTTTCTTTTTAGTTAATTGAGATAGTAGCAATCCATCACCCAATTGTTTTGTAATTTTTTTTTCTGGAGCATGAAATATTGTTTGACCATGGAAACCAATTAAATCAACATCAGATTTTGATAATTCAAGGCTCTTATTAACAGCCTTAAAATGAAATAAAGTTATTTCTCTTTCTAAATCTTTGATTTCAACTTGATATTTGGTTAAATGATCTGGACTTAAGATTTTATCCCTAATTTTTAGTATTTTTTGAGTTAATTCTTCATCATATTGAAAATATTTATCAATTAGTATTGAAAATTCTTGATTACCATCTGACTTAATTATGGATACATCTACTCCATCTGATGAGGTGCCACTCATTAAACCCATTGCTGTATAAATCTTATCCATTCTTATTTTTTTTTATTAAATAATGTATATTGTGGAACTATAGACTTATGGATAAATTTTTAAAAGAATTTAAAGATAGGGGCTACTTCTATCAATGTACGAATGAAAATGAATTATCCAAATTAATAAATAAAGAAAAAATTAGAGGTTACATAGGTTTTGATTGTACTGCTGAAAGTCTTCATGTTGGAAGCTTGCTTCAAATTATGTGTCTTAGACTTCTTCAGAAATATGGGCACAGACCGATTGTCTTATTAGGTGGAGGGACTACCAGAATTGGAGATCCCTCGGGTAAGGACAAAACAAGGAAAATTTTAACTGAAAAAGAAATTGATAAAAATACAAAAAATATTGAAAAAATATTAAAAAAATTTTTAAATAATAAAGATCCAAAAACAAAACCTATTTTTGTAAATAATTATTCCTGGCTTAAAAATTTAAACTATATTTCATTTTTAAGAGAAATAGGAAAACATTTTACAATTAATAAAATGCTTACTTTCGAAAGTGTTAAAACTAGATTGGATAGAGAACAATCTTTAAGTTATATGGAATTTAATTATATGATTTTGCAAGCTTATGATTTTTTAGAACTTAATAAAAAAGAGAATTGTTCCTTACAAATAGGGGGTTCTGATCAATGGGGAAACATTGTCAATGGAACAGAACTTATAAAAAGATATTCTAGTAAACAAGCTTATGGTTTAACTACCCCTCTAATTACATTATCCTCAGGAGCAAAAATGGGAAAAACTGAGTCAGGTGCTATTTGGTTAGATGAAAAATTATTATCATCATATGACTATTGGCAATTTTGGAGAAATATTGATGACAGAGATGTAATAAAATTTTTAAAAATGTTTACAGATTTAGATATTGAGGAAATTGATAAAATGAAGGATGAAAACATTAATAAACTTAAAATTAGGCTAGCTAACGAGACAACTGCTATGCTTCATGGTCTTAAAGCTGCTAAAAGTTCAGAGCAAGCTGCAAAAGAAGCTTTCTCTGGAACTTCGCTTGGTTCAAATTTACCTTCAATTAAAATTAAAAAAACCGATATTGAAAATAAAATGAGTATTATAGATCTCGTGATATTATCTAAATTAGAAAATTCAAAGAGTGAAATCAGACGTCTTATTAAAGGAAATGCAATAAAACTTAATGATGAAATTATATCTCAAGAAAATCTAATTATTTCTCATGAATTGTTCAGACAAAATTATTTAAAACTTTCAGTGGGGAAAAAAAGACATTTAAAGATTGAGTTAGGTTAATTCTTTTTAATTTTTTCCAATGTTCTTGTAATAAATCTGGGTGTTAAAGTTTTAACAGGATTAACTGAAGTTTTTAAATTTTTTGGAGGTCCTTTGATCTTAAAACTTACTCCAAATACTCCCTCACCAGTTTTTTTTCCAACTAATATTTCACCTAGCACAGGTAATGAACCAATAAAATTATTAATTGTTGTGGCTGGCACCAATGTACCCTTTAAACTAATTAATTTGTTTTTTTCAACATAGCCCTCCATTAAAATAGATATTGCTGGACCAATTGCATAAATTTCGTCAATGGTTATCAAATTACCCTCATTCTTAAAGTTCATCTCAAATTCTGTGAAACGTATTCCTTCTCCAGATAAAATATCTGCAATACCTTGTAAGGATGCCAGGGTAAGAATTTTTGTCAATAAAGGTAGCTCTTTTAACTTGAAATCATAAATTTTTATTTGCGAAACAGATTTTTTTGATTTTTTTGAACTATAAAAATCGAGTGATCCTTCATCGAAACCCTTTATAAATTTATATCTTTTTACAAAAGGTTTTGCCTCATCAACAAACAAGGTGGTGATTTTATTATTATCAACACTATTAATTGTGAATTTAA